>JBFXJF010000001.1:0-145443 GCA_050175155.1 Vulcanibacillus sp.
CGAGGCAGCCGCCCCTTTTGTGTCGCACCTTACACAGGTGCGTGGATTGAATCGTGTAGCTGTGTCTTACTCTATCCAAAATACTATGGTCGCACCTTACACAGGTGCGTGGATTGAAACATATACTCCTGCCCCTATGCTATCTCTTGTTGCTGTCGCACCTTACACAGGTGCGTGGATTGAAACACCATAGTTTGTACCATTGATGTACTTTTCTTTTGTCGCACCTTACACAGGTGCGTGGATTGAAACCGACTAATTCCCTTGGCATAAAAAATAGACACCTTTGTCGCACCTTACACAGGTGCGTGGATTGAAACACTCATGTTGTTTACCAATATTAATCGCAATATTTATGTCGCACCTTACACAGGTGCGTGGATTGAAACACCGGTAGTAGACATAGACTTCCTAGATAATAACAGTCGCACCTTACACAGGTGCGTGGATTGAAACATCTGCTCCAAAACTATTATATGTATTCAACTCCTTTCTAGTCGCACCTTACACAGGTGCGTGGATTGAAACATCTGCGTACTCGGCAGTTTTATTCGCAAGTGCAAATAGTCGCACCTTACACAGGTGCGTGGATTGAAACAAAATTTTATGGTGAAATGCCAAGAATTGAAATTGTCGCACCTTACACAGGTGCGTGGATTGAAACCAAATTTTCTTACTTGATAAATATATTTACGTCTATTGTCGCACCTTACACAGGTGCGTGGATTGAAACCCAAAGATGTTCAAACAAAAATCAATGAGTACAAGAGTCGCACCTTACACAGGTGCGTGGATTGAAACTTTATTCCTCCCATATATTACCTTACATTGTTTAGTCGCACCTTACACAGGTGCGTGGATTGAAACTTTTTAGTCTTAGTCTTTTTTGCTGGAGCCGTAGTCGCACCTTACACAGGTGCGTGGATTGAAACTTATCTGCTATCTGATATGACTTACCGCTACCACTAGTCGCACCTTACACAGGTGCGTGGATTGAAACACAACAGTTTTTAAGGTTGAGGCAAGAGGACTACGTCGCACCTTACACAGGTGCGTGGATTGAAACAAGTGGTAACCTGATATTCCGTGCCCCGTTCTTTGTGTCGCACCTTACACAGGTGCGTGGATTGAAACATCTCCAATTACCCTCAATGTATTCCTCAATTGTTACTTCGTCGCACCTTACACAGGTGCGTGGATTGAAACATCTAATGAATTATCAAGTTCAAATATTGATGAAGTCGCACCTTACACAGGTGCGTGGATTGAAACTCAATATGCTCATACATTACAGGAAACTCTTTGGTCGCACCTTACACAGGTGCGTGGATTGAAACTTGCATTGTATCGCCCTCTATTTGCCTTTTTAAGTCGCACCTTACACAGGTGCGTGGATTGAAACTCTTTTATCATCACAGCTTGGTCATCAAATCCGGGCGTCGCACCTTACACAGGTGCGTGGATTGAAACTCCTGCTGTATCTCCACTTAGCACATAAGGATAGTTGTCGCACCTTACACAGGTGCGTGGATTGAAACTTAGTTAGTATAGTTGATATTGATTGATTTGTCTTGGTCGCACCTTACACAGGTGCGTGGATTGAAACAATTAATACTGAGGTCATTAATGTTTCCCTCAGTACGTCGCACCTTACACAGGTGCGTGGATTGAAACCTAGATTAATCGCCCATGCCATTATCATATCGTCGTCGCACCTTACACAGGTGCGTGGATTGAAACCAATCGTTATTCTGATAGCTTGTAGGGTATCTATGTGTCGCACCTTACACAGGTGCGTGGATTGAAACTACAGTTGCGGTAAGTGGGTTACTTACTAATTCAGCGTCGCACCTTACACAGGTGCGTGGATTGAAACCCAACTTGACCGAATGTATAAAAGTAAACTATTTGTCGCACCTTACACAGGTGCGTGGATTGAAACCTGCCTCTAATGCTGGTGTAACTGCAGTATCATCAGTCGCACCTTACACAGGTGCGTGGATTGAAACTCTAACTGTTATCGTTGTCCCCTCCGCTGGAATTAGTCGCACCTTACACAGGTGCGTGGATTGAAACAGCTTTAAGTATATAGTCGGGTAGCTTATGTTTATCGTCGCACCTTACACAGGTGCGTGGATTGAAACTAGCACAGATAGAACAAAACAGATACCATTGCCGTCGCACCTTACACAGGTGCGTGGATTGAAACCCTGCTTTTAAAAATGAGAGCGAAAGAAGGAAGTCGCACCTTACACAGGTGCGTGGATTGAAACTCTTCTATGATGTCAATTGGTCTAATATTTTTGCTGTCGCACCTTACACAGGTGCGTGGATTGAAACTTTTGTCTGTATGGAAGAACAGAAAACTACATTAAGTCGCACCTTACACAGGTGCGTGGATTGAAACCCCACTACCACCTGCTTATAGCAAGTGGTAAACCTGTCGCACCTTACACAGGTGCGTGGATTGAAACGTCATAATCACCACTAGCGTTAGCATGGAAAGATGTCGCACCTTACACAGGTGCGTGGATTGAAACGTTACTAATTGGATACACTCTACCTTCGTAAACTTGTCGCACCTTACACAGGTGCGTGGATTGAAACAGTATCCTCATGTAAATCTGTCCATACTAATTGGGTCGCACCTTACACAGGTGCGTGGATTGAAACACCTAACGAGGCATACGTCAAAAGAGTAGGAAATCAGGTCGCACCTTACACAGGTGCGTGGATTGAAACTTACTGTTGTAGGATTTGCACTTAATACTTTTCCGTCGCACCTTACACAGGTGCGTGGATTGAAACTAATTGTATTAGATATATTATATGCTATAGATGTGGTCGCACCTTACACAGGTGCGTGGATTGAAACCCATATGTGCATATGTATATATAAGATAATAGACAGTCGCACCTTACACAGGTGCGTGGATTGAAACTCCTATCTCAAAATTAATGTATTTTTTTTCACTACGTCGCACCTTACACAGGTGCGTGGATTGAAACCTATGTATTGACCTATTTGTCCATAGTTGCTAAAGTCGCACCTTACACAGGTGCGTGGATTGAAACAAATAGAAAGGATTAATTAAAAATGACAATAACGTCGCACCTTACACAGGTGCGTGGATTGAAACGATCCAGGAGTTAGAATATGATATACCTTGTTTAGTCGCACCTTACTCTGGCGCGTGGATTGTTATAAATGCTGAAGAAAAAGTGTACTATGCATTTTCAAAATTCACAAGATTACTTACTAAATTTCTTTCCCCGAAACATATCTGTAACTCTATTAATTAATTGATATAATATAAGTAGATATCTTTTGGGGGTGTTCAGCTTGAATAATGTTGGAATTGAATTTGAGTTAGAATCTATTAAAGCTACTATGGCATATGAAGATATGTATATGACGAATGAGGAAATTGATATCTGTCGCAAAGTTATTTCTGGGGAAATTCTTGCTGATAAAGTATGTAAGATAATTGTTGATGAATATACATCTGGAAAGAAATCATTCTTGAAATTACCTAATAGTAATTATTGTTATCCTGGCTCAAATGTTTTAATTAATAATCTTAACATTAAAAACTATAATCTCTTAAAAGAAGTAGAGAGAAAGATTACATCTGTAAGACTAGCTGAATTAAAGATTGATCCAATTCAAAATGAATTAGATATTAGTTATCTAAAAGAGATCCATAAACGCTTATTCCAAGATATTTATACTTGGGCCGGTGAGTTTAGAACTGTAAGAATATCTAAAGGATTTATGTTTGCGTATCCAGAGAATATTGAAACGGAAAGCGGGCAATTGATTAGTAAATTAAAAAAAGAAGATTATCTAAGAGATTTACCTAAAGAAAGTCTAGCTGAACGTCTTTCCTATTATAAAACTGAATTAAACGTGCTTCATCATTTTAGAGAAGGCAATGGCAGAACTCTTAGGGAATTTATCCAAGTATTAGCTAAAAGAAATAATTACATTCTGTTATTTAAAGAATTAGATAAGGACAAATATATGAGAGCGATGATACAATCTCCTTTTAATGATACAGCATTAAAAGAATTTATGAATGAATCCCTAATAATCGATTGTGAGAAATAAGAAATGAAATAATTGTGCAAGGAAAATTTCCTATTGCATTTCATTAAGGTTAAGGAGTAAAATATTAAGAGTTAAATAGTTAAGCGCTTAACATTACATAATGACAGCTAGTTGCTAGGACCATAATATAAGATAAATAGTCATCTTTAGCGAAGCCTTTGCAAGGCAAGAGCAGAGCGTTAGATGACTATTTATCTTAGATTTACAAGTGTTAGAGATTCTTCACTTCATTAAGAATGACAAGTTTCTTTATTAAGAATGACAATTTCTTTATTAATACTACCAACTTATTGCTAGGCTCATAATATAAGATAAATAGTCATCTTTAGCGAAGCCTTTGCAAGGCAAGAGCAGAGCGTTAGATGACTATTTATCTTAGATTCACAAGTGTTAGAGAATCTTCACTTCATTCAGAATGACAAGTTTCTTTATTAAGAATGATAATTTCTTTATTAATAATAACAACTTATTGCTAGGCTCATAATATAAGATAAATAGTCATCTTTAGCGAAGCCTTTGCAAGGCAAGAGCAGAGCGTTAGATGATTATTTATCTTAGATTTACAAGTGGAGAGGGGAGGTATATAATGGACAACGCTTTGAAAGAACAACTTATGCGCTCCATGTTTCGTATAAGAAAAGTTGGTATGACGTTCCATCAAGGATTTGATATTAATATGGGTGAAATCGTTGTAATGAATGGGATTGCGAAAAATGCTTCTGGTTTAGATAAGAAGATTTGTGTATCCGATATTCAAACTAACCTGTACATTACAAAGCCCGCAGTCTCCCAGATATTTAGCTCACTTGAAAAAAAAGGCTATATCAGTCGCGAAGTTGATACAAATGACCGACGTAAAATCTTAGTTACACTTACGCCGAAGGGTCATGAAGTAGTGAAACATATGAAGGATTATTCTAATAAGATGCTTTCCGAAATTATCTCTCGTCTTGGAGAAGATGATACAAAACAACTTATAGATTTATTTAATCGCTTCGCAGATATTTCAGAGGACCTAAAGACAGAGACATTACAGGTAGATAAAAAATTTTAAATTTTCAGGTACATAAAAGGGGATGATTATTTGATTAAGCTTGCAAAGTATTTAAAGCCATTTTTATTGGGCTTAGTTTTAGCGATTGGGCTCTTATTCGTTCAGGCTATAAGCGATTTGAATTTACCTAACTTCATGTCGGACATTGTAAATGTCGGTATTCAACAAAATGGTATTGAACACGCTGCACCAGATGCTATTAGCCAAGAGGGAATGAACCTGATAACCACATTTATGGATGATAGTGAGAAACAACTTGTTGATTCGGCTTACGAATTGGTAGATGGAGAAACATATAGCAGTCTTTACCCTAATGCTGGTGAGCAGCTTTATGTTATAAGGGAAACGGATGTTATCGCTGTGGAAAATCTCGATAATGCTTTTGAAATCGCAGCGGTAACTTTCTTTAATGTTATGAAGGAAATGGCAGCACAATCGGGCGAACAAATCGAGACTAATGCAGCAACTGAAGAATTAGATATTACAATGATTTATCAATTACAGCCAATGCTACATACATTGCCTGAAGCTACAATTAGTTCTGCACATGAAAAAGCAATTGCTTACGATGAAATAATGCTTAAACAAAGTGGGATTATGCTCGCAAAAGCTTTCTATACAGAACTGGGATTTGATTTAGGAAGTTTGCAGACGGGATATATTATTAAAATTGGACTTATAATGCTATTGATTGCACTTATCGGAGGAGTTGCCACTGTTTTTGTAGGCTTGTTGTCTGCAAGAATTGCAACAGGTGTAGCTCGAAACTTGCGTAAGGACGTGTTTAGTAAAGTAGAAAGTTTTTCAAACAACGAGTTTGATAAATTCTCTACTGCTTCGTTAATTACGCGCTGTACCAACGATATTACGCAAATTCAAATGCTATTGATGATGGGTATTAGAATGATTTGTTATGCGCCTATTTTGGCTATCGGTGGCATAATTATGGCAGTTGGAAAATCACCATCTATGAGTTGGATAATTGCCCTAGCAGTTATAGTCCTTCTTGGAATGATATTGATTATAATGGTTATTGCTTTACCAAAATTCAAAGCTATCCAAAAGTTGGTTGACAAATTGAACTTGGTTTCAAGAGAAAATTTAAGCGGATTAATGGTTGTTCGCGCTTTTGGTACACAAAATCATGAGAAAAAGCGTTTTGATGTAGCAAACAAAGATTTGACTGATACGAGCCTATTTATAAATCGTGTTATGGTATTTATGATGCCGGTTATGATGTTTATTATGAATGGTACAACAGTTTTAGTCGTGTGGGTAGGTGCACATCAGATTGCAGACTCTGCAATGAACGTCGGTGACATGATGGCTTTTATGCAATATGCAATGCAAGTAATAATGTCATTCTTAATGCTATCATTAATGTTTATTCTTGTACCACGAGCGGCAGTTTCAGCTGATCGTATTGTTGAAGTATTGGAAACGGAAATTTCTATCGTCGATTCAGAAAATCCTAAAAACTTTAATAGTGCGAAGAAAGGTCTTGTTGAATTCAAAAACGTATACTTTCGTTATCATGCTGCAGAGGAAGATGCGTTAATTGATATTTCGTTTACTGCGGAACCTGGACAAACGACTGCTATTATCGGTCCAACTGGCTCAGGAAAAACAACATTAGTTAATTTGATATTGCGTTTTTATGATGTAAGCAAGGGTCAACTTTTAGTTAATGGTGTTGATGTACGCGAGGTTGAGCAGGAGGAATTGCGTTCCAAAATTGGCTATGTACCACAAAAAGGGGTGCTGTTTTCTGGGACCATTGCTTCTAATCTGAGATATGGCAATAAAGAAGCTTCCGACGAAGAGATGGATAATGCTGCAACTATAGCTCAAGCAATGGAGTTCATTTCTGAAAAACCAGAGCAATTTGCTTCGATAATTTCACAGGGGGGCAGTAATGTTTCCGGTGGGCAGAAACAAAGATTAGCAATAGGGCGCGCATTGATAAAAAATCCCGAAATCTTAATTTTTGATGACAGCTTTTCGGCTCTAGACTTTAAAACCGATTCTGCGTTACGAAAAGCACTAAAAGAGCACACGGGTGGTAGTACCGTAATCGTTGTGGCTCAAAGAGTGAGCACTATTATGAATGCAGAACAAATCATAGTTTTGGATCAAGGAAAAGTTGTAGGATGTGGAACGCATAAAGAATTGCTGGAAATTTGTCCTGAGTATTATGAAATTGCTTCATCGCAGTTATCGAAGGAGGAATTAGCATGAGTGAAAAGAAAGATACTGCACCTAGAGGTCCATTTGGTGGTCCTGGCGGGTTACATGGTGGTATGATGAAGGGCGAAAAAGCCAAGGATTTCATGGGGGCGCTAAAGAAACTTGTTGGCTATCTTGGCAAGTATAAATGGACAATTCTAATTGTGCTGATTCTTGCTATTGCTTCAACCATATTTATGGTCGTAGGTCCAAAAATTTTGGGAAAGGCTACGGATGAACTTTTTACAGGTATTATGGCTCAAATTGCAGGCACAGGTGGTATCAACTTTGATAAAATCGGTGAGATTATTTTGTGGCTTGTTGGGTTGTATGTTTTAAGTGCTATTCTAGCTTATTTACAAGGCTACATAATGTCAGGTGTAAGCATGAAAGTTACTTATCAGCTTAGAAAAGACATTATTAATAAAATTCACAAACTGCCATTTAAGTATTTTGATAAAACAAATCATGGTGAGGTGCTTTCTAGAATCACCAATGATGTTGATACAATCAGCATAACCTTAAATCAAAGTTTGACTCAAATAATAACCTCGGTTACAGCGATAATCGGTATAACTATTATGATGATATCAATAAGTTGGCAATTGACTCTAGCTACACTAATTATTTTGCCGCTTTCGATGGTATTTGTAATTATGATTGTTAAAAAATCACAAAAGCATTTTGCAAATCAACAGAAATATCTTGGGCATGTAAATGGGCATGTAGAGGAGATGTTTGGAAGTCATGTAGTAGTAAAGGCTTTTAATGGCGAGAAGGACTCCGTTAAAACCTTTGAAGAATATAACGATAAACTTTATCAGTCAGCATGGAGAGCGAATTTCTTGTCGGGGCTTATGATGCCGATTATTCTTTTTATAGGTAATCTAATTTATGTGGTAATATGTATTTTGGGTGGATACCTTGTTACAATGGAGTCTATGACTGTTGGTGGCATACAAGCGTTTATTCAGTATGTACGATCATTTACGCAACCAATTGCACAAATTGCTAATATCTCCAACGTACTTCAACAGACTGCAGCAGCAGCGGAGCGAGTCTTTGAGTTTCTTGCTGAGGAAGAGGAAGTACCAGAACAATCAGATGCAATTTCAACAAACATAGAAGGTAATGTAGATTTTGATCATGTCGTTTTTGGGTATGAGCCAGATAAAATTGTTATTCGTGATTTCAGCGCTAGTATCAAACCCGGACAAAAGATCGCAATTGTTGGTCCTACTGGTGCTGGTAAAACTACTATCGTAAAGCTTCTTATGCGTTTTTATGACGTTAATAGTGGAGCTATTATGGTAGATGGACATGATATTAAAACGTTTAAGCGAAATGAACTTCGTGCACTGTTTGGAATGGTATTACAGGATACGTGGTTATTCAACGGAACTATTGCAGATAATATTCGTTATGGCAAATTGGATGCTTCTGAGGAGGACATAAAAAAAGCAGCTATTGCTGCTCAAGTTGATCATTTTGTTCGAACTTTACCTGACGGTTATAACATGGTACTTAATGAAGAGGCTAACAATATATCACAAGGTCAAAAGCAGTTATTAACAATTGCTAGAGTTATTTTAGCAGATCCTAAAATATTAATTCTTGATGAAGCAACCAGCAGTGTTGATACCCGTACTGAGGTTTTAATTCAAAAGGCAATGGATAACCTGATGAAGGGTCGAACTAGTTTTGTTATTGCTCACCGTTTATCCACTATTCGTAATGCTGATTTGATTCTGGTTATGAATGAGGGAGATATTGTTGAGCAAGGGTCACATGATGAATTAATTAGCAAAAACGGCTTCTATGCAACTCTTTACAATAGCCAGTTTGAACCAGCAAGTTAATTATACTCTATTTTTTAGGCAGTAACTTGCGAAGTTTTTCTTGCAATACTATCAATAATAGAATTAAGCTTAACGCTTTCATCTTCAATGTTAGCTAAAGCTTTAAGATAAAGTTCATCAGTGCTAAATTTTGCATCATTTAATAATTGAGTGTAACCAATAATTATTGTTAGGGAGTTTTTCAGTTCGTGTGTTACCTCCCTAAAATATTCCTTTTTGGATCTCTCTAAAACTACTATTACTTTATCTTTTGCTGGCCTATTTGTTGAGCTAATTAAAGTTTTTTTAAATGATTTCTTTGTTATCTTCATTTTCTACTCCTTATAAACTTTAAGTATTTTTTAGAATACGCAAAAAAGCTTGCATACTATAAGAGAAAATTATACCATTTTCTAGTAGGTATGCAAGCTTTTTTAACATTATCTGCCTATATTATATATTTTTTTCATATCTTACTATTTCTACTCTTTTCTATGAGTTCGTCTATCAATGAATTAAGTTTTTTACTTTCAGATACTATGTATTCTATTGCGATAGAGAAGTTTTCATTGTTGTTATATTTATCATCTTGTAATAATTGGGAATACCCCAATATTATTGTGAGAGGAGTTTTTAATTCATGAGAAATATTGCTAATAAATTCTTCTTTTAACTTCCTTTTCAAGATTTCAGTATAGATACTCTCGGTTTTTCTAAAGTATACATAGCTTTTCTTGTTATTGAATTTTTTTGTTAACAACATTCTAACTCACCTCTTTTAATTAAATTTTTTGTTTAAGATTGAAAAAGGCAGATGTACTAAAATACATTTATGTAGTATTTTACATCTGCTCGTTTCAGGGCCGTGCTTTTTACTTTTTTAGTATTATTTATTTTAGAAGTATTATAACACCATTAGTAAGAAATGTAACAAAAAAAGGGATATAATGCTATCAAAGTTAATATATGGGTATAAGTCTTAAAGTCGTTGGGACAGTGACTTTTTACCTATATAATATTTTGTATATATGTCTAATTCTCTAAATTGTCATAAAATTTTAATTAATTGTCATAAAATCTTAATTAATTGTTATAATTTTGTTCAAATAGGAAAATATATTAATAAGTATATTTAGAGTCAAGGCATAGAACCTTGGCTCTTTTTAATTCCTATATTAGTAATTTGGAGGATTTTATGCATATAGGTATAGATGTAGGTGGTACGAAGATAGCTATAGGAGTTATAGATAAAGATAATAAAATAGTTTATCAGAAGGCTATACTAACGAAAAGGGAGCGAACAGTTTCAGAAATTATTCGCGATATAATTGAGCTAATTAATGAGTCAATTATATTAGCGAATAAAACTAGCATTGAGATAACAACAATAGGAATTGGAGTACCTGGAATAGTAGAACTCAGTGGAAATGTTATTCAGTGTGTTAATTTGGGTTGGTACAATATTCAATTTAGAAATATCCTTGAAAAAGAATTTAATCTTCCCATATACATAGCTAACGATGCCTCTCTAGCAGCTTTAGCAGAATATAAGATTGGTGCAATGAAAAATGTTCAAAGTGGAGTAATGCTCACATTAGGCACTGGTATTGGTGGCGGAATAATAATTAACGGTAATATTCATAATGGCTTTCATGGCGTAGGATCTGAAATTGGGCATATGGTAATTGGAGAGAATTTTTATAACTGCAATTGTGGTAAAAATGGTTGTTTTGAAACCTTTGCTTCTGCAACAGCGCTAAAAAAGTATACAAAGAGGCTATTAGAACAAAAAAAATCAACAATACTAGAAGAAATGACAAATAGGGATATTAACAGGTTAAACGGAAAGATTATTTTTGAAGCTGCTT
This sequence comes from Vulcanibacillus sp., assembly GCA_050175155.1. Taxonomy (GTDB): domain Bacteria; phylum Bacillota; class Bacilli; order Tepidibacillales; family Tepidibacillaceae; genus JBFXJF01. The sequence goes on from JBFXJF010000001.1 coordinate 11,098, forward strand.
ACAAGGGTGATGAAATAGCTATCAAAGTGATAGATTGGTATGTTAAATATTTGGGGATAGGAATAGTTAATTTAATTAATATTATTGACCCTGAAGTTGTTGTTTTGGGCGGTGGAATTTCTAGGGCGGGTTCTTTTTTGTTGGATAGAATAATAGAAGTAGTAGATAATAATAAACTTATTAAGACATTACCAATAGGAAAAATAGTTTTGGCAGAGTTGGATAATAAAGCCGGGTTTATTGGAGCTGCGTTACTTGGCAAACAAAAGATTATATAGTATAGGAGTTGAAATAGTGGAGAATATTAGCTTAGATTATTCAGATATTTTTATTAAAGATTATGAAATTGAGTTCCTAAAAAATCATATTTTAGATGCTCATAATATGATTCATAATAAGACGGGGCCGGGCAAAGATTTTTTGGGGTGGGTGGATCATCCAATAAATTATGATACTTTAGAACTAATTAGATTAAAGGAATCTGCTAATAGGGTTAGAGGAAATTCAAAGATCTTTATAGTTGTTGGCATTGGTGGTTCATACCTTGGCGCTAGGGCGGTAATTGAAGCATTAAGCCACTCTTTTTATAATGATATGCCTTTAGAACAAAGAAAATTTCCGCAGGTCTATTTCGTTGGAAACAATATGAGTGGAACCTATTTAAATGACTTTATTGAGATTATTAAAGATAAGGATATAAGTATAAATGTTATTTCTAAATCGGGCACAACGACCGAGCCGGCTATTGCCTTTAGGATTTTAAAGGAGTATATGGAGAAAAAGTATGGAAAAAATGAGGCGAAGGAAAGAATAATCGTTACAACTGACAAATCAAAAGGTGCTCTTAGGGAGTTAGCGGAACAAGAGGGTTATGAGACTTTCATAATACCCAAGGACATTGGAGGAAGGTACTCAGTTTTGACCACTGTCGGTCTATTAGCAATAGCTGTTGCCGGAATTAATATAGACAAGCTAATCGAAGGTGCTCAAGCTGGAAGACTAGCATACGGGATTGAAACTATTGAAGATAATATCTGTTATCAATACGCAGCAATTAGAAATATTCTGTCTAGGAAAGGGAAAAACATAGAGGTCTTAATAAGTTATGAACCGAGTATGCACTATTTATCTGAATGGTGGAAACAATTATATGGTGAAAGTGAAGGAAAAGAAGGTAAAGGTATTTTCCCGGCTTCTGTTAATTTTTCTACTGATCTCCACTCCTTTGGACAATTTTTACAAGATGGCAGAAGAGATTTATTTGAAACGGTACTTAACATTATCAAACCTAGAAAAGATTTAGTAATTAATGAGAGCAAAGATAATTTAGATGGTCTGAATTATCTATCTGGTAAGAATATGGATTATGTTAATAAAATGGCATACAAGGGTACACTATTAGCCCATATTGATGGTGGTGTTCCTAACATAGTTTTAAATGTTCCTAGAGTGGATGAATATTATTTAGGTAAATTGATATATTTATTTGAAAAGGCATGTGGTATTAGTGGTTATTTACTAGGGGTTAATCCTTTTAACCAACCTGGTGTTGAATTGTATAAAAATAATATGTTTGCATTGTTAGGAAAGCCAGGATTTGAAGAGTTACATGAGAAACTAATAAAAAGATTATAGAAGTAATAAATATATTTAAAATATATAGTAATATTTTTTGGGCACTGCATAGAATAGGATTGGGTATGTTTTTTTATTACAAGTAATGTAATCATTAGGGGGAAGAAATATGATTAAAAATTATTTTGCTGGAGGGAATACCTCGATTGGTTTCTATTCTTTATTTGATGAAGTTGTTAAAAGTTTAGATACACTATATATATTAAAAGGTGGGCCTGGTTCTGGGAAGTCAACTTTTATCAAAGAGGTAGGGGAACTTTTTTCTAATAAAGGGTACGATATTGATATGATTCATTGTTCACTTGATAGTCAATCATTAGATGGGGTAATAGTGCCATCTATTAAATTAGGTATAATTGATGGTTCAAGACCTCATATAGTTGATCCAATCTATCCAGGGGTTAAAGAGCGAATTATTGATTTTGGAGAGTTTTTGGGTATGGATCAAATAAAGAATAAAAGCACACAAATAATTAAATATACGGATGATGTTATTAAAAAATCTAAACTAGCTTATGAACAATTCGCAGAGGCAAAATTAATCCATGATGAATGGGAACAAATATACCTATCAGCAATGAACTTTGATAAAGCTAATCAAGTAACAGCTGACTTAATTAATAGTATTTTTAAGGAAAAGTTAAAGAGGGATAGTAAGCAATACACAAAAAAAATATTTTTTGGGGCTGCAACCCCAGAAGGATACATTCATTATATTGAAAACATTACAGAGAATATTAAAAAGCGTTATATAATAAAAGGTAGACCAGGTAGCGGGAAATCAACAATGATGAAAATGATTGCAAAACATGCGGAGAAGCTAGGTCTTGCAGTAGAGGTATATCCGTGCGGATTTGATCCCAATAGTATTGATATGGTTTTAATACCTTCTCTTAGTGTAGCTATTTTAGATGGAACAGCACCACATGTTGTTAATCCTGATAGAGAAAATGATGAAGTAATAGACATGTTTGCATTATGTATCAATCCAGAAGTCGAAGTTAACTATGAATCTGCTCTAAATAATATTGAAAGTAGATATCGAATTAAAATGACTATAGCAACTAACTATATTAAAGAGGCAAGGTCAATCTATTATAAATTAAAAGAATATTATATTAATGCTATGGATTTTAGCGCACTTAATTATAAGAAAAGTCAAATAGTAACCCAATTATCTAAATATATTGAGGTCGGATAAGAGTAGACACCTAAAAATTACCTCCTCTCAATAGATTTATATATGTTAAAATAATATAAACATAATTTGATGACAAGGTTTTGAGAGGAGATATTTATGAAGAGTTATATAAAAAATTTAGGCATATTTATTTTAGTATTTATTATATTATTTTCGTTTACTAGTATAGACGCAAAGGCATCATCGTTGATTGTAAAATTAAATGGGACTGATGTATCTGATATTGCGGAGGCTGTATTAGTAGACGGTAGAACTTATATTCCAGTAAGAGCTTTTACGGAACTATTAGGATATCAAGTAAGCTGGGACAGTAAATTAAAAGAAGCTACAGTAACAGATTATATAAACACTTTTAAGTTTTATATAGATAGCAAAAAAGTTAATTTTAATGAGAGTACACTATATATGGACTCTAGAGCATTAATTATAAATGGACGAACATATGCACCTGTTAGGTTTGTTACAGAAATTTTCGGGTATAAAGTATTTTGGGATTCAAATACATCAACGGTAAATATTAATGAAATACCCTCCTATATTGTCGAGGAAGGGGATACCTTATTCCTAATAAGTGAGAAGTTGGGGATAGGTATTGATAGTCTTATGAGTTGGAATCAACTTAATAGTGACATAATTAACGTTGGTGACAAATTATATCTAGAAAAAGCTGAATTAAATGCTTTAGACGAATTAAAAACAAATGCGGTAATCAATTACACTGATGAGGAGCTTGACTGGCTAGCAAAAATTATTTATACAGAGGCGCGGGATGAACCTTACGAAGGACTGGTTGCAGTTGGAGCAGTTGTGGTTAATAGAGTTGAGAGTAGTAGATTTCCGAATGAAATTTATGACGTTATCTTTCAAAAGAACCAATTTACTCCTGTAACAACAGGATTAATCTATAAAATTGTTCCAAATAATGCTTCATATAAAGCAGCAGAAGAAGCATTAATGGGGAATGATCCTACTAATGGTGCGCTTTTTTTTAACAATCCAAGAATTTCCGTAAGCACCTTCTTTAGTAGTAAGGAAGTTACGATTCGAATAGGTAATCATAGTTTCTATCGCTAGTATTTGTGTATATATTTACTATTCTTACACTTGAATATTACTTTATTTGAAAATTTTTAGATAGATTAAAGAATTATTAAGCATTCTATGTTATACTATTTTAAGGTTCTGGCAAATGCTGTGAGTTTGATTTTAAATATGGCAATGAGGAGACTCGAGCTAAATGATAAAATATTTAAGAACAACTTTATTTTCTCTATCATTAATAAGCGTCTTAGTTATTTCCGACTTTCCTATTGAAGTCAAAGCAGATTCTAATATAGTAACTGTTGAAGATACCTATAAGGTTTTTACTAATGAAGAGGTACAGAATATTGAAGAAGTAGCTAATAGTTTACCCGAAGTTTATAGATTTGTAATATTCCCAACGATCAGTGAAGATGTGGAAATTGGTGCAATGGCAGAGTCAATATTTGAGACCAAAAATTTTTCGCAGGATACTATTTTTATTCTGGTAATTACGGACGAAAGAAAAATACATATAACCACTGGAGAGGCGTTACAAAAAAAGGAACTTAATGAACTTTTTTTTAACACAGAGATTTTAAAGTATTTTGTTCCAGTTGTAAAAGATAAAAAGGGTATTCCAGCGGGATTGGTTGAACTAATTAAGGGTATAAGTAATGATATTCCACAATTTATAGAAAAGGATAAGAGCTCTGTGGAATTACCTGAAGCCTTGGATAATAGTAAAAACATAGAGGAAGATGAATCATCTACATCATCACTTTTGGTATGGTTTGTTTTAATGGGCATGTTCTTGTTAATTCCATGGTTGATTTTTAAATATAGAAGGAAGAAATAACGATGAAATAGGACTTTTTCAACAGTCTGAAGCCCTGATTGGGCTTTTTATTTTGATACCATAGGAGGATGCCATTTCAATGTTAACTAGAGATTATATATGGTCTGTTGCAAATAATTTGGTAAAAGAGCATGGATTTTCTATGCTTCATGTTAAGGATAATTCCCTTATGGATAAACAAGACAATTTAACGATAAACTTAATTAAATATGTTAAAGGTGAGCATATTTATGTTCGATTAACCCCGACAGATTATGTTTGGCCTAATCATATAAATAATGATTTATTACAAGTTAAAGAAAAAGCAAAGCAGATCATTGAACAAATAAAAAGCAAGAAGATGCGTTTTATAAATCTTTACATCTTCAATTCTAGTCCTTCTGATGAAGTACATCAAATTATTTCTCAGAATTCAAGAACAACGGATAAAGGGCTAGAGATTTATTCGGGATATATTGACTTAGAAAGTGGAAAGCTTGGGATAAATGATGATACTTTTGATAATGTTCATCTAAAAATTGAACCGTTTGTCAAGTATGTTTCTGGTGAAACACCAAATGATGCTGATAAAATGATCGAAGAAATAGTAAGTGTTCAAGAGAATAGACATAATGATATTAAAAATATTTTTGATCATGGGAAACCTTTAATTACATACTCTTTAATAATTATTAATGCAATTATTTTTTTAATAATGACCTTGAGTGGCGGTAGTACAGACACTGAGGTATTAATAAAGTTTGGGGCAAAAGAATCGTTTTTAATTATGGATGGTGAGTATTGGCGTTTTATTACACCTATTTTTCTTCATATTGGATTTGTTCATTTTGCTTTTAATAACGTTGCCCTTTACTACTTAGGCCAATTGACAGAGAAGATTTACGGATCTATTCGTTTTATTGCTATATATATGTTAGCTGGGATTATTGGTAATTTTGCTAGTTTTATTTTTTCGCCTGACACTATCGCGGCGGGTGCTTCAGGAGCGATATTTGGTCTATTTGGTGCGTTGCTATATTTTGGTTATATCTACCCAGACTTATTTTTCAAGACTATAGGAAAAGATATACTAACAATTATAGGAATTAATCTGGTAATTGGGTTTACGATATCCAATATAGATAATTATGCTCATATTGGTGGATTAGTCGGAGGGTTTCTTGTTGCAGCAATTATCCATCTTCCAAATAATAAGAAAAGAAAATGGTTGGTAACCGTGATCTCTATTATTGTGCTTATAGGGATATTAAGTTTGACCTGGGTTTCCGTTACTTCCGATGATTTAAAGGGAAGTGAAGCAATATATATTACAGGGCAACAGGCTTTAGAAAAGGGTGATTTAGAAACCGCGAATAAAATTTTCAGCTTTTTAGTTGAGGAATACCCTGAACAGTATTTTTTTCACTTTTACTATGGGAATACCTTACTTAACGAAGGCGAATTAGAACAGGCCACTGAACAGTATGAAATGACTTTGGAGATGCAAAATGATTTTCCAGAGGTTTATTATAATCTTGCACTAATATATATTTTCAATGAAGATTTTGAATACGCAAAAGATTTGTTAGATAAAGCCTTGAAGATAGACCCGAACTTTATTGCTGCAGAGGAATTATTAGAACAACTTAATCAAGAGTAATAGTGGGTGAGAATGATGAAAAGTAAAGGATTAACACTTGTATATACTGGTGATGGTAAAGGAAAAACATCAGCAGCAATTGGGTTAGCAGTTAGGGCAGTGGGAAACGGAATGAAGGTAGGATTTTTTCAGTTTATCAAGTCAAAAGAGAGTGTATCTGGAGAACAAGGGGCCTTAACTAAATTAGGAATCGAAATAGAGCAACTGGGAATCGGCTTTACTTGGGTTAAATCTCATGAAGAACAACGTCAGGCGTTAAAAAATGCTTGGGCATATATAAAAGAGAAAGTCCTGTCGGACCAATATGATCTGATTGTATTGGATGAGTTGAATAATGCTTTAGCAATAAGGGATTTTCCAATTGATGATGTACTTCCATTATCTGAGGTTATTCAGTTAATAAAAGTAAAACCTGATAAACTACATCTTGTAATAACTGGGCGAGGAGCCAAACAAGAAATAATTGATGTTGCTGATCTTGTATCAAAGATAGATTCAGTAAAACATTATTATGATGTTGGAATCACCGCGGTAAAAGGAATCGATTTTTAGGAAAATAAAAACAGTTTGTATATTAGAAGTTTAACCGATATAATTAATTAAAATTAAATATTAGCAATAAATAGGTTAAGGGGAAGTTTGGTGTAAATCCAACGCGGTCCCGCCACTGTAATTGGTAGTATTCTGAAATACAAATCCAAGAGTCAGGAAACCTGCCTATTTATTACAAGATGTTATATCTCGGGGAAAGGAGCGACGTCTTAATTTTAGCATATGCATTTAGAGTCTTTTTCCCTTACGAGAAAAAGGCTTTTTTATTTCAGAATCACCTAAAAGGGAGAGTTTATAATGATGAAAAAAAGCTTTTTATGGATAACTATTATAATTTTGTTAGTTGGAATTTTAGCGGGTTGTTCAACTAATTCTAGCGAAACAGATCAAACTAATAATAACTTGCAGTCGATTAATTCAAGTGAAACTATATATCCATTATCGATAACAGACTATACAGGTAGTGAAGTGCTAATTCCTGCAGAACCACAAAGAATAATAACCTTTTTTCCAAGTAATACAGAAATTTTATATGAATTAGATTTAGATGGTAGAGTGATAGCTGTAACTATTTATGATAATTATCCTGTAAATATACAAGAAAAAGTAGAGTATGTTTTTGATGATGGGCTAAATCCAAATATTGAGCAAATATTAAATTTAAAACCCGATCTAATAGTTCTTGGCGCACATGATGATCAATTAATCGATTCACTTAAGAAATTAAATATTCCAGTTGTTAAATATAATCCCCAAAGTATAAGTGAGGTTTATCAAACAATCGAGGACTTGGGCGTAATCACGAATAAGAAAGATGAAGCTTTGAAATTAATAACCGATATGCAGGCAAAGGAACAACTAATAACTAGTAAGGTAGCCTCTATTGATTCAAAAGAGAGTGTCTGGGTAGAAATAGCTTCTGATTTATGGACTTGTGGAACTGAGACGTTTATGAATGAGTTAATCGAAAAAGCCGGCGGAATTAATATTGTAGATCAACCAGGTTGGATTCAATATAGTGAAGAAAAGGTGATAGAAAAAAACCCTAAGGTGATTTTTACTACATACGGCTATTATGATCCTAATGCAGTAGCCAATGTTTTAAATCGAGAAGGTTGGACTGAAGTTGATGCCATTAAGAATAATCGAGTTTATGATATTAATAGTGACTTAGTGAGTAGACCGGGTCCGCGAGTAATTGACGCTATGGAAGAATTTGCAAAAGCAATCTATCCGGATTTGTTTAATTAGTGTTATATATAATGAATAATAAGAAGAAATTAATCTATTGGACAGGGGGGCTTCTCCTTCTGTTACTTATATCAATTGTTATTACAAGTATGATAGGTTCAGTGAAAGTGCCAATCAACACTGTAGTAAAAATATTGCTTAATAACATACCTTTTGTTGATATAGAACGTACTTGGGGAATTGGTGAAGAGGCAATTATTAATAATCTACGAATCCCTCGAATTTTTTTAGCAATAGTAGTTGGTGCAATGCTCTCTCTTTCCGGAGTGGCATATCAAGGTATTTTGCATAATCCCTTAGCAGACCCTTATATATTGGGGGTCTCCTCGGGTGCAGCATTGGGTGCAGCGGGTTCGATGTTGTTCTTGAATGGGAAAATCGGCTATTTTACCGTTCCATTGTTTGCATTGTTAGGTGCACTTTTTGCCTTAGGGTTTGTGATGATACTAGCTAATGTTAAAAATCAAAGGGGTAACCATACCTTAATATTGGCTGGAGTTATCATGCAATCTTTAAGCGGTGCGATACTAATGTTTTTAATTACAATATCAGGCGATTTAATGGAGTCTATTATTTTTTGGATGATGGGTAGTCTTGCAAATAAGGATTGGTTGGACGTATACGTTCTCTCACCAATTTTACTCCTTGGGATGATATATCTATTTACGCAATCTCGCGAATTAAACATTATGGCTCTTGGGGAACGGGCAGCAACTCATCTAGGGATGAATGTTGAGAGAAAGAAGATTACCATACTTGTTGTTGCCTCTTTTCTTGCAGCTGGAGCAGTATCTTTTGTAGGTATTATTGGGTTTGTAGGTTTGGTTATACCACACTTAATACGACTGTTTACTGGTTCTGACCACCGAATATTACTGCCCGTTGCAACTATTGCTGGAGCGATTTTCCTGCTATGGACTGATACCTTGGCACGGACAGTTTTACCGTCTAGAGAGATTCCTATTGGGGTTCTTACTGCTCTTATCGGGGCACCTGTATTTGCGTATTTTTTAAGGCAAAGTTTAAGGGGGAAGAACTGATGGAGGTATATGAGATAAAAGGGTTATCTTTCTCTTACGGTGATAAAAAGGTTCTAGACAATATCTCTTTTACTTTAAATGAAGGGGAAAATTTAGGGATAATTGGACCGAATGGTTGTGGAAAAACAACACTTATTAAAGAAATGACCTCAATTCTTCCGATCAATAAGGGTGAAATATTACTAAATGGTAAACCTTTAACTTTTTACAGTAAAAGAAACTTAGCTAGAAATGTAGCTGTTGTTGAGCAGGATGTAAAACACCAACTACCATTTACTGTTGAGGAAGTAATAGCAATGGGACGTTATCCGTGGATGAAACCTTTTGCTAATTTAACAAAAAAGGATTATGAAATTGTTACAAATGTGCTTCTAACGTTTGATCTTTGGGAAAAACGTAACCAATCTGTAGAAGCGTTATCTGGAGGAGAAAGGCAGTTAGTATCGCTGGCAAGAGCAATGGTTCAGGAACCACGGATACTGTTTCTAGATGAGCCAACGACATATTTAGATATAGGGAATCAATTGCTTTTAATGAAACATGTCCGAAATTGGCAAAAAAATATGGGAGTTACCGTCGTTATGGTTCTTCACGATTTAAATTTGGCTGCACAGTATTGTGATCGGTTACTCCTGATAAATCAAAAAGGAGCAGTTCAAGCAGTCGGGACAGTTGAGGAAGTTTTAAAAGAGGAAATTATCGCAAAAATATATAATATTAGACCAACAATTGTTAAGCATCCAAAAACAATGATTCCTCAAGTTTTAATCTAAGAATCTTGTTTTTTTTTGCAGTTAGAGGGGAATTTATGGTATAGTTATTGCCGAATAAAGAAAAATTAGTTAAAATAGAAATTCCATATATTTTGACATAATTAAGGGAGAAGTACTATGAGATTAGCAGATTTTGCACCTAATTTACACGTTAAATCAATTTATGATATTGATTTGATAGCGCTTAAAGAAGCTGGGATAACTTCTATTATTACAGATTTGGATAATACATTGGTAGAGGCAAATTCCCCTACTTATACACCGAAACTGGTAAAGTGGCTTGATGATTTACAAGAACAAGGTTTTAAAGTAATTATTGTTTCAAATAATAATAAAACAAGGGTGTCTGAATTTGCGGATCCTTTGACAGTGCCATATATTCATAAAGCAATGAAACCTTTTGGAAGCCCATATAGAAGGGCATTAGAAAAAATAGGTTCTTCGGTAAAGGAAACTGTTGTTATTGGAGATCAATTATTAACAGATATCTATGGTGGTAAGAGGCTGGGGTTTTATACTATCTTAGTAACCCCAATTTCAAAAAGGGAAGGTAAAGGAACAAGGATAAATCGAAAAATTGAACGAATTATTCTACCTTTACTAAAAAAACGCGGATTATTTACTTGGGAGGATTAAATTTTATGTCAGTTAAGAAATATTGTAAGGGATGTGGAATAGAGCTTCAGACTGAAGATTCTAAAAAAATTGGTTATATTCCAGAGTCTTCTCTTAAAGAAGAGCAATCTATTTGCCAAAGGTGTTACCGAATAAAAAATTATAATGAAATTATGCCTAGCGAAATAGATGAAAACGAGTTCTTACAAGTACTAAACAACATATCACTTGCAGATTGTTTGGTTATACATATTGCTGATTTATTTGATTTTGATGGCACGTTAATACATGGAATACAACGTTTTATTGGGAAAAATCCTTTTATTATTGCAGCTAACAAGATGGATCTATTTGCTAGGCCTATAAATCAGGCAAAGGTAAAGTTCTGGCTTTCACAGCATGTAAAAGAGCAGGGACTTAGTCCTAAGGAGATTTTTTTAATCAGTGCTAACAAAAAAAATGGACTAGAAGAGATTATTAAATATATATCGGAAGAACACAAGAACAAAGACGTTTATGTTGTTGGGGCGACTAACGTTGGCAAATCAACCTTTATTAATAATCTAATAACAATCTTACACGGTGAGACACGAGTTGAGTTAACTACCTCAAGGTATCCAGGGACTACATTAAACATAATTAAGATACCTTTAACAGACAAGAATTATATTATAGACACTCCTGGTATAATTCATCATAACCGTTTTAGTGAGAATGTTTCACCCGCTACCTTAAAGGAAATATCACCCAAAACAGCGATTAAGCCAAAGGTATACCAACTAAACGGCAATCAAACATTATTTTGGGGCGGATTAGCAAGAATTGATCAGATAGGCGATACGAAGAATTCCTTTGTTTGTTATCTGTCGAATGAGCTGAAGATCCATCGTACAAAACTAAGTAATGCTGACAGTATGTATGAAAAACATCTTGGTGAGTTGCTAAGTCCACCAACAATAGACGAGGCAAAAACTATGCCAAAGCAGGCGAGACACTCGTTTAATATTACAGGAAAAAGTAAGGTTGACATTGTTATATCCGGTCTGGGTTGGGTAACAGTTGATGGTGATCGAACCAATGTTGATGTATATGTTCCAAAAGGAATAGGAGTTCATATTAGAAAAGCATTAATTTAGATGGGAGAAAAAAATGATTAATAGTGAAACGAAACTTATTGGATTAATTGGAGACCCAATCAGCCATTCGAAATCTCCTATAATGCATAATACCATGCTTGATAAATTGGGTTTAAACTATCGTTATCTGGCGTTTAATGTAAGTCATAGACGTTTAGAACAGGCCATAGATGGAATTAGGGCATTGAATATTAAAGGTATTAATGTTACTATTCCTCATAAGGTAAATGTAATGAAGTATCTTGATGATATATCGGAGGAAGCTAAAAGGATTGGTGCAGTTAATACTATAGTTAATAGAGACGGCAGACTAATAGGGTATAATACTGATGGAGAAGGTTATGTCCGTTCTTTAGTTGAGGAGACGGGTATTAAGCTAGAAGGTAAAAGGGTAATGCTTTTAGGGGCAGGTGGAGCGGCTAAGGCAATAGCTTATACGTTATCCATGCGAAATCTTGATTCTATTGTAATTGTTAATCGTAATCTTGATAAAGCGGCAGAATTAAAGGATGTCATCGGGAAGAATGCTTCCACAGTTAGTGTTGGGATAGATGAGATTAACGATTATATTAATGATGCAGAGATTATTATTAATACTACTTCGATTGGTTTATATCCAGATATTGAGGAATCATTGATAGATAAAGAATTGATTAAACCAAGTCACCTAGTAAGTGACATCATCTATAATCCACTAATTACAAAATTACTAATTGATGCAGATAATAAAGGGGCCATGGTACATACTGGGCTTGGAATGTTCATCTATCAAGGTGCCATTGCCTTTGAAAAATGGACTGGAGTCTATCCAGATACTAAGTTTATGAGAGATACTGTAATTGATTCGTATAATTTTTGACTAAAATATAAGGTAGGTTGAATTGTTATGTTAACAGGAAAACAAAAGGGGTATTTACGTTCACTTGCTCACCATCTTGATCCTATTGTTCAAGTTGGAAAGGGTGGAGTAAACGATAATATGATAAAACAGATTGATGAACTATTAGAAAAAAGAGAGCTGCTAAAGGTATCAATATTGAAGAATAGCACAGAGGAACCGAGCGATGCAGCACAAGCTTTTGTAGAGGGAACGAATGCAGAGTTAGTTCAAATTATTGGACATACAATAGTTTTATATAAAGAGTCTAAAGAAAATAAAGAGATCCATTTACCGAGGTAAAAATGAAAAAGATAGGTATAATCGGAGGGACTTATGACCCTATACATATAGGACATCTTATAGCAGCAGATCAGGTTTTGTTTTATCAAAAGCTAGATGAGATTTGGTTTATGCCAGCTAATAATCCTCCACATAAGTTAAATCTAAATATAACATCATATGAACATCGGGTTGAAATGCTTAATCATGTATTGATTTTGGATTCACGGTATAAAATATGTACAATTGAGATGGAACGAATTGGTCCATCTTATACCATAGACACAATTAAGGAGTTAAAAGTTAGGTATCCTCAAGATAGTTTTTATTTTATTATCGGCGGAGATATGATTAGGGATTTAGCAAAATGGTATAAGATTGAGGAATTAATTAAACTAGTCCAATTTATTGGACTTGAAAGAATCGGTTATACTGATAAAACTCTAACTGAACAAGAAAAACAAATAATAAATAGAGTTATAATGGTGCCAATGCCTCAATTGGAAGTATCCTCTTCATTAATTAGAGATTGGGTAAAAATGGGCAGAGATATTCGTTATGTTGTTTTGGAAGGTGTGGAACATTACATAAAGGAGAATAAGCTTTATGGAGATTGGAATTGATTTTTATAAAGATGAACTAAAAAAGCAAGTGAGCAACAGTCGCTATCTTCACTCGTTAGGTGTTGCAAATTGTGCCAAGATATTAGCTGTTAGATTCGGTGCAGACCCTGAGAAAACAGAGATAGCAGGAATATTACATGACTATTGTAAAGATTTAGATAAGGAAGAACTGATAAGGATAATTGAAGAGACCGACGAACTACCTAATGATTTATTAGAATATAATGATGAGATATGGCATGGTCCTGTAGCATCAGTTATCATTAAAGAAAAATTTAATATTACCGACGAAGAGATAATAAACTCAATTAGACACCATACCTCAGGGAGAAGAAATATGTCTCTAATCGAGAAGATTGTATGTCTAGCTGACTATATAGAACCTAACAGGAAATTTGAAGGTGTCGACAAGATTAGAATATTAGCAGAAAAGGATTTGGAGAAGGCACTACTAGCAACTTTAGATGGAACAATAAGATTTTTATTAGAAAAGAAGATGAAGATATATTATTTAACGTTTGAAGCAAGAAATTGTTTGATAGATGAAATAGCGAAGAAATAAGGAGGTATACAGGTGAATATAACTATAAATGATTTAGCACAATTAGCAGCAAAAGCTGCATCTGAAAAAAAGGCAATAGATACTGTGATATTAGATATTAGGGATTTATCTTTAATCGCTGACTATTTTGTGATCTGTAGTGCTAATTCAGAGACTCAGGTACAAGCAATAGCAAGGGAGATAAAAGAAAAAGTAATTGAAGCAGGCGTAGAGATTAAGGGAATGGAAGGGTTAAGTCATGCTAGATGGGTGTTAATAGATTTAGGTGATGTTGTTGTGCATGTCTTCCATAAAGAAGAAAGAGAATTCTACAACTTGGAACGTTTATGGAATAATGCTCCACGAGTTAATTATAAGGAGATTGAGTAATGAGTTTAAGGACCGGAATGTATCATTTATTAAAAATTGAAAGGGATTCTCCTTTTGGATTTTTTCTTAGTGATGGAGAAGAGGATGTCTTATTACATATATCCGAAGCTGATAATAGGAACCTAAAAGTGGGGGAAGATGTAGAAGCTTTTTTGTATAATGACCACAAGGGAAGAATCGCCGCAACATTAGTCAAACCAAAACTAGTTATTGGTGAGGTTGATTTTTTAGAGGTTAAGGATTTTAAAGCGGCAATGGGTTTTTTCTTAGAAAACTATATAAGTAAACAGGTTCTTTTACCATTATCAGAGTTATCCGAAGATAGGAAAATTTGGCCTATAGAAGGGGACATGTTATTAGTAAAGCTTGTTTATGATAAGCAGGAAAGATTGCTTGCACAGTTAGTCAGGGAAGAGAGCGATATTAACAGTTACATATCAAAACAATTATCTGAACGTGAAGTGCTTGAATTACCTGCGAGCAAGAAGATCTTTTTCGAGGGTATTGTTATCAGGCATTTATCTATGGGTTCACACGTTTATCTAACTGAATACAATCAAATCGGTTTTCTTCATCAGACAGAGTGCAGTAAGGAAATTAGACTAGGTGAAAAGGTGAATATAAGGGTTAGCTATATTCGTGAAGATAATAAAATTAATTTATCAATGAGACCGTTGAAGGAAATTAGCATGGTTGAAGATTCTGATCGAATTTTAGAGGTGTTAAAGGAACGTAACGGAGCAATGCCTTATTGGGATAAAACTCCTCCGGATATAATTTTGCAAAAATTCAACTTAAGTAAAGCAGCCTTTAAGCGTGCACTTGGAAAATTGATGAAGGAAGGAATAGTCTACCAAAAAGATGGTTGGACTCATTTGAAAAATGAATAATTATAGCAGTTTTGCCTACGTCTATGATCAATTAATGAGTGACGCCCCATATGAGGAATGGATAGATTTTACCAATGCTATTATTGAAAAATACGGAATAAACCCCAAGGAAATTATCGATATAGGTTGTGGTACAGGCAACCTATCTATTCCATTGAGTAAGCTCGGTTACGAAATGATTGGTGTAGATCTATCTAATGAAATGCTTGCAATTGCAAAAGAAAAAATGATCTTAAATAATGTTTCGTTCCTATTAATTGAACAGGATATGCTAGAGTTAGATTTAGACATTACTGCTAAATTAATAATAAGCTATTGTGACTCCCTCAATTACTTATCTGGTATTGAGGAAATTAAAACAGCCTTCACTAAAATACATAAACACCTAGGAATGGGTGGTTATTTTATATTTGATTTACATTCAGCCTATAAACTAACTGATATTTATAACGGCCAGACATATGCCTGGAATGACGAAGACGTATCGATTATCTGGCTGACAGATGTAAATGTAACAGAACTAACTGTAGAACACGATTTGACCTTTTTCATCAAAAAGGAAGATGGGAGCTATGCTAAATTTCAAGAAATCCACAACCAAAGGACATACCAAGTCGACGTCATAAAGGAATTATTAGAAGAGACAGGCTTTGAACTATTGGACGTATACGGTGACTTCGAACAAGAACCAGTAACAGAAACAACAGAAAGAATATTTTACGTAGCAAGGAAAAAACGCGGGGACGGCTCTTCTTAAACAAAGGGGACGGTTCTTTTTGTTTAATTAAAAACAAAAAGAACCGTCCCCTTTGTTTTTTTAAAGTACATTTACCCTTTGTTTTTTATGTTTTTTACACTTCAAATCAAAAAGTAATAGGAGTTTAATAGATACTCCTGCTCATATTTTTCAGCCAACCTTTTAAGATAGTTTTTAACAGTGATAACTCCTGTTTGTTCTAGCTTAAACTTCTCTAAATATTTAAAGAATGTATCCGTTTCTTTTTCTAATGCATAATTCTTAAAATAGCCCCATACATGTAGTAGAGCATTTACATAGCTTCCGTTATTCCCTTTACTTATAAGTCCATCTTCTAGCAAATTATAAAAAATGAGAGCCGAAGCGTCTTTTTTATTTTTTAAAAGTTCTCTGATTTCTTTGTATTTGTTATGAGACCTTTCTAAAATGATGTATTTATATCTACTCCATTCATCCTCTAATTCCCTAATATTTAAATCAGGTGTTGTACAATTGATGCATTTAACACAAGACAAGTTTTTATCTTTTACCTCTAACATGATGTCTATATCATCTCTATCAATCATTTTATAAAAGTTCAAAAACTCGTTAATGCCAATGTACTCAGAATGAGAACCTAGTTTTTTTGTTTCACTCTGTTGGGAATAATGAATTTTTTGAAGTCCGTCTTGCTTTTTCCATGTGGTTTTGCATTTATTAATCCAATCGATTTCTGTTAATTCTTGTTCTGATGGATTAATAAGATTATGTAAATTGTCAAATACCACAGGAATGTTATTCTTCATACCTATTTCAATAACTTCTTCAATATTATATATTTTATCGTCATTTTCAATGACAAGTCGTTTTTTTACATTATCAGAAAGACTCTGATAGTTTTCTATGAATCTCTGGATAGATTGGGGTTTGTCACCGTAAGCTCCACCAATGTGAAGAATAATCTTATGCTCTTGATTCAATCCTAAGCTATCAAGTATCCTAGTATGATAAAGCAAATCATTTATTGCTCTTTTTACAATCTCTTTATTGTTGGAATTTAAAACCGTATATTGTCCCGGATGCAGTGAAACACGCATGTTGTTATTTTTTATTTTTTTACCAATTGATAGCAATTCTTGCTGAAAAATTTCCCACCATTTTACTTTGTTAACATCAGAAGATCCAAATGGGATCAAATCTGAACTGATTCTGAATAGTTTTATATTGTTTTCTATGTTGTAATCAATACTATTACTCAATGAACTAATATTGTATGTTATCAATTCAGTTAATTTCATGCTACTTACATTGTTTAATCGACAAGTTTTCATATTAGTATTTTGTACTCCAATTAACTTACATGCATATCCTATGCTCATAATATATCTCCCTATTCACAAATCTCAATCATCTTCATGCAAATATTATATAGTACAATACAATTAAGCAAAAGTTATATTAAATGATCTTAAGTTTATTGCTTTTGTTACTCTAATAGTGGTCCATTAATTCAAAATAATTAATTGAAAATCAGTATGGGAAAATAATAACTATTACTAATGCATTAGGAAATCAAACAGAATGGGATGCAGCAAACCTTTCAGAACAACAACTAGAGGACCTAGCAAACTTAACAGATGAATGGAATAGTGCAACAACACAAGAACAAATAGATGCAATTCATGCTGAAGCAGAAGCAATAAGGAATGAAGAAAGAAGTGCTAACGAAGTAGGAACAGAAAGTGGAATAACAATAGATAGCAGTAGAGGAGCACCTATAGGTGGTACAGTAATATACGAACCGACCTATATACCAGTTATATATGACCCAATGGATGATGCACCTACAGTAGACCGGCAGATGGTAAGTGATGCTAATGTTGGTTTAACTTCGCTATAGGGGATGATATAAAAGAGATTTTTGACTATGATGCAAGCATTGATGATGTAGTAATTGTAACTAGTTATGCACTAGGAGCAAAAGGGTATCAAATGGCATTCCAAGTACCATTACAAAAGAGGAGATTGTAGCTGCAAACAAGGTTAATATGAAATGATGGCTAAACAAGATTTGAAAATGGTTAATGTTGCAGCTAAAGAGGTTGGTGATGATAGAAATGCTTTTGGTGAATATATACACGAATTAAAAGCAGATTTAGGAATGAAACCAAGAAAACAAATTTCAAGAAATTGTTTAAACACACCGGTTTTTTCTGTATAATAGAGATCAAGAAATGCACCATTTGCCACATTTTCATGCGATATATGGGGAATATTCAGGCTCTTTGACACTTGATGGCGAACAGATAACTGGGAATATTCCAAAGAAGCAACAGAAGCTTATTGCAGCGTGGGCAACAATTCATCAAGAAGAACTTGAAGTACTTTGGAAAGTTATTCAAGAAACTGGAGAGTATTTTTCTATTAAGGGATTGGAGTGATTTTATATGGTACCTAGACCAAAGGAAGTAAGACCTTTAGAAGATTTTTGCCTTCAAGTGGTTTTTGAAAACGGGGAAATAAAAGTATATGACATGTCTTCGATGATTGAAAAGCCATTTTATAGCAAATTGAAGAATAAAAGCTTGTTTGATACTGTCAAGGTTAATGATATCACTCTGGAATGGTTTACAGGACAGGATATATGCCCAGATGAGCTTTATAATAACAGTAGAAGTGTTTAAAGGATTTCTAGCCCAGTATACCAATAAAACGGTAGCTGGGTTTTTCTTTTGCCTAAAATCCAAAAAGTAAATACAAAAATTAATAAATTGTATTTTCAAATATAAAATATAGTGATCTACTATTAAAATCAAATAGGGGAAATTAAAAAATGGCAGATTTAATCAATATTAGACTCATAAAAGACAGCCCAGCAGTTGAAGCTATGGACTACGCAGCCCATAATTTAGGCATGTCAAGAAATGAAATGATTATCAAGGCAGTTACCATACATGGGCGCAGGATGCAGGTAATCAAACATCTTCATATCAATATGATTTAGTATTGAATCCAGTAAGAGTATTAGATAGAATTTTGCAAGTATAGACGGTGGACACAGCCTTGATGTGATGATTTGATAAATTCGTAGTTAATACTAGAAAAAAGTGGATTAAAGAAATAGAAGGAGCTATAGATCAGAAGAATCTGTATATTTAATAAGGTTTGTATAGGAGGTCAAATTAAAAACATGGGAGAAAGATTCCCCTTTCTCCCATGTAGAATATTAGTAATTTCTTTTTCTTATGTTAGTTTAACTAACATTGCTTTTAGGTTGAATTACATTTACACCTGTAACTTCTTGAAAATCGTATAGACTTTTTGGTATCTCTGAAAAACGTTCAAGTTCATTATAGGCAGGTATGCCGTGATATGACATGTCTAGTCCTTCTTCTTCCTCTTTTGCAGTAGCTCTTATACCAACAGTAATTTTGGCTACTTGGGCAACGGCTAAACCACCTACAAAACCCCAACAGCTGATTACAATTGCTCCAAATATTTGAACAAAAAATAATCTTGTCTCTCCTGTAGTTAATAGTCCGGCTTGAGAATCTAACAGTCCAAGGGCTATTACACCGAAAAATCCGTTAAAACCGTGTACAGCAACTGCTCCAACAGGGTCGTCAATCTTAATTTTATCTACGAACAGTGTAGCGCCTATAACTATAATACCTGCGGTAAAACCTATCAATATTGCACTCCATTGAGATATATATGCACATCCAGCAGTCACAGCAACTAAGCCTGACAAAGCTCCATTGATTGTGATACTTGGATCTGCCTTTCCATATTTAAATAGTGTAAATAACAAAGCTGAGGTTCCACCGGCAGCAGAAGCCAGCATAGTATTTAAAGCAATTATTGATAAAGCGGGATCCGAAGCATCTAATGTACTTCCGGCATTAAACGCAAACCATCCGAAGAATAGTAGAAATGCGCCAGCAGAAGCCAAAGGAATATTACTTGGTGCAAAGACGTTAGCACCACCATCGGAATTGAAGCGCCCAGTTCTTGGTCCAAGACGCCAAGCAATAGCTAATGCAGCAAAGCCACCCATAGCATGAATCACCGCGGAGCCTGCAAAGTCTTTCATCCCTAAGTTCCCCAACCATCCACCACCCCAGACCCAATGGCCGGAGATTGGATAGATAATCATTGTTATAAGAGCGGCAATTATAATATAAGCTTTAAAATTCATTCTTTCTGCAACTGCCCCAGATATGATTGAAATACAAGCTATAGCAAAACCCATTTGAAACAAAACAAATGCTGCAGAAGGTAAATCTAAACTTAAAACAATATTTTGAGGTGCTCCAAATAGCGAGAAACCTATAATACCGAACTTATCAGAACCAAACATAAAGCCAAAACCAATTGCCCAATAAGCTAACGCGGCAATAGATAGATCTACAAATATTTTCATTGTAACATTGACCGCATTCTTTGTTCTTACCAATCCTGCTTCGAGAAGACTAAATCCTCCCTCCATAAATATAACCATTGCTCCGGCAAGTACAATCCAGACTGTGTTTAAATAAATAAGATCCATCAGTTACTCACCTTCCTTTACGTTAAGTTCATCAATGGTATCATCGACTAAGCCAGTTCGAATATTATAGGCCATCTCTAGATTTGAAACAAAAATTTTACCGTCTCCATTTTCTTTTGTTTGAGCAGCGGAAATTATTGTCGCAATAGTTTTTTCAACCATGTAATCAGATAGAATTATTTTTAACTCCACCTTGGGGTGTAAACTAACCTTGTAATTATGACCTCGGTAGACGCCATGAGAATCTTGTTGTCTACCTCTGCCAACTACTTGGCTTACCGTAAAACCAGTTACATTAATCGCTTCGAGCGCTTTAATTGTCGCTTGAAGTTTGTCGGGCCTTAAAATTGCTTCAATTTTTTTCATAGCATGTCACCTTTTCTCACATATATTTGTTATAAATAATAACATGAGAAAAAATAAAAATCAACTACAAAATTCAAAAATAGGCAAAAAAAATTGAAGAAAACAAAGGGGACGGTTCTTTTTGTTTGCGAACAAAAAGAACCGTCCCCTTTGTTTTTCCCTCGTCATCAATTACATTATTAAACCTTTGCCCTATTTCTATACAAATATCTGAAATAGATTAGTAGATAAAGTAATAACAATATTAGCGATAACCTATACATTGTAGAATATGATGTAGCTCTTGCTACGGTGCCTAAGAAAATGGAACCCGCTCCAATTCCTATATCAAATGCAGAAAAAAATGTTCCGTTTGCTGCACCTCTTTTACTAGGTGATACCCGATTAATTGTCCAAGCTAGTAAGGAAGGCTGAACACTTCCGAATCCCAATCCATAAAAGAAGGAAGCTAATAATAACATATAAACATCTGTTGAGTACGAAAGGATAATTAAACCGATTGATGCCGAGAATGCCCCTGGTATAAGAATCCATTTATGCCCCTTGCGATCGAATATTAGTCCAGCAATTGGTCTAGTTAACATTACTGTAATCGCATTTCCAAAAAAGAACCAGCCTACGTTCTCGATCCCAACTTCTTTACCATATAAAGTAATAAAGGTAACGATTCCTCCATAAGTAATTGATAAAAGAAGAATTAATAATCCAGGAAATAATGCATCCTTCTCATATAAGTCTTTTAATTTCAATCCCTTTTCCCCAGTTTTTATTGGCTTGTTCTTTGGAATAGAAATGAATTGAGATAAGAATAGAGATGTAATAGCCATTGCTAAAGAAATTAAAAACAAGTAAGAAAAACCAAATGTATTCATTATCCATATTCCAAAAAGTGGTGCTAATGCCATAGCAAAAGTTGAGGATAATCCGTAATACCCCATTCCTTCGCCACGTCTACTTGCTGGAATAATTTCAGATATGATTGCGCCAAGAGATGTTGTAGTTGTTCCCCAACCGATTCCGTGAATAAAACGTAAGATTAATATTAGAATGACGGTGTTCATCCAATTATAGGATATTACAGATAATGAAAAAATAGATAACCCAATAAATAAAATAACTTTTTGATTATAGGTGTCTAAAGCTTTCCCGACAAATGGTCTAGATATCAATGCGGATATTGTATAGATTCCAATAACCCAGCCTATTGCAAATGCATCTCCACCCGCTAATTCTGTATAAGCAGGCAAAGTAGGAATTAACATTTGAAAACTAAAGAATAAAAAAAGATTAGATAAGGTTGTAATCAAAAAATCTCTAGTCCATAAAGGGGCTTTATTTACTTCTTTTTTGTTGTCATCTAAGGTATTATTCAATATTAAATCCCCTATCAGTAAATATTATCTAATTTTAGCAAACAAAATAATTATATCAAAAATTTACAATAAATTTATATTAGATCAAGAACTTCCTTTTTTAAAATAAGAACCTTGTCTTCGATAGTTTTTGCTAACTTAATGTACTCATCTTTACCTTTACCATGAGGATCCTCAAGACCCCAATCTTCACGATGTTTACATGGTAAAAAAGGACAATTAACATTACAACCCATTGTTACAAGAACGTCTATTGTTGGAATATCGGATAATATTTTAGGGAATTGTGTTTTGATCATATCTACTCCATAAAGTTCTTTAATCACTTCAACAGCAGTAAGATCTATTTCAGATTTTATTTCAGTTCCCGCGGAATAAGCTTCAAATTCATCTTTTGCAAATATTTTGGAGATCGCTTCTGCCATTTGTGAACGACAAGAATTGTGAACACATACGAACGCTACCTTTGGTTTTTCTGTTTTCATATTAAACTCCCTCCATAGAAATTTTTTCTGGAAACCAATGTCTAGTATTATTTGCTATCTTTACAAGAGTAAGCATTACTGGAACTTCTACTAAGACACCTACAATAGTAGCAAGTGCAACAGGAGAAGTAGCTCCAAATAACGCAATGGCTACAGCAACAGAGAGTTCAAAGAAGTTTGATGCACCAATCATTCCAGCAGGTGCAGCTATATCATGTGGTAGTTTAAGTTCTTTACTTGCCAAGTATGCAATGAAAAATATTAAAAAAGTTTGAATTGTTAATGGTATCGCAATTAAAACAATATGTAACGGATTTTCTAAAATAATCTGTCCTTGATAAGAAAATATGATAATAAGGGTTAATAAAAGGCCGGCTATTGTAACATTATTAAATTTTGGGATAAAGGATTTATTGAAATATTCTTCTCCTTTATTTTTAATAATTAACGAACGTGATAAGATTCCGCTAGATAAAGGAATAACTACGAAAAGAAAGACTGACAATAGAAGTGTTTCAAATGGAATATATATTTTACTAACACCTAATAATAATGCAACAATTGGAGCGTAAGCAACAAGAATTATCAAATCATTAGTTGCTACTTGAACAACAGTATAAGTAGCATTTCCCTTTGTTAGGTGACTCCAAACAAATACCATTGCTGTACATGGTGCGGCACCCAACAATACTGCTCCAGCCAAATAACTTTTCGCTAAATCTTCCGGTATTATATTTTTAAAAACAATATAGAAAAAGAATGCTGCAATAGCATACATTGTAAATGGTTTAATAAGCCAATTAGTGATCCAAGTAACATAAAGTCCTTTAGGATTGTTTTTTATATACTTGATTGATTTGAAATCTACTTTCATCATCATTGGAAAGATCATTAACCAGATAAGAATAGCTATTGGTATAGAGACGTTTTCATACTCAAATTTTCCAAGTATATTTGGTATAGAGGGTAAATATTTTCCGATTAATATTCCTATAATCATACAAAGAAAAACCCAAAGAGTTAAGTATTTTTCAAAAAAACTAATCCCTTCCTGTTTTGGTTTCGCAAACACAACTTGCACCCCCATCTTGTTCCGTCCGTTTGATGGACATTACTTTCATCAAAAAGGATTCTAAATCTTTCTTTTTAACTTGGTTTAAAGAATATCTCATCCATGCACCATCTCTAACCCCGATCACCAGCTCACTTTCAGTTAAAATTTTCATATGATAGGAAAGTGTAGGTTGAGTAATATTAAATTTTTCTAATATTTTACATGCACACAATTCATTATGGGAAAGCATATCAATAATTTTCAACCTAGTTTCATCTGCAAGCGCTTTAAAAACAATAACATAATCAGCATAAGATAAGTCCATTCAAATACCTCCTCATATAGATAGAATTAAATTACATAGAGAACTATCTATATCAATATAGCAATCATATAGAAAGATGTCAATACGGAAAAAAACAAAGGAAAACAAAGGGGACGGTTCTTTTTGTTGGGAAAAACAAAAAGAACCGTCCCCTTTGTTTTCCCACCCTCCCTTTGTTTCCTATCCCCCTGCTATTGACATTGATTATTATTTTTGCATATAATCATAAGTGATTATTATATGAGAAGTTATGAAAAGAAGTAGTAGCAAGATGGATGAAAAAAGAAGAGAGTCGGTGGTGGTGCGAACCGATATTCATTACTTGTGAACTCGTCTTTGAACATTAGAAGGGAAATTAAGTACTTTCTGACGTGAATCTGCGTTAATGATTCGAGTGGTATTTGTAATTTAAATACCATTAGGGTGGTACCACGGGAAACAACCTCTCGTCCCTAGCTAACGCTAGGGGTGGGTGGTTTTATTTTTTTAATTTTATAACCAGGGGGTAAATATAATGGAGAAGGTTTACAATCCAACAGAAATCGAAAAAAAATGGCAAAAAATCTGGGAAGAGACAGAAGCATTTAAAACAATTGAAGATGAGGGAAAACCTAAGTTTTATGCTTTAGAACAATTCCCCTATCCATCTGGGGATGGCTTACATATGGGTCATGTTAGAGTGTATACAATTGGTGATGTTATTGCACGTTTTAAGGGAATGAATGGTTTTCGCGTTCTCCATCCAATGGGTGCAGATGCTTTTGGATTGCCAGCTGAGAATGCAGCTATTCAGAGGGGTGCTAAGCCGAGTGAATGGACTATTAGAAATATGGAACGAATTCGCAATGAACAAAAAAGATTAGGCACTTCTTACGATTGGGACAAATATCTTGGAACATGTTTACCTGATTATTATAAATTCACACAGTGGTTATTCTTACTTTTTTATGAAAGAGGTCTAGCTTATAAGAAAGAAGCAGCTGTTAATTGGTGCCCAGGTTGTAATACGGTCTTAGCTAATGAGCAAGTAGAAGATGGTAAATGTTGGCGGTGCAGTAGTGATGTTACGAAGAAAAAACTGAGCCAATGGTTTTTAAAGATTACCGATTATGCTGAAAGATTGCTAAACGATTTAGACGGACTAGAGGGATGGCCCGATAAAGTTAAGATGATGCAAAGAAACTGGATTGGGAAAAGTGAGGGTGCCGAGGTAGTGTTCACAGTTCCTGAGCTTGATGATGTAAAAATACCTGTATTCACAACACGCCCCGATACTTTATATGGTGTTACTTATATGGTAGTTGCTCCTGAATATCCACTTGTATCAGAGCTTATTGCCGGTAAGGAAAACGAACAGAAAATTATAAAGTTTATTGAAGAATTGAAAAAGGAAAGTGAGATAACTAGGACTTCAACTGAGGCTGAAAAAGTTGGTTATTTTACTGGTAGCTACGCAAAACATCCTTTAACAGGGGAAAATATACCTATCTGGGTTGCCAATTATGTCTTAGTAGATTATGGTACCGGTGCTGTAATGGGAGTTCCAGCCCATGATGAAAGAGATTTTGCCTTCGCCAAAAAATATGATTTACCAATAAAGATTGTAATCCGACCAAAAGGTGAAGAACTATCTTTAGAAGAGATGACTGAGGCTTTCACTGAAGATGGCGTTCAAGTTAATTCGGAAATATTTGATGGTATGAATAATAGGGAGGCACTTACAAAGATTAGTGAACATTTAGAGAAAAATGATCAAGGTAAAACAACTATTTCCTATCGTTTACGTGACTGGTTAATTTCTCGTCAAAGGTACTGGGGTGCACCGATACCAATAATTTATTGTGATGATTGTGGTGCATTGCCGGTTTCTTTAGAAGACCTACCTGTGATTTTACCCGAAGATGTAGTATTTGATGGTAAGAAAAACCCATTAACTACATCAGAAGCGTTTGTTAATACTACTTGTCCGAAGTGTGGGAAACCAGCTAAAAGAGAAACAGATACGATGGATACATTCATCGATTCATCATGGTACTATTTTAGATATATCAGTCCTAACGAAGATGATAAACCATTTGATTCTAAAAGGGTAAACAGTTGGATGCCAGTAGATGAGTATGTTGGTGGGGTTGAGCATGCAGTACTCCATTTGCTTTATTCTCGCTTCTTTACTAAGGTTTTATATGATGCAGGCTTAGTTTCTTTTGAAGAGCCCTTCAAATCTCTGTTAACTCAAGGTATGGTTATTAAAGATGGGGCGAAAATGTCAAAGTCCAAAGGCAATGTTGTTAGTCCTAATGAAATAATCGAAAAATATGGTGCAGATACTGGGCGATTATTTATTTTATTTGCCGCTCCACCTGATCGGGACTTGGATTGGACAGACGCTGGAGTCGAGGGAAGTCATCGTTTCCTTAATCGTGTCTGGAGAATGGTCGTAAACCATTTAGACATCTTAACAAAAGATTACCAATTACAGGTTGAAACAGATGAAGAAAAAGAGTTACGTCGGATGATTCATGTAACAATTAAAAGAGCCACAGAAGATATTGCCGAGAGAAGTAATTTTAATACGGCGATAAGTGCGATAATGGAATTGGTTAATAAAATATATGCATACCAAGTTGATGCTAATAGAGCATTGTTAAAAGAAGCGATTGAAAAAGTGGTAATACTATTATCTCCAATGACACCGCATATTTCCGAAGAATTATGGCAGATGATGGGGCATAAGGAATATATATATAATGTTACGTGGCCATCCTTTCAAGAAGAATATCTTGTATTAGATGAGATAGAGATAGCTGTTCAAGTAAATGGAAAAGTAAAAGGAAAAATCATCGTTCCTACCGAATTTTCCAAGGAACAGGTTGAAGAGATGGTTACTAACCATCAAAAACTAAGTGAGTGGACGCAAGGGAAACAGATTAAGAAGGTTATTGTAGTACCACAGAAAATAGTTAATATTGTAGTAAATTAATTTAAGATAATTTTTAAAAAATTAAAAAGAATATTCATCTCGCTATTCTATTTAAGGAATAACTTTGATGAATATTCTTTTATTATTTTCCGAAATTTTCAGTTATAGGTATCATGTAGGCTTGGACTTGTTTAGATGTAACTACTCCATCTTTAATGAGATCTATAATTGTAGCTGTATCAGGTTGGTCAGATGGAATTAGTAAAGTATGATAAAAGTCTTCTTTAGTCAAATTATAAGCAACTATTATCTCCCTTATTGTATGAACCCCTCTTTTTTCTACACCTAATCCTTTTCCTGCAATTTCAGCTAAATCATCATAGGCACCTATTGATGAGGTAGGACTTCGTTCGCTCTCAGTTGGGAAAAGACCATTTGCTTTAGCAGTTAAAAAGCCACCTAACAAGATTACTAGAATTAACAAGCCATAGATATATCTTAATCTATTCATTTGTCTCACTCCCTAACTTACTTATAGGTTCGGTTTTTTGTGAGATATTATACAAATCTTTTGGGAAGAATTTTAAAACAAGTGCATCTTCAGTATTACATGCATCAAGGCAATTAAAACAATGAGTACAATCCATAGTATTAATATTTTTCTGTGCTGTTATATTAATATTCATAGGACAACTTTTGGAACAAAGATCACAATTAGTACATATATTTTCATCTCTTGTTATTCTTAATGGACTTATCATTCCTATTAAGTTAATTGTCGCTCCCATTAAACAAAGATATTTGCAAAATGGTCGATCTATAAATAGGGATAATATAACTACTATAACTAGCAAAGCAAAGGCTATAGTAAGTTGGAATGTTAATAATTTTATTAAACCAATAATTAAATCATATTCTCGTATTAATAGTGTTGCTGAGAACCAAGTTCCTAATATTGCAAATAGTAGAATAAAATATTTAATGTACCTAAGTTGATGATCAAAATTACTTAGATCCTTTTTATTTACTTTAACAAAGTTTCTGTACTTCTTACTAATTGGTTTAATTATAGGTAGGACAGTCATCTTTTTGCCCACAAATCTTATCATATCTTGTAGGGTTCCAAGTGGACAAATCCAACTACAGAATCCCCCTCTAAAGATTAAGGTAATTATAACTACCATAATAAAAATTATTAAATTTGTCATACCTACATGTTTTAAAGGTTCTCCGGTAGTTATATAAGAGAATAATGTTTCAAAACCACCGAAAGGACAATATTCCTCGACATTTCGATCATAAAATAAAATTTGCCTCAAAAAAACATTTAACATAAATAAAAATACTATACCTTGAGTGATATATCGGTAAGTTCTACTTTTCTGGTACCATTTTTTTTTGTTTAAAGCCAATTAAGATACCCCATTTCTTTCTATCCAATGTATTATATCTATCTTTATTTCTATTTTAGAACTTTATTTAGCTAACTATCTTTAACTAAAAGCAATTAACAAAATAAGAGTATTTTTGCTAGTGTCTTTTTTGTTTTCCAAATGCTTCTATAATAGGTTCCATATAACTACTCACATCAGCATATGAAATCTCTCCGTTTCTAACCATATCTATTACCTTTGCATCTTCAGTGTAATCCAATGATAGTTTAATTGCATTATAAAATTCTTCTTTATTTAAATCATAACCTTTAATAATTTCACCCAATGTAAACTTACCTGTTGGTGTCTTCAGTCCTTGAGCAACTTCGACTTCAGATTTACTCGCTACATCCATAGAATCCCAGATGCCTGCTATTCTTGCGATAAATATGCCGCCAACCAAAATTATCAATATTAAAAAACCATAAATATAGCTAAATTTTTTCAAACTCATCACTTTCCTATTTACAAATTAACTAAATTTAACAAAAAATGAAAAAAATAATGCAAATAAGCAAAATTATATGTTAAAATATAGAAAGATTTACTAATTTTGATTTTAAAATATTATTAAATCTGACATTAATATTTATATTATACAATAGTCTATTTATATTAATATTATCAAAGTGTAACTTCTATTTTTGAAAGAAGGTTTGGGATGTATTTTTCAACTAAAAACAAAATTATTATAATAGTAGTAGCAATATTGTTAATTTCATTTTTCACTTATAGATATTTTCAAGTTGCAGCACCGCCGGAGTTTGATATAGAAATGGATTCAGAGGAGATTCAATTAACTACTAATCAAGAAGAAGAGAAAGTAATCTGGGTTGATGTTAAAGGTGCGGTTAAAAACCCTAGTGTATATCAAATGAATGAAGAGGATCGCGTTATTCATGCAATTGAGAGTGCTGGAGGAGCTTTAGAAAATGCCGATTTAGATCGAATTAATCTAGCCGAGAAGGTATATGATCAAATGAAAATCGTGGTACCTTTGATAGGGGAACAAATCACTGATAATTATAATAGTCCAACTAATGAAAAGGTAAATATAAATAGTGCGTCGGTAAGCGAATTAACATCATTAACTGGTATAGGGGAAGCAAAGGCTCAAGCCATAATTAAATATAGACAAGAAAAAGGAAGCTTTTCAAGTATCGAGGATATTATGAACGTAACAGGTATTGCAGAGAAAATCTTTGAACAAATTAAAGATGAAATAACAATTTAAAAAAACATTTCACCCTTGCAAAAAAAACTTTTTTTATTAATAATGTGACATAAGGACACAAAAAAAGATGGAAGCATGGGGACGGTTCTCTTGCTTCATTAAGAGAAGAGGAAAGTAATGGGTGATTTTACGCGCAAGAGTTGGGATGAATATTTTATGGATTTAACGTATAGAGTTTCAGAAAGGGCGACGTGTCCTAGGAGACATGTAGGGGCTATCCTTGTAAAGGATAAGAAGCTGATGGGTACTGGTTATAATGGAAGTCCGTCTGGGATTGAAGATTGTTATGAGCAGGGTTGTTTAATTGAAAATTATGAAGAGAATGGAATTAATAAGGAAAGATGTATTAGAACTATTCATGCGGAAGTTAATTTAATTTTATTTACAGATAGAAATGATAGGGAAAATGCTATAGTTTATCTAACTGATTCCCCTTGTTATAATTGTGCGAAAATGTTGGCTAACAGTGGTATAAAAGAGGTTGTTTATGAAAGGATTTATGAGAAAGACCATCTAAAAGTAACCAAACTTTTTAAGGAAGTTGATATAATATATAGACAATACGTCAGAGGAACGAAACCGATAAGCTGACAATATTTATGTGTTCGAAACTCAGAAGTAACATTAATTAAACAAACAAGATAATTTTCTTATAGCCATTCCTGAGTTATATATCTCAGGATTTTTTATTCAGCAAAATTTCAGCCTTTTTTCAGTCTCAATTCAGACGGATTTGGAATAATAGGAAAAGGTATTACTTTATTAAGTATATCTAGGGGGTAAGTAAATGCTAAAATTAAAAGGTATTAAAATATTACTTATTGATGACGAGCCAAATATATTACAATTCTTAGAGATGGGCCTTATAAACGAAGGTTTTAATGTTTTAACAGCTAAAGATGGCATGTCTGGAATAACACTTGCTAGGCAATTTCAACCACATATAGCTGTGCTTGATGTTATGATGCCTGGTATGGATGGGTTTGAAGTATGTAGGATGTTAAGGAAAAATGAAGACATTGCTATAATCATGCTGACAGCTAAGGATGAAGTAGATGATCGAGTCAAGGGACTCACGCAAGGGGCAGACGATTATATGATTAAACCTTTCAGTTTTGAAGAATTGTTGGCACGCATACATGCTAGATTACGTAATCAATTCCCTACCATGATGGGTGAGGTTAATATTGGATTATTTCGTATAGATGAGAGAAGAAAGGAATTTTTCTATAATAATCGATTACTAGAGCTGTCCCCAACGGAATTTGAATTACTTAAATTTATGGTGCTTAATCATGGGTTGGTATTAAGTAAGGCTGTGATTCTAGACAAGGTATGGGGTTACGATTTTGATGGAGAAGAAAATATTGTAGAGGTTTATATTCGTTCATTAAGGGAAAAGTTAAACGATAAAGAGCATAAGCTGATTCATACCCTACGCGGAGCTGGATACCGAGTTGATTTCTCGTGACAAACTCTCTAAGTTTTCAGCTTTTATTTCGTTCCTTAATAGTTATGATTGTTTTATTATTGTTAATCGGTCTATTTCAATATATCCTAATGAGTGAATTTTTATATAAAAATCAAGCTTCTAACATTCAGAGTCAGGTATTTTCGGTTCATCCAGAGATATGGGAGGAGTTATTAATTAACGCTCGCGCTGGGATTCCTAGTCATTCTCCTTCCTTATCATTGTCGAATTCAACAATCTCCTTTATTGATAAAGAAGGAAAATTCCTTATACTTTCTAATCCACTTAATAATATTGAGCTAAATCCACCCCTACTTTCTGAAGAAGAGTATCAAGATGCTATGAAGTTCAAGCGAGGACTAAATTATAAAGTGGTTAACCAAACTGAAGGTGATGAACAATTACTTGTACTTCAGCCAATTAATATTGGACGTACCAATGGAGTTATTCAGGTTAGTTTAAGTACAAAACCTTTACAAGATATGTTGATTCAACAACTACTCATATTTTTGTTTATAGCAATTCTTGCTTTGTTTGGAGGAATATTAGCCTTTAAATCCGTATTGAAAAAAACGTTAGTTCCTTTATCAAATTTGGTAAATAAGGTAGAAAATATTGATGTTGATAATCTTAATGAACGTTTACCTATAGAACAGGGTCAGGTGGAAATCGATCGATTAGCTGAATCTTGTAATAATATGCTTGAAAGGTTAGAGCTTTCTTTTGAAGCAGAAAAGGAAGCAAAGGAGCAAATGCGTCGTTTTGTAGCGGACGCTTCACATGAACTTCGAACTCCTTTAACTTCTATTCATGGGTTTTTAGAAGTATTGCTCCGAGGTGCAATTAATCAACCTGATCAATTGAATAAATCTGTGAAGAGTATGTACGTAGAATCAGAGCGAATGAAAAAACTTGTACAAGATCTTTTATTGCTTGCTAGATTAGACCGCTCACCTGATATTCAATTAGTAGAAGGAAGACTGGATGATGTAATAAAAGAAATGGAACCACAATTAATTTTATTATCAGGAAACCGTAAAGTAAGTTTTAAACTAGACGTTAATATAAAATGTAATTTTGATGTAGATAAAATGAAGCAGGTTATTTTAAATCTTTATCAAAACGCTGTACAACATACAGACTCAGAGAACGGTATAATCAAGGTTTATTTAACTAAAGTATTAGATGGTATTGAGTTAGCCATAAGTGATAATGGGTTAGGGATACCAGATGAGCATTTACCGCATCTATTTGATCGTTTTTATCGAATTGATTATTCAAGAACAAGGCAATATGGAGGTTCAGGACTTGGATTGTCTATTACAAAATCAATTATTGTTGCTCATGAGGGCAAGATTTGGGTAGAAAGCGATATAGGTAAAGGGAGTACCTTTTATATCTGGCTTCCTCTAATAAGATTCTAATTCGTAATTATCGCGAATTAGATTTTTTTTATATGAAAGATTTTTTTATTTTCAACAAACTTTCAGTTAACGTTAAGGGGTTTTTCAGATACAAGCTTTATAGTTGTAGATATGTAATAGAAATGTAAATTTATTGAATCTAATATCTTTTCTAAAATTTAATTAACTTGATTGGAGGTGATTTCTTGACTAAATACCGTCATGAAGTAAAAGTAAGTATCAACTACTTTGATAAAGAAGTGCTTTCTAGTAGATTATCATTTGTATTAAAGAAAGATAAACATTCTGGAACGGGTGGTTATTATAAGGTAAGGAGTTTGTACTTTGATGATATACATGATACTTCGCTTAAGGAAAAATTGGATGGGATAATATATAGGGAAAAATATCGAATTCGTACTTATGATAATTCAAACTCACTTATTCGACTTGAGAAAAAGGTTAAAAATAATAATCTCGGTTACAAGGAGAGTGCATTATTAACCTTAAGTGAGTGTAAAGATATTGTTTATGGCGATTATCAATTTTTAAAGGATAGACCGGAGATGGTTTGTAAACAGCTTTATGTAAAAATGAGGACAGGAACGTTTAAGCCAAAAACAATAGTAGAGTACGATCGAGAGGCATACGTATGGGAACCAGGTAGAGTTCGAATAACCATCGATAGTAATGTGAGAACAGGGGTATCATCAGTAGATTTTTTAAATTTTGATCTACCTATGGTAAATGTTATTAATAATAACACAGCAATACTAGAAATAAAATACGATAACTATCTTCCTTCTCACATAAGCAATCTGTTACTGATAAATAGCCGACAAAAAGCAGCTATATCTAAATATGTCTTGGGAAGAAGATTTGGTTAAAATTAAAATAACGGAGGTTTTAAAAATGAATAATAATACTGACAATGTATTTAATTTTTCTGATATTTTTAAAAGTGATTTCATTGAAAATTCAGTGATAAATTTCTCGTTAATAGACGTAGTAGTGACATTAACTATTTCTTTTTTAATTGCACTTTTCATCTATGCAATTTATAAAAAAACTTTTAATGGTGTGATGTATTCAAAAAACTTTAACATGTCACTTGTAGGAATGGCGATGATTACTACCCTTATAATTATGGCAATAAGTTCAAATATCGTTCTTTCACTTGGTATGGTTGGTGCACTTAGTATTGTAAGATTTCGAACAGCTATAAAGGATCCTGTAGACATATTATTTATATTTTGGGCGATAGCAATAGGTATAATAACCGGTGCGGGACAATTTCTTTTAGCGATAGTTGGGTCACTTGTAGTAGGTGTAATGTTAATTATCTTTACCAACAAATCTGTAAGTGAAATACCATATATGATTGTTGCTAATTGTTCCACTAACGAAGCGGAAAAAATGTTACTTGATAGTTTACTTGATAAGGTTAAGAAGATGAATATTAAATCAAAAGCAGTACGTGGAGGGCAAGGATTAGAATTAACTATTGAAGTACGCTTAAAAACCGAAAGCACAGACTTTATTAATGACCTATCAATGATAGAGGGTGTTAATGATATTGTACTCGTTAGTTATTATGGAGAACTTTCAGTATAATACTACATCACCTTATATAAAGGGGTGAAGAGACATGGATAGAAAAATGATTGGAATCATTTCAGCATTGTTGATAGTAACTATTTTGATATTACTATATTTAAAGTTTATTCCAAATTCTGAAGAAGTAAATTCGTTAAATAATCCTAATTCTAAATCAAATTATGTAGAAAATTATTTTGATAAAAACGAAGTTATTGATATTTATTTGACTTTATCAGAATCGGATTTTGAAAACATGATGCAAAATCCTACTAAAGAAGAATATAAAGAAGCCACTGTTATTGTAGATGGTACGCAAATAGATTATGTAGGCTTGCGTGTAAAAGGTAATTCAAGTTTAAATATGGTTACAAGTAGTGACTCTGAACGTTATAGTTTTAAAGTAGATTTTGACCAATATATTATGGGTCAAAGCCTAGATGGTTTGACAAAACTTAATTTAAATAATTCTGTAAGTGACCCTTCCTACATGAGGGAATATTTATCTTACTCATTATTAGAAGAAATGGGAATTCCAACTCCAGCTTATTGTTATGCTAATGTTTATGTAAATGGCGAACTTATAGGCTTATATTTGGCAGTTGAGGGGATTGAAGAGTCATTTATTGAGCGATACTATCAAAGTTCTTATGGAACACTCTATAAACCAGAGGGTCAAGGAAGTGATCTTGTCTATATAGATGATCAGATAGAATCGTATAGTGGAATTAATTTAGTGACGGATTTAAAAAACGATGATAATAAAGAATTATTAAATATGATAAAAGCGCTTAATGCTGGAGAGGATTTAGAAAAGTACTTGAATATTGATGAGATATTACGGTATTTTGCGGTAAATACAGTATTAGTCAATATGGATAGTTATCAGAGCAACTTAAAACATAATTATTACCTTTATGAAGAAGATGGTGTTTTTTCAATACTACCATGGGATTATAATATGTCTTTCGCTGGATTTAATATGGGAATGGATACTCAGAATGCTACATCACTTTATATAGATAATCCATTGTCGGGAACTTCATTGGAGCAAAGCCCGTTATTAAGCAAATTATTGGAGGTAGAAGAATATAGGGAGTTATATCATCAATATATTTCGGAATTTATAGATGGTCCGTTTTCTTTTGAAACAATGTCTGTCGAAATAGAAAGAATAGCCAATATGATACGTCCATACTTAGAGAAGGATCCAACCAAATTTTATACAATGGAGCAATTTGAAGAAGCTTTGGATGAAGGTTCAACACAACAAAATATCATTAATAATAGTAATGACTCTGAAATGGCAATGAAGATTGTTCAAGAGCAATTGGAGGCTTCTAAGGAAAAGATAGGTGATCCACGGGCTGGTGGAAATAAAAATATGCTTGAAGGAAATGCTATAGGGTTAAAAAAGTTTGTAAATGAGCGAATAAGCAACTTATCAAAACAGTTAAGTGGTGAGCTTCCTTCTACAGGAGATATAGAAGGAGATACAGAAAGTATACCTGTACAGGCTAATAATTTTGCCGATAATCCACAAGGTAGACAACAAAATATGCCACCAGTTCCAGCTGGAGCTGAAGGACAACCTGCTTTTGATAGAAAAATGCAACCTTTTGAAGGGAATCAGCAACGAACAACAGACGTAACTGATCAATATTATTTAGTAGCCGGCACAATATTGGTACTATTGATTACACTAATATTTGTTTTTAAGAAGAAAACAAAGTATATGATTTAATATTCGATAGTTAATACACTATGTCTAAATGAAAATTTAAGTATTGATTCTGTTCAATTCTTGTTGGAAGGAGAAATAGAGCAATTTATTGGTGATACAATAACTGATAAACCTATTTCTCAGAACTATGAATAGACTA
Organism: Vulcanibacillus sp.; assembly: GCA_050175155.1. GTDB lineage: Bacteria > Bacillota > Bacilli > Tepidibacillales > Tepidibacillaceae > JBFXJF01. The sequence goes on from JBFXJF010000001.1 coordinate 47,250, forward strand.
TTCTAAAAGTGTAATGAAAAATTGTAATCATTTTTATATTTAAAGGAGGTGTTTACTGATGAATAAGCTAAAATACTTATTATTATTCTCTATATTCCTATTCACAGTAGGATGTTCGGATTCTAATAATACTGACTATATAAAAATATATCATCTTAATGATGAAGGAACAGGTTGGATGACAACAGTACAAAAGGATTTACCTGCTGATCCGGAAATCATAATAAATGAGCTAATAACAAATGAAATTACTTTTATTCCTAAGGATACTAAGTTGTTAAGTTTTGAAGTTAAAGATAATATTGCTTATGTAAATTTAAGTAAAGAATTTGAGAATATGTCACTTGGAGATTTTAATATATGGATTAGTATATATACTATTGTAAATACATTATGTTTAAATGAAGAATTAAATATTGATTCCGTTCAATTTTTAATAGAAGGGGAAATCCAACATTTTATAGGATATGATATAATCTCAGATGAACCAAAAGAACCATTCCTTAGTTTATAATTTAATAAAGAGTGTTAGGTTTTTTAAATAACTAACACTCTTTATTAAATTTATAACTTACTTGGAATTATATACATGCAAGAATGGCATCCGCAATTGCTTCTCCTAAGGCTTGTCCTCCAACTGAATTATATGCATTACAGTCGGATTGATTACTAACAAAGAATGGCTCAATAATTAATGCTGGCATATTTGTATAATTTAATTCTCCTTTGTCAGTTGGATGTTGTAATCCACTATTTGATATTCCTAATAAATTTGAGACTGTTGATTTTATACTATTTCCTATTGTCATTGCAAGATTATCATTTGAACGAGTCAAAACTGTTGTATAAGACTCATAAGGGTTTGAAATTGAATTAACATGACAGCTTACAAACAAATCTACCCCATAAGAGTTAGCTAAATTCACTCCTGCCATTAATTCTTTATCTGCACTATCGTAGTCAATGAAATAGGTATCTGGATCAAATGTATAGACTGTATGACCCGCATAATAAAGCTTTTGAGCTAAATAAGGTGCATACTCCCTTATAATTTCTACTTCGTCTCCATACTGTGATGAAGCTCCTGGAAACTCTTCACTATGTCCATATCTAACAAAAATTTTCATAATAAAACACTCCCTTTAATTGAATTTTATTTGCAAGACTATATTTATTGGCCAATTAAATTTGTCTTACAATATCTAAAGGGAGTTTAAAAGGTAAAAAACAATCTCTAATTAAATTTTTTTTTAATATATCATTAATATATTTCGGGATTTACAAATGGTCAATTTTCCTTTTATTAACCCAAAATACAATTAAGCAATTAAGGTCTTAACAAAATCTTAATAAAAATTGCTCCTTATTTCCCAGTGAATTCTAGTTTATATGATATATAATAGTAAATATAATATTTGGATAAAGTATCCTTTAATACGTTAATATGCAATTAATTACATTATTGACCATTGAGTTGATAAAAACAAATATTACTAGATTATTCTCAGAAGTAATTTTAAAAAAATATAAATATTTTTTTAATTTGGTTGTTTTTTATAAAAGTAAAACCACTTTATTCTATATAAGGGAAAAATTAATTATAGAAGGAGGTGTTAATTCTGAAAACTAATAATTTGATTTATAAAGAATACTTACAAGCAAAAGAACTAGTATTATCTGGCCAGTTATTCGACATAAATAATTTTATTCATTTAAAAAATAAGGTTGAAATATTTATAAACGAAAATCCTTTTCTCATGAAGAATAATATAGTTAGTCAGTTTCTAGATGAAGAATACAACCGTGGTATTTTTGCAATAGCTCTATTTGGTGAAAAGGAATTAGTAGATTTGTTAAATGAGCGATTTAGGAAATTTTATTTTGAATATAGATTTATTGCTTATATATGTAAACTATTATATTTTGAAGCAATAAATTTTGATAGAGGGAAAAGAAAATTAATAGAGAGTGAACCTTTAATTGTAGATAAGCGAATTAAGGAGGATAGTGAGTTAACATTCTCGGATACTATTTTCAAGGAAGAACTAGAATTTGAATTTAAATCAAATACACTTGATGATTGTATAATTGATGAGCAATTATATATGACATATAAGAATTTAAAAGAAAATCAACGACAAATATTGTATTTGAAATATTATACTCTTTTAAAAGATACTGAAATTGCAAAAAAACTAAACGTAACAAGACAAGCCGTATCCAAAAGCAGAAACAAAGCTTTAATTACTTTAAGAAATTCATTAAGGGAGGAGAGAAAATGACTGATATTGATTGGTTAAATTCCGTAGGTAACGTAGGTTTTCCGATTGTAATTACTATTTATTTATTGTACAGATTTGAGAAAAAGTTAGACACTTTGACTAAAGGCATAAATGAATTAACAAAAGCATTATATCAATTTATATCAAAGTAGGTGATAAGAGTGAATCTGTTTGAACTAGTAGATAATGTTAAAAAGGGAGATAAACATTCTCTTGAGCTTGTTATTGATATGTTTGAACCAAAAATAAACATTCTTTTGCATCAGACGAACAGACAAAATAGAGAGGATTTACGTCAAGAATTATATAGTGTCATAATAAAGAAATCTAAAGAGTATAATCTAGATAAAGTACCAGGATTAGATGAATTTATAAAAAAAAATATAGTATGATAATTATTATTGAAAGGAAGTTTTATGAAGGCTATAAAATATTTTGTTCTAAGTTAAAAAAGTCTGTATTGAATAATCATTCAACCAGACTTTTTATTATCTAAAATTTTATGAAAAAATTTTAAATTTGAGGTTGTTTTTTTCATTAGTAAAAACCCTTTATATAATATAACGAAATAAAGAAAGTTGATTTGGGGTAAATCACTTCTCTTTATACCCCTTTCGTTAAAATTTAGAATTGATAATTTACGAAAGTGGGAGAGTGATTTGTATGGGATATAGAACTTTTTCTCGTGATCTTGGTACACCAAGTTTCTTACAGGGTAGTGGAGACTGGTCTAGTGAAATTACTTCATGTGAGGGTACAATGGCTAGTGAAGGGTGTTTTATAACGTCAGCGGCTATGATATTCAAAGGATTTGGGGATAATGTTGATCCAGGCACTATGCTCGATAATTTAAAAGATAATTATGATGGTGCAGATTGTCCATTTCTATGGTCTACTGCCGCTTCTGCTTATGCTCATACTTGGAATGGCAAGACCTTTGGAACATTTGATCAAGTAAAAGATGATATCTTTGACCTTATTTATAATCAAGGAATTCCTGTGATGATTCATGTTCCAAACCATATGATAGTAGCTAAAAAATTTTATGGGACTTTAGCAGTAGATGCCGAAGGAAATATTTTTTATACTCAGATTACACCAAGTATGATTTATATAAATGATCCAGGAAGTAGTTTTAATGAAACTTTACAAGATGTTATTGACGATAATGGATCTGTGGATTATATCACTTATTATACAGCATAGAGATATTAAACAAAGCAAAAAATCCAGAACTATTATCTGGATTTTTTGCTTTAAAAATGTTAAAATATAGCAAAATAGTAAAAAATGGAGGGATTACATGAGACCTAGAATCTTAATCGTGTTTTTGATTATATCTATATTTATAATTTCTTTTTTTAATGGGTGTACTCAAAATGGGTTTCTAAAAGATAACATTGTAGAGCAAGATTTATTCAATAATGCTTCAGATTTAATATTGCAAGAAATCAGTAAGCAGGTGAATAAACAAGTCAAGGATCTTACTGTAGAGGATTTGCTTAGTATAACAAAACTCTCACTAGATGGACCTATTAACAATGAAAATGACTTCGAAATTATCGGTAATATGAAAAATCTGATAACTCTATCATTACAAAATGTCGAAGCACCAAACTTCAATTTTTTATTGGGACTTACAGAGTTACAACACTTAACTATCAATCATTTTAAGACTGAATTACCCTTACCGTCATTTGAACCACTAAAAAAACTAACTTACTTAGAATTCAATGACGGAAGAATTTCAGATATACAGTTCCTTCAAGATGTGATAACCCTACGGACGCTTATTATCACACGAACAAAAGTAGAAGATATTTCTATTATTTCTTCTCTACAAAATCTTGTGTATTTAAATATCTCATTGAACCCTATTTCCCATATAGAGCCTGTAAAAGATCTTCCCAAATTAAACAGGCTAGTAATGATGAATCTACGAATTGATGATCCTGAAAGCTTAAGTGAATGTGAGTCACTTAGAAATTTGGATATTCGTTTTACCAACATTACTTCAATTAAGCCACTAATTAATTTAGAGAACCTTGAAATATTATTGTTATCTTGGCAAAATATTGAAGATTTAGATTTATTACCCGAGAAAGTTCAAGTCTCTGAGCTTCCTATACTTGGTTAATAGTATAAATTTATAACTTAATAGAAATTGATTGATTACCAAAGTAAGGAAGGATTATTTTAATCTAGCGAGAAATAGATAAATATAGAAAATTACAATATAGGAATGAAATGTAAAATGCTAGATAAATTAAGATATCCTCTTTTAGTTTTAGCTTTTATTTGGTTAATCGGCCTCTTGGTTGGAGCTGTCTTATTTGAGTATAAAATTATACTGATAATTTGTTTTGTAATAGGGATAACACTATTAATATTATCTATATATTCCTTTAATTCCAAGTCAAATAAATGGTTTATTTGGCTTACGCTTAGTATTCTATTTCTAGCTTGTGTACACATGGGTTCTTATCAGTTAAATCACCAATCTGTCATAACAGACGACTTCGTAGAGGAGTTACAAGGTAATGAGATTGGAATAAGGGGTTACATTGATAATCGACCAGATATTAATGGCGATTTGGTTAAATTCATTGTCAAACCTATATCCTTCTATTATGATAAGGAATATTCTGTTTCTACTAAAGAAAGATTATTAATCTACCTATATCTTTATGATGTAGAAGAATTGTCTATAGTTAGTAATTGGGAATCTGGAATGGGTATTAATCTAACAGGTACCTTTTCTGAAATAAACAGTACGATCAACCCTGGGCAATTTAACTATGAAGAATATCTACAAAAACAGGCGGTTTATTGGAAAGTTGTTGTTACTGGTATTGATGATGTTCAGTTATCAGATGCATCAGTAGTTAATAATGGAATTAATAGTTTAAGAGGTAGTTTTTCAACTAAGTTAGATAGTTTATTTAATCAATCCCAGGCAGGTTTTTTAAAGTCGATTCTATTAGGAGATAGTGGCGATATACCATCAGATTTACAAGATGACTTTTCTATTACTGGACTCAGTCATCTTCTTGCTATATCTGGGCTGCATTTCTCAATAATTGCCTTTATTTTTTTTGCTATTTTGTTAAAATTCAGAGTGACAAGAGAGAACGCCTCTATTATTGTTAGCATTATTTTGATATTTTATATGATATTAATTGGATTAAGACCTTCTGTTGTTAGAGCAACGATTATGACTATATTAATGCTTTATGGTTTTGTTTTTAAAAATAAATTTTCTGCATTACAGGCTTTTGGAATAGCTTTATTTGCAACGACCTTATATAATCCAATCTGGATCTTTGATATTGGCTTTCAATTATCATTTACTATTACGTTTTATATATTATGGGGGTATCCTGAGGTTTATCAAAAACTTCCCTTAAAAGAGGGCATAGTGAAAAAGGGTATTGCCTTGGTAATTATTACTCAATTAGCCTCTTTTCCATTAATATATTATTACTTTCATCAATATTCATTAGTATCATGGATAGCCAATCTAATTCTAGTACCCTTTTTTAGCAGTATCATTTTACCTTTTGGTTTAGTTCTGTTGGTTTTTGGTTCCTTTAACCTGAGTATTATTGATCTTCTTGCTGAAATAATGTCCTTTATACTAAATAATTTATTTATTATTATTGACTGGATTGCTGATTTATCGGTTTTTCATTTTTATGGTAATATAAGCTCGCCTTTATTAGTTTTTATAATGTATATTATTCTTACATGGTTGCTAATTAGGAAGAATTTTAAAGACTCATTTCTTCCATTTAAAATTAAAAATAAAATTTTATTTTTAGAAAAATTTACAATTATCGTATTAGCTATCTCTTTGTTATTACCATGGTTAACAGATAATGATGCTGAAATTACTTTTTTAGATGTTGGACAAGGCGATAGCATTTATATTCAAACAATTAAGGGAAACAACATATTAATTGATAGTGGAGGGAATTTCGTTTATCCTAAAGAAGAATGGCGATTAAGAGATAACCCGTTCGACGTTGGCGAAGATATTGTTTTACCATTTTTACGTTATAATGGAGTAACTAAGTTGGATATAGCTATTTTAACACATGAAGATATTGACCATATCGGTGGCTATTTATCTATTGTAGATAATTTGAAAATCGGATTATTTATAGCGGAGAAAGGTTTTCCTCGTACAGACCGGGGAGTAAAATTATATAATAAGCTAGTAGAAAACAATACAAAGATAGTTACTATAGATAGCGTTGAGGCGATTACTCTTGACAAGAATTCTCAACTTATTTTTATTCCAACTGGTGTTGATTATTCTGATAAAGAAAATAATCAGTCTTTTGCTATAATATTAAACATATATGATACTAGAATCTTATTTTCGGGGGATATTGAAAGGATTGGAGAAGAGAATATTTTAGAAAAAAACTTACTTTCAGCTATCGATATCTTAAAGGTAGGTCACCATGGAAGTAATACCTCTACATCTGAACAATGGCTTGAAACCTTGCAACCAGAGGAAGCAGTAATTTCAGTTGGTAAAAATAATCATTACAATCATCCAGCGCAAGAAGTATTGCAAAGACTAATTAATATTGGGACAAACGTATGGCGTACCGATATTGATGGAGCAATTATATTACGAGTGAAGCCTAAGGAATACTACATAGATCGAACTGTAAATAATAACCACAATTTTTGAAAACCTTAATTGAAACAATTTTAAATAAAGAGACGTCAATATAAAGAGGAGAGAACAAAGTGGATCAAAAGGAATTGATTCAACTAGCTAAAACTGGCAACAAGGAAGCTTTAGTTGATTTACTAAAAAGTGTAGAAAGATCAATATATAGTACTGCCTTTTATTATATGGGGAATGAACATGATGCTAAGGATATTACACAAGAGGCTTTAATTAGAGTATATACTAAGTTAGATTCATTCGAGGAAAAGGCACAATTTACTACTTGGGTTCAAAGAATAACAACTAACCTATGTATGGATAAATTCAGAAGCAATAAACATAACATTTCTATTGAAGGTGCAGAAATGATTATCCAAGATTGCATCGATACGGAAAAAGAGGTTGAGAATAAAATAATGGTAGAGGAACTTATGACAAAAGTTATGCTTCTACCTGAGAAAATAAAAGCGGCAATGATTTTAAGATACTTTAATGAATTTTCTTACCAGGAGATTGCGGAAGTATTAGACATACCTGTAAATACAGTAAAATCTTATCTATTCCGTGGAAGAGAGAAGATTTATGTTGAATATCATCAAGGAGGTGTCAATAATGAGTAATTGCGAACGTTGTAAAGGATTAATTAATCAAAAGTTGGATAATGAACTACTTGATCTAGAACAACCTGAGTTAGAAGAGCATTTAAAACAGTGTGATTCTTGTAGCACTTATTATCAAAGGATGAGCGATCTTCACAACAGACTATTATCTCTACCTATTATTGATACACAGGAAAGTATAGTAGATCAATTAATTCTTGATATCGATAATATTAAGAAAGAGAATAAAGATATAAAATTTAAAAGTTTTAATAAGCACTGGTTTACTCGGTATGGCTTGGCAACTGCTGCTGCTATTGTATTGTTTGTTGTTCCTATAACTTTTTTAGCAAACCAAAACAATATCGAAGAGTCAGCCGATAGCGTTGAATTTATGGCTGCCGAGGCACCTGATGAAAAGGCATCCATAAGTAATCTCGAAATCCAAACAGATAACACACTAGCTTCTGATAGCGTTTCAAGAGGAGATGGTAATTATGGTGCCCAGGCGGTAGCCTTTGAGTTGTACAAAATTGAAGAAGTGAGTAATCAATTAATAATTTCTAAAGACGAAGAGGTTATATTTAAGACGAAGCAATGGGAAGATAATTTGAGTGTAGAATTCTATCAGATTAATGAAAATGAGATTTCCTATTCACTTTTAAATGAGGATGGCCAGGAAATTGCCAGTTATATAATTAATCTTATAGAAAACAAGGAAGATAAAATATTAGATTAATCACACATTGGGAGCAATTGAGTATATTATTACAAAACCATTGCTTCCCGTCTAATGAGAAAATCACAGATTTATCATTGGGCGTTTACATAAGCGTGATTAGAAATTAAAGCTTCCCTATATAGGTAGACTGTAGGAAATAAAATTTTTACAGGCTGTTAAAAAACTGATGGTATTATCCATCAGTTTTTAAGTTTCATGTTATAATTGATTTGCAGGGGGGTACATTAAAATATGAAATCGTCTACATACCTTTTTTACGGTACAGAAAATTATTTAATACAAGAACAAATTAATAATATAATTAAATCTCTAATTCCTATAGATGATAGAGATTTTAATCTTATCTATTATGATCTATCCGACACTTCATTAGAGGAAGTGATTAATGAGGCGGAAATGCCTCCGTTTGTTTCTAATCATAAATTAATTATTGCAAAAAACGCATTTTTCTTTACTGGTCAAAGGAACACTAAAGATATTGAACATAACACTAAAGATTTAGAGCTCTATCTAGACCATCCTGCTGAGTATAGTACAATTATTTTTTGGGTGAATTATGAAAAATTAGATGAAAGAAAAAGAATAGTTAAATTGATTAAGGAAAAAGGAAATATTAAAGAATTTCTCCCACTTTCAAACATGGTATTAGTTGAATGGGTTAAGAAAAAGGCAGCAATAGAAAGCGCTAATATGTCGGAGGAAGCTGCTCAACTATTGATAAGCATTGTTGGACAAGAGTTACAATTACTTTCACTTGAAATTAATAAAATGGCTATCTATGTCGGGAAAAATGGGTTAATTGACAATAATGTGGTTAATCTATTAACCAGTAGGGCACTTGAAAAAAATATATTTTCATTAATTGAATCAGTTGCTGATCTTAAAATAGAGAAGGCGTTTCAAATATTTTATGATTTATTAAAAAACAAAGAAGAGCCAATTAAGATTTTAGCTTTATTTGCTAGACAATTTAGAATAATAATGAAGACTAAGGAGCTTCATCGAATAGGTTATTCTGAAAAACAAATATCATCGCAGTTAATTTTGCATCCTTATGTAACTAAAATAGCTGTTAAGCAGTCGGAAAAATTTAATGAAGAACAGTTAAGAAAAATTTTAATGAGATTAGCCGAAATTGATTATGAAATTAAGTCGGGGCAAATGGATAAAATATTAGCTATAGAAATGTTTATGTTTTTTTTGAGAGGATTAATGACTAAAAAATAAGAAAAGGCCCAGTTGACTGGGTCTTTTAGTTTTAAGCAGTTATATTTTTTGACAGTTCATTAAATTTTTTGGTTAAACGAGATTTTTTTCGAGAAGCAGCATTTTTTTTGATTAGGCCTTTTGTTACTGCTTTATCTAATTTCTTAGTTGCTAGTATAAGCGAATTTTTAGCTGCATCAAGTTCATTATTTTTAACATCTACTTCAAAATGTTTAATAGATGTACGAAGAGCTGATTTTTGAGCAGAGTTTCTTATTTTTCTTTTCTCACTAACTTTTACGCGTTTTATAGCTGATTTAATATTAGGCATAACATTCACCTCCTTGGTGCAACCTATATATGTAATTTCATATAGTACTAATTTAATCTAAAAAGCAGATAAATACAACATCAAATAGTTTAACATTTTATATTTAAAAAAGCAAGAATGTATAAAGTATTACCTAATTTGAAGGGTGGATAATTCAAAATGAAAAAATATCATAATCTTGATTTAAATAATTATCAAGTAAGGACAGATTTAGCTTTAGAACGACATCAGATGGCAGAGAAAAATCAAGAGGGTAATATACCCGGAGTGGATGTTGAGGAGATAAATGTTGATAACATTCATATAACTAAACTAATGATAAGTTCAGAGGTTGGTAGTGAAGCTTTAAATAAGCCGATTGGTGAGTATTTAACTTTTGAGGCCTCCAGTTTAAAAGAACATGATTCTAAAACGCAGGAAAAGATAGAAAATATTTTTGCTCAGGAATTTAAGAGCTTTTTAGTAAGACTTAATATTTCTGATAGTGCAAAAGCATTAGTAATCGGTTTGGGAAATTGGAATGTAACCCCAGATGCTTTAGGTCCGAAAACTATCGAAAAGTTATTAATAACTAGACATCTTTTTGAGCTAATGCCGGAGCAAGTTGAAGAGGGATTTAGACCGGTAAGTGCGTTTTCTCCAGGAGTCATGGGTTTAACCGGCATAGAAACAAGTGAGATTGTCTGTGGAGTTATTGATAAAAGCCAACCAGATTTTCTAATTGTAATAGACGCTCTAGCATCACGTTCTTTGGAAAGAGTTAACACAACTATTCAGATAGCAAATACTGGAATACAACCTGGTTCGGGTGTCGGTAATAAAAGGAAAGCACTTGATGAAAAAACTTTAGGTATTCCTGTTATTGCAATAGGTGTACCAACTGTGGTAGATGCTGTAACAATAACAAATGATACGATTGAACATATGATGGCACATTTAAAGAATCAAATGGAGATAAGAAATCCATTTACCAAACCATCTTCTGACAATGAAAAGAAAAAGGAGTTTTTTGGTCTAATAGGGTCGCTAGAAGAGAACGAAAAACGTCAGTTAATACATGAAGTATTATCTCCTCTCGGGTATAATCTTATCGTTACACCTAAAGAAGTAGACATATTCATTGAAGATATAGCTAAAGTAATAGCAAATGGATTGAATTTGGCTTTACACCAAACAGAAAATATTACTAATAGTTCTTTTGTCCATTAAAAATATGAAAATACTTGAATTTAGTTTCTTATCTTTTGTTCTATATTTAATAGGACATACATAAAGTTTTATATGAGACTCGATTAGGGAGAAGGAACTATGAAAAGTTTTTCTGTAGTAAAGATTTTCGCTATCCTAACTTTATGTACAAGTTTAATATTTATCTTATTAAGTGTAATCTCATTGCAGGTTCCAATCTCGAATAAAGTAGAAAGTATCAATAAAAGAACCTTTACAATCTCTACAGAACAAATAACAGGATTCTTTGAAATGGAAATACCTTTTTTTACTGTAGATGTACAAGCTAATCGTTCAATTAGCTCGTATTTTTTGCTCTTAAGTCCAAGCGAGTGGGTTAAAAGTGAGTTCTCTATTTTACAAATGATAGACAATGAAAGTAAAAAATCTTCTGCAATAGATGATGCTTATGATTTAGTTGTAGAATTAGCACCTCCGGAAAGTTTTTTTCAGGCAGAGAAAAACAATGTAACAACAGTTGAAAATAGTAATAATCAAGAACCCGTGCAGACCAATAATCTTGATAAAAAAGTAGTCTTTATTTATCATACTCATAATCGCGAATCCTTCTTACCAGAATTAAAAACAAAAAAGGCTAACGAAGCTTATGATCCTAATATTAATGTCACATTAGTTGGAAAAAAACTTAGCGAATATCTTAATAAGCTTGGAATTGGAACGGTAATTTCGACAAAGGATTATTGGACGGAGTTAGAAGATTATTCCTTATCATATAAACATTCTTTTGAAACTGTACAAGCAGCATTAAAAAAGGATAATGATTATGAGTTTATATTTGATATTCATCGAGATGCAAGTGTTAGAGAAAAAACTACGCGCACGATTAATGGGAAAGAGTATGCGGCAATCTACTTTGTTATAGGTGAAGCAAACAAAAACTATGAACAGAATAAAAAACTAGCAGAAGAGTTGCACCAAAAATTGGAAGAGTTATATCCTGGATTATCTAAAGGTATTTTGAGTAAACAAAAAACTATCGGTTCAAATGGTGATTACAATCAATCAATTTCTACAAAAAGCTTAACAATTGAGATTGGCGGGGTATATAACACACTAACAGAAGAATATCGCACCACGGAAGCACTAGCTAGAGCCATAGCTGATTTATATTGGGATGCAATAAAGGTAGACGCAAATCCATCAAATTAAGGAAAGGGTGTGATTAAGTTGTCCAAAACCTCTTTTAGATTTGGATTCTTAGTTATTTTATTGTTACTTGGTATGATGATTGGAATTACGATGGCGGAAAAGGGAATATATAACGTTGTAGGCACTCCAGACTCTAATTCTAAAAGCTTTCAAGTAACTCAAAATGATAATCAGCTTGAAATAATGGTTTTTGGAGAAACGTATAATTCGGGAATTACAACTAATCCTAATCCTAGCAATATAGAGGAGGAGCAGAGGGTTGAGCCAGAAGAGCAGAGGTTAGAACCAGAAGAGCAGACATTAAAACCAAAAGAGCCTAATATTAACAATGTAGGTATCCTAGGAAATAAAATCGGTGAGGCATTGCAGATAGGCACAGAAAAGGGCTTAAGTATATTAGCAAAATTGATTGATTAGAACGGACCTTTAAAAAATTAAAAATTTTTAAGGGTCTTTTTTTACCCAAAACGCTTGTTGTCTGATGAATTAATAATTGATATAATAATTTGATATAATTAGAGATGGTTTAGGAGGCTTCATCATGAGTGATTTTGAAAGACAAAAAATGATTAGAAATTTTTCGATAATCGCACATATCGATCATGGGAAATCAACTCTCGCTGATCGTATCTTAGAATATACTGGTGCAGTGGAAAAAAGAGACATGGAAGAACAGCTTTTAGATCAAATGGATTTGGAACGTGAACGTGGAATAACAATAAAGCTTCAAGCTGTGCGTTTGAATTATAAAGCCAAAGATGGGCAAGAGTATACATTAAATTTAATCGATACCCCTGGGCATGTCGATTTTACTTATGAGGTATCAAGGTCTCTAGCCGCTTGTGAAGGTGCAGTTTTAGTAGTTGATGCAGCGCAAGGTATCGAGGCACAAACATTAGCTAATGTTTACCTGGCGTTAGAAAATGATCTTGAAATTCTGCCAGTTATCAATAAAATTGACTTACCAAGTGCTGAACCAGAGCGAGTAAAAAAACAAATAGAAGATATAATTGGATTAGATACTACAGATGCAGTTTTGGCATCTGCTAAGTCAGGTATTGGAATTGGCGATATTTTAGAACAGATTGTAGAGAAAGTACCATACCCTAAAGGGTCTTCGGACGAACCGTTACAGGCTCTTATTTTCGATTCACATTATGATCTATACAAAGGTGTTATAATATACATTCGTGTAGTTAATGGAAGCATTAGACCTGGTATGAAAATGAAGATGATGTCTACAGGTAAAAGTTTTGAAGTTACCGAGGTTGGTGTATTTAAACCGAAAATGTCAATGGTTAATCAACTAGAAGTTGGAGACGTTGGGTTTGTTGTTGCTGCCATAAAAAATGTTAAAGATACTCATGTTGGTGACACGATTACTGATTTAAAGAACCCTGCTAGTGACCCTTTACCAGGGTATCGTCAAGTGGTACCGATGGTTTTTTGCGGGATGTATCCCGTTGAAAGCAATGAATATGTTGGTTTAAGAGAAGCGTTGGAGAAACTGGAATTAAATGATGCAGCCCTTAAGTATGAGCCTGAAACCTCGCAAGCGCTTGGTTTTGGATTCAGATGCGGATTTCTTGGGTTACTCCATATGGAGATAATTCAGGAGCGAATTGAGAGGGAATTTAATATTCAGATGATAACTACTTCGCCTAGCGTAGTCTACCATGTGATAAAAACAAATAAAGAAAGAATTATTATTGATAATCCATCAGATATGCCAGACCCAAATAATATAGATAGCATAGAAGAACCTTACATTAAAGCCAAGATTATGGTACCGAACGACTATGTGGGAGCCGTTATGGAGATTTGCCAGAAAAAGCGCGGAGAATACGTTGATATGCTTTATTTGGATGTTAATCGCGTCACTTTAACCTACAATATGCCACTATCAGAAATAGTCTACGATTTTTTTGACCAATTGAAATCTAGCACTAAAGGGTATGCATCTCTAGACTATGAAGTGATTGGTAATAGACCATCAAAACTAGTTAAGATTGATATCTTATTAAATAACGAAAAAGTTGATGCACTCTCCTTTATTACACATAAAGATAATGCTCATGCAAGAGGGAAGCAGATTACAGAAAAGTTAAAAAAACTAATTCCAAGACAGATGTTTGAAGTGCCGATTCAAGCTTCAATCGGTAATAAGATTATTGCGCGTGAATCTATTAGTGCGATGAGAAAGAATGTATTAGCAAAGTGCTACGGCGGAGATATTTCTCGTAAGAGAAAACTATTGGAGAAACAAAAAGAAGGTAAAAAACGCATGAAATCAGTTGGATCAGTAGAAATACCCCAAGAAGCTTTTATGGCAGTTTTAAGAATTGATGAATAGCAAGATATATATCATTAGATGCTTAGCAAATGATGATATATATTTTTTTAAGCTTATTGGAACTGATGATAAACGGGTATACAGGGGTGAATCCAATGACTAAAGCAATTTACGTACATATTCCCTTTTGCGTTAAGAAATGCAACTATTGTGATTTTAATTCGTATCCTTTAAGTAACCTACCTTTAAAAGAATATTTAGAAGCACTAAAAAGAGAAATGGAAATGATAGTGCAAACCAATCCTACAGAAAAGATTATGACGATTTTTATTGGTGGGGGCACACCAACAATTTTAAAAGCTAAGGAAATGGAATATTTATTGTATTCATTAGAGAGATTCTTTCCTTCTCGTGACAAGCAAATCGAATTTACAATTGAAGCTAATCCGGGAACGCTGGATTTAGAAAAGCTTAATGTGATGAAAGATTTTGGTGTTAATAGAATTAGTTTGGGGGTACAGGCTTTTCAAGATAATATTCTATCTTACATTGGAAGAATTCACACAGTAGAAGATATCTATCAAAGTATTGAAACAATTAAAAAAGTTGGATTTGAGAACATAAGCATTGATTTGATGTTTGGACTTCCTGGTCAAAGTGTTAGACTATTTAAAGAAAGTTTAATAAGGTTTTTCGAGTTAAAGATTCCCCATGTTTCTGTATATAGTTTAATAATTGAAGAGGGCACGCAGTTTTACTCTTTAAATAAAAAAAACGAATTATCCTTACCATCAGAAGAAGATGAGCTCACTATGTATCTAGTAACTATGAATGAGATGGGTAAAAATAATTATCGTCACTATGAAATAAGTAATTTTTCGAAAATTGGCTATGAAAGCAAACATAATATTAATTATTGGAGGAATAATGAATATATTGGTTTAGGATCAGGTGCTCATGGATATATAGATAGTAGAAGGTATGAGAATATCAAAGGCGTTAATGAGTATATTAAAAGCTTATCTAAAAACATATTACCTAGGGAAACAGAATACATAGTATCTAATAAAGAGAATAAAGAGAATATGTTAATGTTGGGATTAAGAATGTTAGATGGGGTGAAATTTTCGGATTATCAAGAATTATTTAACGAAGATCTTCGTTTGGAATTCAAAAAACAGATTAGCAAATTAGATAATTTAGGTCTTATTTTAATAGATAATTATTGCATAAAGTTGTCTGAAAAAGGTTTGTTGTATGGAAATGAAGTTTTTGCAGAATTTATACACTCTAATGATTGACAAAAGGTATATAAATTTGGTATTTTGTATTTAGAGATTAGCACTCATTAGGGTAGAGTGCTAATAATGGGAGGTGACTAGATTGCTTACTGAAAGACAGAAATTAATTTTGAGTGTGGTAGTAGATAATTATATTACGACTGCTGAACCAATTGGTTCTAGATCAATTTCTAAGCAAAGAGAAATTAGTTATAGTCCTGCAACAATACGTAATGAAATGGCAGATTTAGAGGAAATGGGATTTTTAGAACAACCACACACTTCATCTGGAAGGGTTCCTTCTAATCAAGGGTATCGTTATTATGTAGATTATTTAATTAAACCAGAGAGAATTATCATCTCGAAAAACATATTAAACAATATTAGGAACATTTTTACTAGTCAATTTAATGAATTTGAACATGTTTTAGAACAGGCGGCAAACATTTTATCGCAGATTACTAACTATACTAGTATTATTTTGGGTCCGGAAATTTTTAATACAAAATTAACAAGGATTCAAATAGTACCTATATCGGATGATAATTTAGTAGTAATCTTAGTAACAAGCTCTGGGAAAGTAGAACATAAAACATTGAAAATTACCAAAGAAGTTTCGATTCATGAAATCGAGAGCTTAGTTAATTATCTCAATTATAAATTAGCGGGTACCCCTTTATATCAATTGAAATCGAAAATAGAAAAAGAACTTTTGGATGAATTTACAAAAAACTTTACCGATTATGAGAAATCAATGAAGATAATAAACGAATTATTTAGTGACCTTGATGTTCAAGAAGGTAAGAAAATATATCTTGGAGGTACAATAAATCTTCTTAACCAACCTGAATTCAATGACATGAATACAATTAAAGGCTTATTCAAATTGTTCGAGAAAACGGAAGATGTTAAACATCTTATGAAATCAACGAATAGTGGGATTAAGGTAAAGATAGGTTTGGAAAATGAATTAGAGGCTGCAAATAATTGTAGTATAATAACAGCAACATATCAGGTTGATGGCCAACCATTAGGTACGATTGGAATATTTGGTCCAACCCGAATGGATTATAGTAGAGTAATTAGATTATTAGATTTTTTAGAAGATGATTTCTCCAAATATCTAACTAGTTTCTATAAAACTTAATTAGTTATTTGTTATATGAAATATATAGGATCATGATAATGAAGAGAAGGATTAGGAGGTGTTCAAGTGGATGAACTAGAAAAGGAGAAAGATATAGTAGATTATAATGAAGAAGCATCTACTGACAAAGAGATGGAAATTCAAGAATCTAATATTGAAGAAGAAAAACAAATTTTTGACAATGAGGTTGCACAATTAAAGGAAAAGATAGAAGAATCACAAAATAGGTTAATGAGGGTTCAGGCAGATTTTGATAATTTCAGAAAAAGAACAACTACTGAAAAAGAAGATTTGGCGAAATACGTAAATGCGCAACTGATAAAATCGTTATTACCAGCATGTGATAATTTTGAAAGGGCAATAAAAGCCGCAAAAGAGAATGATAATTTAGATTCCTTACTTCAGGGTATTGAAATGGTTTATAGACAAATTGAGGATGTTTTGACAAATGAAGGACTTAAAGAGATAGAATCTCTCGGAAAATCATTTAATCCTGAATATCATCAAGCTGTAATGCAGGTAGAATCAGAGGAACATGAAGCAGGAGTCATAATTGAGGAGTTACAAAAAGGATATTTATTTAAAGGAAGAGTGATTAGGCCTTCGATGGTTAAAGTAAGTGTTTAAACTTAATTAAAAAAAAATATTAAATATGGAGGTATAAATAAATGAGTAAAGTAATTGGAATCGACTTAGGTACAACTAATTCATGTGTGGCTGTTATGGAAGGAGGAGAAGCTGTAGTAATCCCCAATGCAGAAGGGAATCGCACAACACCATCAGCTGTTGCATTTACAAAGGATGGTGAACGTTTAGTTGGAGAGGTAGCTAAAAGGCAAGCAATAACTAATCTGAATACTGTTCTTTCAATAAAACGACACATAGGTACTGATTATAAAACAAATATTGACGGTAAGAACTATACTCCTCAAGAAATATCAGCAATAATTTTGCAAAAACTAAAAGCTGATGCAGAAAGTTATCTTGGGGAAAAGGTAGAACAAGCAGTAATAACTGTTCCTGCTTACTTCAATGATAGTCAACGTCAAGCAACTAAGGACGCAGGTAAAATTGCTGGGTTAGAAGTTTTAAGAATAATCAATGAGCCTACAGCTGCAGCTTTGGCATATGGGTTAGATAAGGGTGAAGATCATACAATACTTGTTTTCGATTTAGGGGGAGGTACTTTTGACGTATCAATCCTTGAATTGGGTGAAGGTCTTTTTGAAGTTAAGGCGACAAGCGGGGACAACAAACTAGGTGGAGATGATTTTGACCAGATTATTATAGATTATTTAGTAGATGTGTTTAAAAAAGATACTGGTATAGATTTAAGTAAGGATAAAATGGCATTACAAAGATTAAAAGATGGCGCAGAAAAAGCTAAGAAGGATCTTTCTGGATTACTTACAACGACAATTTCACTTCCATTTATAACTGCTGATTCAACGGGTCCTAAACATTTAGAAATAAATTTAACCCGTGCAAAATTCGATGAATTAACAGCAAAATTAGTAGAAAGAACAATGGCACCAACTCGTCAAGCGATAAAGGATGCTGGGATTACACCTAGCGAAATTGACAAAGTAGTACTTGTTGGTGGATCGACTCGTATTCCTGCAGTTCAAGAAGCAATAAAAAAATATACTGGTCAGGAACCACACAAAGGCGTAAATCCTGATGAAGTTGTTGCATTAGGAGCAGCAATTCAAGCTGGAGTTTTAGTAGGGGACGTAAAAGATATTGTATTATTAGATGTAACTCCGTTATCTTTAGGGATTGAAACATTAGGAGGAGTATTTACAAAACTTATAAGTCGTAATACAACTATTCCTACAACAAAGGCGCAAACTTTTTCAACAGCTGCAGATGGCCAGACATCAGTAGACATTCATGTACTTCAAGGAGAACGTGAGATGGCAACCTATAATAAAACCTTAGGACGTTTCCAACTAACTGATATCCCACCAGCGCCAAGGGGAATACCACAAATTGAAGTTGCATTTGATATCGATGCTAACGGAATAGTTAATGTGTCCGCTAAAAACTTAGGTACTGGTAAGAGTCAAAAAATAACAATTACTTCAACAAGCGGTCTAACCGATGATGATATAGAGAAAATGGTAAAAGAAGCCGAGGCTAATGCAGAGGAAGATAAAAAACGTAAGGAAGAAGTAGAAACACGTAACCATGCAGATAATCTTGTATATACTACTGAGAAGACATTAAAAGAACTAGAAGGAAAAGTTGATCAAGCTGAAATTGATAAGGCAATCGAGGCGAAAGAGATTGTTATAAAAGCATTAGAAGGTAATGACTTTGCGGAGATTAAATCAGCTTCAGATAAATTGAATGAAATAATTCAGCAACTATCTATTAAACTTTATGAACAGGCTGCAAGAGAAGCACAGGCAAATGAAGATGCTAAGGGAAGTCAACAAAATGCTGATGATGTTGTTGATGCTGATTATGAAGTTGTAAATGAAGACGAACAAAAATAATAGACTGTAGGGAAAACATAACAATAGATTCCTGTAAAAGTACTATGCGGTCTGAGTCAAAGTCAAGCAATTGACTTTGACTTTTGGCTTTTACAAAAAAAGAATATAACAAGGATAATAGACGGGGGAATAAGATGAGTAAAAGGGATTATTATGAAGTTCTAGGGGTAAGCAAGAGTGCCTCGCAAGAGGAGTTAAAGAAAGCATACCGGAGTCTTGCTCGTCAGTATCATCCCGATGTTAATAAAGAACCGGATGCTGAAACTAAATTTAAAGAGATAAAAGAGGCTTATGATGTTCTAGGGGATCAAGGAGCTAGATCAAAATATGATCAATATGGGCATCAGGACCCGCAAGCAGGTTTTGGTGGTGGAGGTTTTAACGGTCAGGATTTTGGCGATTTTGGTGATATATTCGATATGTTTTTTGGTGGCGGTGGGAGAAAAAGTCGTAATCCAAATGCACCTAAAAAAGGCTCTGACTTACAATATAATATGACTATTGAATTTAAAGAAGCAGTTTTTGGAAAAGAAACAGAAATTACGATTCCTAGGGAAGAGGAATGCTCTACATGTCATGGAACAGGAGCTAAAACTGGTACAAAGGCGGAAACTTGTCCAAGTTGTAATGGTTCAGGACAAGAGGAAATTATTCAAAACACACCTTTTGGACGGGTTGTTAATCGCAAGGTATGTTCTACTTGCCAAGGAAGAGGTAAGATAATTAAAGAAAAATGTACAACTTGCAATGGAACCGGTAGGGAAAGAAATCGAAGGAAAATTAATATTAAGATACCTGCAGGAATTGACGAAGGTGCACAATTAAAGGTAAGTGGAGAAGGTGAAGCTGGTATTAACGGCGGGCCAGCTGGCGATTTATTTATTGTGCTTCGCATAAAACCACATGAATTTTTTGAAAGAGAAGGAAATAATATTTTTTATGAAATGAAGATCTCATTTGTTCAAGCAACTTTGGGTGAGGAGATAGAAGTTCCAACCTTGGATGGTTCAGTAAAGTTAAAAATACCTGAGGGTACGCAATCTGCTACTAGTTTTAGATTAAAGGGTAAAGGTGTTCCTAATTTGCGACATAATGGCAGAGGAGATCAATATGTTAAAGTTATTGTAGTTACACCTACAAAGTTAAATGAAGAACAGAAAGAGTTACTTCAACAATTTGCCAATATAAGTGGAGAGGATTTACATCAAGGAGAGCAATCTTTTTTTAAAAAAGTAAAGAAGACATTTAAAGGTGAATAATTTTTAAGTTTTTTAATCTGGATTAACTAGTATCAGGGGGTAACATTTATGAAATGGTCGGAAATATCAATTCATACAACTCAAGAAGCAATTGAGGCAGTTGCAAATATTCTTCATGATGTTGGAGCTAGAGGGGTAGTTATCGAGGACCGAGAAATTTTAGATCGTAAGTTTGAAAATAAGTTTGGCGAAATATATCAATTAACTCCTGAGGACTTTCCAGAAGAAGGGGCAATAGTAAAGGCATATTTTCCTGTTAATAGTTATTTACTGGAAACGGTAGAACAAACAAAGGTGGCTATTAATAATCTCCCTTTCTTTAATATTGATTTTGGACAAGCTAAAGTATTTGTTTCAGAGATAGACGAAGAAGATTGGGCAACAAGCTGGAAAAAATATTACAAACCTTTAAAGGTATCGGATAAAATTATTATCACTCCAACATGGGAGATAGTAGAAAATGACTCGGATTGCCTAGTAATTGAATTAGATCCAGGGATGGCTTTTGGGACAGGTACCCACCCAACAACGATTATGAGTATTCAAGCATTAGAGAAAATGATAGTTGGAGATGAGGAAGTAATCGATGTTGGTTGTGGTACTGGGATATTAAGTATAGCTGCTGCAAAGCTTGGTGCAAAAAAAGTTCTAGCTCTAGACCTTGATCATGTTGCAATAACAAGTGCTAAGTTAAATATTGAACTTAATAAAGTCGATTCGATAATAGATGTTAGACAGAATGATTTGTTAAATGGAATTGATAATCAAGCTGATGTAATAGTAGCTAATATATTGGCTGAGGTTATTATTACATTTATTGCTGATGTAAAGAAGCTACTTAAGGATAGCGGTGTATTTATTGCCTCGGGAATTATTAATACAAAGGCAGATCTAGTTAAAAATTCATTAGAAAAAGAAAAGTTAATTATAATAGAAGAACTTCATGATCAAGACTGGGTTACATTTATTGCCAAGAAGGATGAAAGTACGAAGAATTTAAGAATGTAGGGATGTAGATGCAAAGATATTTTGTTGATCCAAAGCTCTTCTCTGAAGACAAAGTTATCATTATTGGGGAGGATGCACATCATATTACCAAGGTATTAAGATGTAATATTGGAGATAAGATTATCTGCTGTAATAATGGGGGTTTAGATGTTATTACAGAGATTATATATATGAGTTTCGAAAGAGTAGAGACCAAAATCATATCAATTATTAAACAGGACCGTGAACCATTAGTAAAAATAACACTTGCGCAGGCTTTACCGAAATCAGATAAAATGGATTTTATTATTCAGAAGGGTACCGAAATAGGTGTTACTACATTTCTTCCGTTTAATTCTGAGAGAACAATTGTACAATTAAATCAGCAGAAAGAACAAAAGAAAATTGGGAGATGGGAGAAAATAGCAAAGGAAGCAGCGGAGCAATCACATCGAAGCAGAATTCCTAATATATTACCTATTGTTAACTATAAGGAATTAATTGGTAATTTCAAAAACAGAATTGTTTTAATAGCTTATGAAAGAGAGGTCACAACTACACTTTTTAAAGCAATTGAAAATATGTCTGAGTTAAAAGAAATCTTATTAATTATCGGTCCAGAAGGGGGATTTAGTGACCAAGAGGTGGAATTAGCTAGTAAAAATGGTGCTATTTCTATATCATTAGGTAGAAGAATCCTTAGAGCGGAGACTGCTGGACTTGTTGGAGTAGCTAATATTCTATATCATTACGAAAAAAGTTGAGTTTATTAGTATTATAATGATAGAGCGGAAGGAATTGAATATATATGTCATCAGTAGCTTTCCATACGATAGGCTGCAAAGTTAATCATTATGAAACAGAGGCCGTTTGGGAAATTTTTAATAAAAATGGGTATGTACGTGTGGATTTTGAGGAATTAGCTGATGTCTATGTTATAAATACTTGTACAGTTACAAATGCAGCGGATAAAAAAAGCAAACAAATCATCCGTAGGGCAATTAGAAAAAATCCTGAAGCGATAATTGCTGTTATGGGTTGTTATTCACAGATTTTTATGGCTGATGATGAGACAATTCCTGGAGTGCATATAATTATTGGAACTGAAGGAAAAGATAGATTATTTGAATATGTTCGTGAATTTTCTGAAAAAAAAGTTGCTATTAATAATGTGATAAATATTATGAAGGTTAAGGAATTTGAAGAATTAAATGTAGAACAATTTTCTGATAGAACCAGGGCTACTATAAAAATTCAAGAAGGCTGTAATAATTTTTGTACATATTGTATTATTCCATGGGCAAGGGGGTTATCTCGAAGTAGAAACCCGCAAAACATATATAACCAAGCTAAGCAATTAGTAGCCAATGGTTATAATGAAATAGTTCTCACGGGTATACACACAGGTGGCTATGGTGAAGATTTAGAGAATTATAGTCTTGCAAAATTATTATCCGATCTTGATTCAATTGAAGGTTTACAAAGAATTAGAATTAGTTCTATTGAGGTAACCCAAATTAATGACGAAATACTAGATGTTTTAGGGCGTTCTAAAAAAATGGTTAGACACCTTCACATACCTTTACAAGCTGGAGAAGATCAGATTCTTGGTGAGATGAAGCGTAATTATACAACAAAAATATACAGAGATAAGATTATTGAGTTGCGAAAAGTATTGCCTCAATTGGCGATAACAACAGATATAATAACGGGTTTTCCCGGAGAAACAATAGAAAGTTTTAATAGTGGTTATAAATTTATTGAAGATATAAAATTTGCAGAACTACACGTTTTCCCATATTCTATAAGGACGGGAACACCAGCCGCAATAATGAAAAATCAAGTTAATGAGATTGAAAAACAAAATCGAGTTCAAGAATTAATTGAACTTTCAAAAAGATTATCTATTAACTACAGGGAAAAATTTCTAGGGGATTTTCTTGAAGTTATTCCAGAAAATATGAATAAAAAAAATTGTCCCAGTAATTTTTTATTAGGACATTCAGATAATTATATTCCTATTAAATTCGAAGGAACAGAAGATTTAATAAAGAAAATTTGCGTGGTAAGAATAGATGCGATTGGCGCTGATTTTTGTCGAGGTACTTTTATAAAAGTTAAGGAGTGAGGAAATGAACAAGAACGATTTAGCGAAAATGATTGATCATACTTTACTAAAACCAGATACTAATTTAGAAATGATTATTAAACTATGTGAAGAGGCAAAAGAATATAACTTCGCTTCAGTATGTATTAATCCATATTGGGTTCAGACTGCCTATGAACTTTTAAAGAATTCCGATGTAAAAGTGTGTACTGTTATTGGTTTTCCGCTAGGTGCCTCAACAAAAGAAGTAAAAGCTTATGAAACAAAAAATGCAATAGAAAATGGTGCTACTGAAATAGATATGGTCATCAATATCGGAGCTCTAAAAACAGGGGAATATGATACTGTTGAGGAAGATATTAAAGCTGTTGTTGAAGAATCGAAGGGTAAGGCTCTTGTTAAAGTAATATTAGAAACAGGGCTACTAACTGATGACGAAAAAGTAATAGCTTGTCAATTAAGTAAAAAAGCTGGTACTAACTTTGTAAAGACATCCACCGGTTTTGGTAACGGTGGAGCGACATATGAAGACATCAAATTGATGAGAGATACGGTAGGTCCAAACATTGGTGTAAAGGCTTCTGGTGGAGTCAGGGATTACGCTGGGGCTATAAGGATGATAGAAGCAGGAGCTAATAGAATCGGTGCAAGCTCAGGAATTGCTATCATTAATGGCCTAGTAGCAGATTCCGACTACTAGTTACATTCATTATATGTCAGTATATTAATATAAGCATATTAATGGTTTGACGGTATTTTAATATCTACGCTTCTTCTCTTGTCTATCCTTTGTAGCTTATGTTACACAGCACAAAGGAAGAGCTTAAGATATCAAAATATCGTCTAACCATAAACTTTATTATAATTAACCCGAAAAAATATGATTTCATTATTTTGGGAGTTGCCTAAATATTAAGAAAATATTAATAGTTTGAAGGTATTTTTAATATCTTAAGCTCTTCCTTTGTGCTATAAAACATAAGCAACAAAGGCTAAACAAGAGAAGAAGCGAAGATATTAAAATATCTTCTAACCCAAGACAATATTATAAATCAATAAAATTTTTTTTATTACTCATTAGTCTTACTTTACAATCTTACCCGGTGTTAATAAAATAGTAAGCTTAGAAAATGGCCTCACAAAAGGCAACATTATAAGCGAATTTACTAAATTAAAAATCAATTGCGAGTGAGCAATTTGTGCAGGTGGATAAGCAGTAATTCTCTCAACAAGCAAAGCTAAATTATTAATAAAAGGCAGAAAGAGAATTACACCAATTACATTAAGAAGCACATGTGCTACAGCTACTTGCCTTCCTTCTATTGATCCGCCTATACTTGCTAAAACAGCTGTAAAACATGTCCCTATATTACTACCTAATATTATTGCGATTCCAAAGGTTAATGGTAACCCAGTATAATAAACCAAGCTCATAGTCATAACAATAGTTGCACTACTAGATTGAATAATAGCAGTTACAATTATTCCGAAGATAAGACCGACTAGTATTTGTTGCCCATCAAGGGAAAAGATAATTTTCGAAATCTGTGAGTTTTGAATAAAGATTGAGATAGTTCTTAAAGCGTTCATCCCAAAAAAAATTATTGCGAACCCCGTTAATATTAAACCAACCGCGCGGACTTTATTTCTTGGTATTAGAATTAGAATTAAACCAAGAATAAGAATTAGTCCTCCCCATCTATCAATATTCAATGCCACTAATTCAACAGTAGCTACCGTTCCAATATTAGTGCCTAAAATTATCCCGATACTTTGATAAAAGTTTAATAAATTGGCATTGATTAAACCGATTGTTAATACCGTTACGGCACTGCTACTTTGTAAAAATAAAGTAGCCATTGTTCCGGTAAGAAAACCATGGTAGGGTGTTTTAGTAAAGCGATACAAAAAATATTGTAGCTGATTACCTGATATTTTGTATAGGCCTATTCTAAGCAATTGCATACCAAATAAGAACAATGTTATACCTGTGGCAAATGGTATAATAAATTCCCTCATCTACTTCATCCCCTAATTTGTCCTACTCTTCTTTTATGATTAAATAGGATGAATTAGAACGATAACAACATCTGAACTATTTGATATTTTTAATCTTGCTAAATCTAGCATATATAACATTGATAAAAATAATTGCTGCCGCTAACTCAAAAACTAATCTAGAGCCATAATTCATAGCAATCCAGCCCGATATAACTATCACAAAGGGGGTAAAAGCGTTTACTAAGACACTGCTAGATGTCATAACACGCCCAAACAGATGATTTGGAATAATTTCCTGACGATAAGTGGTCATACTTATATTGACGGCAATTCCAACTATCAAAATAAGTGAATAAGAGATTGTAAACGTTACTAAGGATTGTTTAAATACTAAAAGTAAAATAGAAAATAACACAATTATACTACCATATCTAATAATTTGCCCTTTATTAATTAATTCTTTTATGTATCTTAAGAGTAAGGTAGTTATTGTTGCAAACACGCCACTTACCCAAAAAATAATTGAGGTTTCTGCTGATGTATAGCCTAATATCTCTTTACTTTCAAAAATAAACAAGGTAACGGTTAAGTAAATCCCTACATTCATAAAAGTGCTAAAAATTGCTATCGGTAATAAAATTTCGTGTTGAAATAAATATTGAAAACCTTCCTTTATTTCCTCAAGGATTTTTCTGGTTTTTATAGAGGACTTTTTGTGTATGTTATCTTTGGGTAAGAAGCTTAATATTATAGCTGATAAAATAAAGGAGACCCCATTTAAACCAACGGTATTAATTGCTCCAATTACTCCTATTAGTATTCCAGCAAGAATAGGTCCGATTAGCCTCATAGTAGTACTTACAAAGGTTAGATTAGTATTTGCCTCAAAAAGCA
The DNA here is from genome assembly GCA_050175155.1 of Vulcanibacillus sp. Taxonomy (GTDB): domain Bacteria; phylum Bacillota; class Bacilli; order Tepidibacillales; family Tepidibacillaceae; genus JBFXJF01. The sequence goes on from JBFXJF010000001.1 coordinate 73,963, forward strand.
ATTCATTGGGAACAATATCTGGCAAGTATCCTTGAGATGCAGAATCAAATAGTAATGTAAAAGTAGATAATAGTATAGCTGCCAAATAGATATAAGGCATCAGTAAAAATTCAAATACAGCAAGTAGAGTAATAATAAGAATTACTAAGCCCCTAATCCAATCAGATATAACCATCAGTTTCTTTCTTGATTTTCGGTCAACGTACACGCCAACAAACGGCGCAAATATCACTAAAGGAAGCATTTCCAAGGCAAGTGTCAAGGAGGTTTGGACTGCTGAGTGAGTTAAATCTAATACTAACCATGGAAGGGCTATTAGATATAATTTATCACCTAATTGCGAGATAAATCTGCCGCTTAATAATATTAAGAAGTTACGATTTAATAGTTTTATTTTAAATTCGCTCAATTAATAAACCCCTTTAAACTGAAGACAGTTATCTAATTATATCTTTTTTTATATTAATTAATATATTAAAATATTAATTAATATTTGGATACTAGAATAATAGAATTTATTATAATTAATTATATTAGCTAAAAAGAAAGAAGGAAAAACAGGGGTTTTGGCGAATATTATCCTCTTAGGTTAATATATAAATATCGAAAAAGGAAGATTAACATGAGCAAAGAGCTTTCTAGTGAGTTGGAAAAACAATTCTGTGGTTTAAAAAATGTTCGTTCGGCACATATTGACTTCGATAACACTGGGGAAGTTGTAGCAATTGGAATCTTTAGTGATAATCTACGCAACCCAAAGGATATCAAGAGAGATGTTGAAGAGACTTTTCGTCAAGTGGCAGGATATCGCATCAATCATATGAAGATTAGTATAATTGAACAACAGTTAGAAAAAGAGATATTTTCGGCAGAGAAGAGAATTCGTTTTTTAACAGCTTATCAAATACAAAGACATAATAATGTAATTGAAGGAATTGTTCAAGTGGAATATAATGAGCAGAAGATTATTGGTAGTGTTGAAGCGAATTTATTCGAGATGGAAACTGAATATATTATTGCTAATGCAACTGTACAAGCATTAATGAACATTTTAACAGAACATAATCTAAGAGTAGATAATGTGAAAGAATTAAAAATGGGAAGTGTTGATGTTATTGTAGTTACAATAACAATGATTCATAAACCATCGGGAGTAAAACACATCTTCGTTGGTTCCGTAATTAAATCAAAGGATTTGCTATCTTCTGTTGCTAAAGCGACGTTAGATTCAATAAATCGGAGAATGGACCAAGTAATTTAGTTATAATTATTGCATAGCATAACACGAGCCGAGCTGATAATGAGACGAGCCGAACCGAAATGAGATTTTCAAAAATCTATTTCAGGGGAGGTCATTGCTCATGTTAAATAAGCTAATAAAACTTATCAAATCCAACACTCAAGTAGTTGTTGGAGATGATTGGGGATGGTAATAAGTTGAAATGATTTGTTATGCTATGCAATTTACTTAGGAGTAGAATAATGAGAAATAGTCTTAAAATCTATCTAGGAATTATCTATCTATTAGCTTTTTTTGAATTCATTATTTTCTATGAAGGTTTTGATATTTCACAGCTCTTAGTTATGTTTGGTTTTATTTTCTTAATGACAATGTTTAATGTGGATGTTATAAGGGATTTACAAGCTCATGTTACATATTTTTTTGCACTTCCTTTCATTATTCCAGCATTCGTCTATTTAAATCCTTCTTATGTTATGTTATATATCTACTTCTCAGCTATGTATATATATAGGGGTAGTATCTGGTACAAAAGAATATTTAATGCTTCTATATACAGTATAGCACTGGGTGTTTCCTCGTATTTATTTCATGAATTTTATCCTAGTAATTTTGAAAGTTCAGATTTATTTTCTATTACCTTCTTTATGCTTGTAATAATACTTACGATATATTACAAGGCTTCAAACTACATACTTGTTTTTATAGTTATTTCCTTAGAAAAAAGAAAGTTTGATATAAATGTAATTATAGGTCTTTTTAATACCACTAAAACTGCATTCGTTACTTTTTTTGTTGGTTTAATTAATGTACTTTTATTTTTTTATACCAATCTAATTGGTGTAGCAATCTTTTCTTTTATTATTTTTTTCTTTAGACCAGCTTTACGATATAGACAGATTTTTGAAAACGAGCTATCAACATTTACTAGTTTTGTTTTACATATTATTAAACAGATGGATCCAATCACACATAGTCATTCTGAACGGGTTAAATTCTGGACAATTCTGCTAGCTGAGAAAAAGGGACTTAATAGTACTGAGATAAGGCAACTATCACAGGCAGCATCATGGCATGATATTGGTAAAATAGAGATTCCTGTAAGTATTCTAAATAAACCCTCTCCACTGCTAGAAGAAGAATATGAAATAGTTAAAATTCATCCCGAACAAGGATATCAGCTTGTTAAAGATATGGAATTCTTTAAGAAGTTTCTACCGGTTATTAGGCATCATCATGAACGTTATGATGGTAAGGGATATCCATTAGGACTGGTGTGTGAGAATATACCACTTCATGCAAGGATTATGGCAATTACTGATGCATTTGATGCAATGACTTCCGATCGATCCTATCGAAAAGCATTAGATATCAATATTGCCGTGAAGGAACTTGCCACTTGTTCTGGTACACAATTTGATCCTTTATTAGTTCAGGTGTTTATAGAGGCGTTACAAGATAAGTACGGTATGAATTTTGAAAGATATAATCAGGAAACAATTATGGGCGTTATATAGGTAAGGAGGTTTATAATGAGTAGTTGCGTATTTTGTAAAATTATTAATGGTGATATTCCTGCTAAAAAAATATTTGAAGATGAAGATATTATTGCTTTTCATGATATTAATCCAAAAGCCAAAATTCATGTTTTGGTAATACCCAAAAAACATATACCAACATTTATGGATGTGCAAGAAGAGGATTTTCTTCTAATTGGGAAAATTCACAAGGCTATACAAGAAGTTGCAAAAATATTAAAAATAGAGGAAAGTGGATTTCGAGTAATTAATAACTGTGAAAGTGATGGTGGACAAGAAGTTTATCATATTCACTATCATATATTAGGCGGGGAAAAGCTTCCTTTTTAGAGAGTATAGTTGACACTATTTTAAAAAATATAATATAATTTAATCTGTTACTTTGTATTGCATTACTTTTTGTTCGGTAATGTGGAGGGAGGGGAATTATATATGTCAGAAATTCGCGTAAAGAAGAATGAAACTCTAGATAGTGCTCTTCGTAGATTTAAACGTAACATTTCAAAAGATGGTGTTTTGGCTGAGGTAAAAAAGCGTAAACACTACGAAAAGCCTAGCGTAAAACGTAAAAAGAAATCTGAAGCTGCAAGAAAACGGAAATACTAGGGGGGTATATCTATGACTTTAATGTTCCGATTAACTGAAGATATGAAGCAGGCGATGAAGAATAAAGATAAGTTTAAACTCTCCGTTATCCGTATGGTTATTTCTTCTATTAAATACGCTGAAATCGAAAAAAAATCATCTTTAACGGATGATCAGATTATTGATGTTCTGACTCGTGAACTTAAGCAAAGACGGGATTCCCTCCATGAATTCGAGAAAGCTGATAGAGTAGATTTAATTGAACAAGTTAAATCTGAAATAGTGATTCTTCAAGATTATTTACCTGAACAATTATCGGAAGACGAGCTAAAAAAGGTAATTCAAGATACGGTTTACGAGATTGGCGCGAAAACTAAATCGGAAATCGGTACTGTTATGGCAGCGGTTATGCCGAAAGTTAAAGGACGTGCCGATGGAAAACTGATTAATAAACTTGTTCAAGAATTGTTAACTTAAATATAAGAACGTCTAGATACTTAGTCTAGGCGTTTTTCCATGATTTAGAAGAGACAAAATAATTTAGAAACCTTTAAAAACTGTTCACCCCAATGGTGACAGTTTTTTGCAATTAAACATATATTTTTAATAACATATTTTATAGAGAATATGCATATGGCTTAAACAAGTATAAGTGGGAGGAGAGGATTATATTGATTAGAATTCTTTCAAAATTTAAAAGTAATTTTGCAAAAAGCATTGATCTCCCAGTTGATGTTACTTTAAATCTACCCAGAATAACAATAGTAGGTTTCAATCAAATATATATTGAAAATTATCAAGAAGTTGTAAAATTCACCGAAGAATATCTATTACTTAATTTAAAAAATAAGTATCTAAAAATAATAGGAACCGATTTAAAAATACGTTCAATAATACCTGAAGATATATATATTGAAGGTTTGATAAGCCAGATAGATTATTTGAACAAGGGGGATATTTCTTGAACATTAGATGGATAAGAGGTTATGTTAAATGCAATTTAACAGGTAAAAACATTGAGTTATTTATAAACTTAATTCTTAATAGTGAGCTTGAAATATGGGATATTTCTATTATAAAAAGAGGGCAAGCGAATTTCTCTATCTCTGTTAATGACTACCTTAAAATAAAGTCATTTTTAAAAAGGTCTAATACAAGAATTCATATTATTGAAAAGATAGGGCTGCCTTTTTTATTAAATAGGTTAAAAAATAGACTAGGGGTTCTTTTTGGGATAATTATTTTTATAATAATAATCTATCTATCCTCTTCAATGATTTGGTCGATTGATATCGAAGGAAACAAGACAATTGAAGAAAGTATAATATATCAATCATTAAATGAAATTGGTGTTTCAAAAGGAATTTTTAAAAAGAAACTGCCTGAGAATGAATACATCAAAGAACAACTTATGCTTATGTTAGAAGATATATCCTGGGTCGGGGTAAATAGAGAGGGTACCAAGCTTCAGATCACAATAGTGGAAAAAATAAAACCTAAAGAAAAAGAAATTGCTTTACCAAGCAATATTATCTCAAAAAAGGATGCCGTAATTTATAAAATATTAGCCGAGAAAGGGATTTCACAAGTAAAAATAAGTGACCGAGTTAAAAGAGGGGACATTCTTATTTCTGGAATTATTGGTAATGAAGAGAGAAGTGAAATAATAGCAGCAAAAGGAATAGTTCAGGGAATAGTATGGTACAAGTCAAGCATAACAATTTCTCTTAAACAAAAATGGAAAGAGTACACAGGAAACAAATACGAACAGAATTATCTTGTTTTAGGTAATAGGATGATAAAATTTAAAGGATATGATATTATTCATTTTGAACAATATCAAATAGTTAATGATTGGAAACAGGTGTATTTTAATAATTTCAAGCTTCCAGTGGGTATTTTAACCAAAAAAAGTTTAGAATATATAGATGGTCAGAGGACATTATCCGAAGAAGAGGCATATATAATTGCATTTGAACAGACAAAAAAATATTTATGTAGTAAAATTGATTCGGATAGTAAAATAATAAATGAGAAGATTATATCTAAAAATTTTAAAGATGGAAGATTAACAGTAGAAATATTATATGAAGTTATTGAAGATATCACTGCTACACAACTAATAATACAAGGTGAATGAATGTATTATTTAGTTAAATGATAGGTAAACCTACCTTGACTCTAAGAAAGAGGAAAAAATTTATGATGAAAAAAAGAATTGAGCTTGTTAAAGATATATTTGAAGGATCTAAACATAATTCTATAGTAAAAACAGCGTTATACATCTTACTTGCTATTGCTATGTATTTATTACTGTTGTTTCTGGTTATTCCAGAAACGTACCAATTAGAAGAAGGTCAAATTAGTCCAGTAACATTATATTCACCAATAAAGGTCGTTGATGAAGTTGAAACTGAACGAATAAAAACTGAAGCGGCTAATAAAGCAAACGAAGTATATAGTGTAAGCTACACTATTATTGATGACCAAAAAAATAAATTAGACAATCTGTTTTATGAGGTATCTTTAGTTTATGAACAGATAAATCAAAATACAAATCTTGATAAGGAAGATAAAATTAAACTTTTTAAAGAACTCTCAGTATTGGCGTTTTTAAGCGATGAATCAATAGAATATGTAGCTTTTCTATCAGATGAAAAATTTAAGAATTTAAAATATATAACTATAACGACATTAGATGTTGTTATGGGTACTAATATTATGCTGTCCGAATTAGATAGAGCATATGAAAAAGTAGAGGATTTAAATTTAAGTAATCCATATGATGATGATCTAGAAATTATTAACCTTGCCAATGAGATAACTAATTATTTTGTAAAGCCTAATTATTTCTATGATTCTGCGAAAACTCTACAAAGTAGAGAAGATGCTAAAAACAATATAGAACCAGTATATATAAAAAAGGATGAATTAATAGTAAGTGAGGGTCAGACAATTGATAGTAGGACCTATGACCAACTAAAAGCTGTAGGGTTATTAAAGGAGTCAACCGCAATATGGCCATATTTTGGTTTAAGCTTATTGATTCTTTTACTTATCTTTTTACTTTACTACAGTATTAGAAGAATGAATCCTGCTTTACATCAAGATAATTTTCAATTGTTGATGTTATTTATCATCATGGTATTAACTTTTATTAGTGTTAGTTTAGTAGGGATAGTTAATGAAAGTTTTCTAAGTCCCGCCATGGGTTACTTAGCACCTATAGCATTTGGAGTAATGTTAATTACAGCATTATTTAGTTTAAGATTTGCGATTATTAGTGCAGTTATTTTTAGTATATTTGCAAGCCTAGTGTTTAACTCCGATCAAACAATGATTTTTGATTATAAGTATGGCTTTGTTTTATTAATTGGAAGTATAGCCGGGGCTTTTGCAATGAAGAATATTAAACAAAGGTCCTCTATATTTTATGCAGGAGTTGTTGTAGCTTTATTTAATCTTTTTTCTATATTAGTAATAATCTTACTATCGACACAAATCTATTCTACTAGAGATATCATTCAGATGTTATCATTTGGTGTAATAAATGGAATAATTTCTTCGATATTAATGGTTGGAATGCTTCCGTTTCTAGAATCAGTCTTTGGGGTTTTGTCACCAATCAAGCTAACTGAACTATCTAATTCTAATCATCCACTATTGCGTAAACTGTTAATTGAAACCCCTGGGACATATCATCATAGTATTATTGTTGGTAATTTGGCGGAATCAGCGGCTGAAGCAATTGGCGCTAATGGATTACTTGCTCGAGTAGGGGCATATTATCATGATGTAGGAAAAACCAAAAGACCAACGTTTTTTGTAGAAAATCAACTAAATCTTGAAAATCCACATGACAAGATATCACCCACTCTAAGTAAAAATATTATATTAGCACACACAAAAGACGGAGTAGAGATGTTAAAAGAATATAGGTTACCTGGAGCAATTCAAGATATAGTAATGCAGCATCATGGCACGGCAGTGCTAAAATATTTTTATAATAAGGCATTAAAAGAATCTGACGAATATATTCCTGAGAGTGATTATCGTTACGCTGGTCCAAAAGCACAAACAAAAGAAGCGGCTATTGTAGGAATTGCTGATAGTGTAGAAGCTGCAGTTAGGTCACTTTCATCTACTACTAATGAGACTATTGAGGATACAGTTGAGAAAATTATAAAAGACAATTTAATGGATGGACAATTAAATGAATGTGATTTAACTTTTAAGGAATTAGAAATAATTTCTGTATCAATGTTAGAAAATTTAAAGGGCATTTTTCACCCAAGGATTGAGTATCCCGATGACAAAGAACTTGAAGAAAACAAAGGAGCAAAAATTTAGCTATGATTGAAGTAGAGATAGCGAATGAACAAAATATAAGGGAGATTTCGGACAAAGAGCTACAATTAGTTATTGAAGTAATTCAAGAATGCGCAAAAATAGAAAAAACCAATGATGGCGAAGTGTCGGTAATCCTTACGGATGATATTACAATTCAACAGTTAAATCTTGACTATAGAGGAATAGATAAAGTAACGGACGTATTATCCTTTGCAATGAATGAAGCAACAGAAGAAGAGATCGAATTGAATTTCGACGATTATGACGATTTTGAAGATTTTGAAGTCCCTAACATTTTAGGAGATATTATAATCTCTATTCCTAGAGTTATTGATCAGGCAAAAGATTATGGGCACTCCTTTAATAGGGAATTAGCTTTTCTAACTCTTCACGGTTTTTTACATCTACTTGGGTATGATCATAAAACTGAGGAAGAGGAAAATGTAATGATTAACAAACAAGAATATGTATTAAATAGTCTAGGTATCATGAGGTGATAATAGCTTGAAATTAAAGAAGTTAATTAGAAGCTTTCACTTTGCTAGCGAAGGAATAGTATATGCAATCAATACCCAGCGTAATATGAAGATACACATTTCTATAGCGTTATTTATTCTTCTGCTGGGAATGTATTTACATTTTAATCAGCTTGAGGTTTTAATAACTTTTTTTTGTATAGCATTAGTAATTTCAGCTGAGATTTTTAATACAGCAATTGAGAAAACTGTTGATATGTTGACAAAAGAGTATAACCATTCTGCAAAAATTGCTAAAGATTCAGCTGCTGGAGCGGTATTATTTACAGTGTTAATTGTCATTTTAATTGGTGTTGTCTTAATACTTCCATATTTACAAGTATTATTTTCAGGCGACTGGATAAAACCACCAGCACAACCTTTAGCATTCTATTCTTTACAAGCTTTATTTTTATTGCTGACTACTTATATATTAAAAGCATATTGGTATAGAAAAAATATTGACAGACAACCGGATATTATTATAGGAATATTTTTTTACTTGATATCATTATTAAGTTTATATAATTCGGAGATTAGGTTTATATTAGTAAGTATATTATTATTATTTTTAATTGTTTTATTTTATAAAAGGTATTCATGGCTAGTTATTATTCAAAACGGAATTATATCTATTGGAGGGGTATATCTATTACATTTGGCATTTTATTAATTTAGTAGAAATTTTATACTTGATATTTATGAGGAGGTAATTCTTATTAATAAAGAAGAATTGATAAATTTAGCAAAAGATGCTCGGAAAAATGCTTATGTTCCTTACTCGAATTTTAAAGTAGGAGCAGCTGCCTTAATGACAGATGGGCGAGTTTATAAAGGGGCAAATATTGAGAATGCATCTTATGGTCTTTCGAATTGTGCTGAAAGGAATGCAATCTTTAGTGCTATATCAGATGGTTTTGGAGTTCATGATTTTGTTTCAATCGCAATAATAGCAGATACAAGTGAAGCCGTTTCGCCATGTGGAGCCTGTCGGCAGGTTATGGCCGAATTTTTTGATTCCAAGGTGAAGATTTACTTGGCTAATATAAATGGAAATGTAGAAGAAACTAATATTGAAAACTTATTACCAGGTGCTTTTATTCGGGAGGATATGAATGATTCAAATAAATAGCAAATCAGGATTTGTCACGATAATTGGACGACCCAACGTTGGTAAATCAACCTTACTTAATAAGGTAATGGGGCAAAAAATAGCGATTATGTCAGATAAGCCACAAACAACTAGAAATAAAATAAGAGCTATCTACACTGATAAAGATAAAGGACAAATAGTTTTTATTGATACACCTGGCATACATAAACCGAAATCAAAACTTGGCAATTACATGATGAATATAACTTTGAATTCTCTTCAAGAGGTAGATATAATCTTATATCTAGTTGACGTAACGGAGGAGTTTGGCGCTGGTGAACTTTTTATAGTTGAACAATTAAAGGAAGTAAGAAATACCCCGGTCTATTTAATACTTAATAAGATTGATTTAATTCATCCAGAGGCACTTTTACCTATTATAGATAAGTATCGTCATTATCTTGATTTTGCAGAAATAGTCCCTATATCTGCTCTCAAAGGAAATAATTTATCAACATTGATTGATTTGCTTTTTAAAAAATTACCCGAGGGACCGTTTTATTATCCTGATGATCAAATTGTAGATTACCCCGAACGTTTTATTGTAGCTGAATTTATTCGGGAAAAAATCTTAAATAATACCCGAGAAGAGGTCCCTCATTCGATAGCGGTTGTTATTGAATCAATGAGACCAGGGGTAGAGAACCCAGAGACAGTAACAATTAATGCAGTAATCTATATTGAGAGGAAATCTCAAAAAGGAATTATTATCGGGAAGAATGGGAGCATGTTAAAACAAATAGGAACACAAGCAAGGGTTGACATCGAAAATTTACTAGGAACAAAGATATTTCTCGAATTATGGGTTAAAGTAAAAGATGATTGGCGAAATAAAGATCATTTATTAAAAGAATTCGGTTATAATACAATCGAATAACTGGTAGTATTTTTTAGATATATTTTATGTTAATATTTAATAGTTATGAAATAAGGGAGGAAATTAGATGAAACATATTAAAATTTTAGCAAAAAATCGCCTTCAGGACACGATGTTAACTGGTACTTGCGAGAAATGTTCAGCGTCATGCCAGTCCGCATGTAAAACTTCGATGACGGTAAGTAATATTATCTGTTATAACAAAACAGAGAAAAAATAAAATAATCAGTTTCGTGACAATAACGGCAGGATATACATACGTATATTCTGCCGTTTGCTATTTCAAAATAGAATATAAAATTAAAAATATACATATATAGATAATTATTGACAGAGAATTACAGATGTGATTTGATAATATTGTAATCATACATATATTTCGAATAAAGTATTAATATTTGCATATATATTGAGTTGTTAGCTGCTGATAATTACTAAGGGGGGTTTATAATTTGAGTAATAAGTTGCTTATTGGTGGTGGTGCAATTGCGTGTTGTGCTGTGGCTGCTGCAATAGCTGTTGCAATGTCAGTTAGCACACCGAGTATGAGTGAGGAACAATCAGTTCAGGGGCGGGAAGTTTCTGAAGAAGATTTAACACCTGATGAAAGGGACCGTGAAGATAGAATTGAAGGACTACTAAGTAATTATGTTTTTTATAAAGGAACGGTTACAATCTATGAAAAACAGAGTTGGAAATCTTTATACCAAGACGCATCCTCAGGAATAGGCGATGCAATTTTTAGTTCAGAGGAAATCATTGTCTACGACAACAATACAGATATCTCTTATATTATGGGTAGATTCATGTCTTATGAGAGTCAGCATGTTGTTACGGTTAATGACATGAATGGAAATTATATTGGAACTGGAAATGTTAGTGGATTGGGTAATTTAACTGAGTATTATGGAAAGGGATTTTTAAAAGAAGTAGTAATTGAGGATGCTTCAGCTTCTGCTAACAAACAATATATTCTTGATTTCTCAATGAATCCAGTTAGAATGAATAACAAAGAATCTATCATTTATCCAAATCCGTTGCCTCATAAAGTTGATTGGGTCACATATTTATCTACATCTGATACTACGCGATTAGGTGCTGCTAGAATTTGGCCGCCTGATGAAAATACAAACACTGTACTTAATTTAGTCCCTGGTCTTTCAGACATAAGTGATTCTAAAGGTTATAATGCTAGTGAAACTTATGCATATGAAGCAACAGATCGTATTTTTGTTCCCGTAGGGACATTTACATATGATTATAAAAAAATGACATACGAAGAAGTTCGAGAGGAATTATCCGAATTAAAAGAGGATGCTGAGTTTGAAGAGGCATATGAAGAAATGGCAAAAAACCAACCACCTGCATGGCAGGAAACAGCACTCTTTGCTGATGATTTAGGAGCTATTGCTACTAGTTCATCAATGGTCCTAAATGGTTTTGAAGGTGCACTATCAGGTGATTTTACAGATAGTCAACAGATTGATAATTCTGTCAATTCAATAACGAATAATCCTACGATTCAAGAAGGTTTGGAAAAGTTCGAAAGAGATGTAAATGATGTTGCTGCTGATCAAGGAAGCACGAGACAATTAGATGATTTCGTTCTTGAGACGAGCAACGATGAAAATGGTGGGACAGAACAAAGGAGATTGCAGGCAGAGCTAAATGCAGTTTTACCCCTATTTAAAGAATTAACGGATGTTTATGATTCAGGTCAAAAAGCACTACAAGAAGATCTTACGGAGCTTAAAGCCTATTCGAATATGACAGGAGATAGACCGGAGGATAAGATTCTCACTATTTTGTTAGATTGTCAGGAAAACGTAAAAATATTGCAAAATGCTAATATTTATTTAAATCAAATGCTTGCAGATTTTCAAATTACCTTAACCGAACTTAACGGAAATCCTGAAGCTGATACTGAAATGCGGTATTCCGAACTTAATAAAGTGTATCAATTATGGACAGAAACACTGAAAACGTTTAAGAATAGTGGGAATTTAAATTTTAATGTGGATGTATTAAGTGGCGTCACTGCACCTAAGGGTTATCCTAATGATGTAATAAAAATTATCGACGGAGCTACTATTGCAATGTCTGAAGTTATAAAGGATGAGGAGACGTTAAAAGATGGTTATGCATTGACATTAAAAACTGATTTAGCTATTGAAGAAGCTTTACAGTTTTATAAAAACTTTTTAAAAAATGTACCTGATGTAAGTACTTTTAACTTTAATGGTGTTTCCACACTTACAGGTGAGAAGGGTGGGTATGAGTTTAGTATAATGGTAATGCAAAACAGTCTTGGTGGGAATGAAAAAACGGCATTACAGATTATGCTGACTCCAGTTTCAGAATAAATTAACTAAATGATAGGGGAGAAAAAAATGAAAAGTAAGTTAATGTTTGTTTTACTAATTTGTTCTTGTAGTCTTTTGATTTTCTCAGGATGCGGGACGACAGATAAAATTACAGACAAAGTTGTAGAAGAGGCCTCTGAGTCTGTATTAGAAAACTTCAGCGATGGAAATATAGACGTAGAGACTACATGGCCAGAAGACAAAATGGGTATTTTACCTAAACCAAATGGAACAATTACTTATGTATTTCATGACGAATTCAATAATAGTTTTACAGTTGAAGTAACTGATGTCAACAAAGATGATTTCGAAGATTATATTACTAATGTTAAAGATGCAGGCTATAGCACTGACATGGAAATGACAAATGATGGAATATATCGTTTTTCTGGCAAACATAGCGATAAATCTGAAGTGATGATTACTTATACAGAAGATACTAATTCAGGGATAATTATATATATCGTTGGAGAATAGGCTTTAATATAATTCAAGTTACAGACAATGAAAGTACTGGGGTAACAGGATAATTCCTTTATCTCAGTACTTTCATTTATTGAAAAAGTGTGTCATTATAGGAATATGAATTGGGGTTGGGGAGGAAAAATTAAAGATGGTAGAAGGACAGGTACACACTTATACTTATAAGGATAAAAAAATAGTCTTGGATGTAAATAGTAATTCTTTATTTACTGTGGATGATCTTGCAGAGGATATAATTAGAAGGTATCCTTCTAATAAATTGGCAGAAATCGTTGAGGAATTGAGTGGTAAATATGGCGAAAGTAGGGTCATAGAAGCATATCAAGAAGTAAATAATTTGCACAATGAAGGGATTTTGTATTCAAAAGGAGTTCTTCCTAATGATACTTATAACCCTGAAGAGTTTGAAATTAAATCTATGTGTTTACACGTTTCTCATGACTGTAATCTGCGTTGCAAATATTGTTTTGCAGGTACTGGTCCTTATGGACAAGAAAGAACTACAATGACTTTTGAAACAGGTAAAAGAGCAATTGATTTTTTGGTTAATCAAGCTAAGAACACCTCATATTTGGAGGTAGATTTTTTTGGTGGCGAACCATTAATGAATTTTTCGGTAGTTAAAGAAATAGTAATGTATTCTAGAAAGTTGGAGAAAACGACAGGTAAAAATTTTGATTTTTCTCTTACAACAAATGGTGTTAATTTAGATGAAGAGGTAGAGGATTTTATTAATAAGGAAAATATTAACCTTATTTTGAGTATAGACGGTCGTCCGGAAATTAATAATTATATGCGTCCTATGCCAGACGGGTCTGGCTCATATGAGACGATAGTAAACAATTATAAGCGGATAAATACCGATAGAACTGGAAAGTCAGATAATCGTTACGGTAGGGGCACATATACATATTACCGAGGAACGTTTACTAGTAGAAATCTAGATTTTTTTAATGATGTATTATATCTTTCGGATCTAGGATTTAAACGTATTTCAGTTGAACCAGTAATTCTTCCGCCTAATCGAAAATATGCAATTAAATATGATGATTTGCCTGTGATATTCAATAGTTATGATGAGTTGACTGAAAAATATTTGGAGCGTAAAGGTACTGATAAAGAATTTCACTTTCATCATTTTGAAGTTGATTTAGAAGAGGGTCCATGCTTTGCAAAAAGAATAACTGGGTGTGGAGCTGGTTATCATTATATAGCTGTAACTCCTGAAGGGGATATTTATCCTTGTCACCAGTTTGTTGGGAAAAAAGAGACGATAATTGGTAATTTAGACGAAGGATTTACTAACAAAAAATTGATGAATACTTTTAGGGATACAAATATATACAATAAGCCTGCGTGTAAAAGTTGTTGGGTTAGACATCTTTGCGGTGGTGGTTGTCATGTTAACGCTTATGGGTTCAATAATGACCTATCCAAACCATATGATATAGGTTGTGAAATAACAAAGAAACGTTTTGAGAATGCACTTTATTTAAAAGTTCTAGAGTTAGAAAGTGTATAAGAAATTTAGCTATGCTTTTGATTTTGAAAGCATAGTTTTTCATTATTTACTTACATAATTAAGTATAAATGAAATTTTTTTACTTGGATATAAATAAAATAAATAGTTTATCCTAACGTTATAATATGTTTTTAATTTATCAATCCGGAGAGGAAAGGATGAGGACCATGAAAGATTTTTCGTGGAAGTATTTTTGCACTACCGGACAGATTGACGCATATCTATTATACAAAGATTTTGTTTCGTCTAATAATCAAGAAATTGAGATGGAGGATAACGCTGACTATATTAACGAGTAAATACATCTGGTATTATAAGTTATAATGAGATAAGTACTGGAGTGTATTTAATGTTAATAAAAACAGAGGGAATTGTTATTAAAGCTATGGATTATGATGAGGGAAGTAAAATAATTACTTTATTAACAAAAGATAAAGGTAAAGTCTCTATTGTTGCGAAGGGTGCAAAAAAAACAAAAAGTAGATTAAATGCTTCAACTCAAGTGTTTTGTTATGGTGAGTACATATATTATCTGGGAAACCAATCTACAATGGGTACGTTAAATCAAGCAGATATTTTACTGAATTTTGTGGATATATACCATGATATAAGCAAAACATCTTATTCTGCATATCTTATCGAATTAGTTGATAAATTAACTGATCAAAACGATCCTAATCAATATTTATTTGAACAGTTATTATTAAGTCTTATAAATATTAATGCTGGTAAAGACGATGAAATAATAACCAGGATTTTTGAGATGAAATTATTTCAAATTTTTGGATATAGGCCACATTTACAATCTTGTGCTATCTGCAAAAAAGAAGATGATCTAGTTGCCTTTAGCGTTTCCAACGGTGGTCTAATCTGTAATAATCATAAAAGTATTAATCCTGTTATCTTACTTGAACCTAATACTATAAAATTACTTAGATTATTTGAGAAAATGGATATAAAAAATTTAGGTACTATTAGTGTAGGCCACTCTACTAAAACTCAATTAAAACTTGTTGCGGAAGCCTTTTATGATGAATATATAGGGATACCGTTAAAATCAAGGAATTTTTTAGATCAATTAATAAGATTCGAAAAAAATAATTAGTAACCTTAACAACTATTGCAAATCGTATTCTGTTTTGATATATTTCAAATAGATAAAAATTAATGTTATGATAGAGAAAATTACTAGGAATTCATTATTAAGCGATTTGGGAAAAGTGAAAGCCCGATTAATGAACTAGTGAATGGAGCTCTTGAACTATTAATAAAAAAGAGGACTAGTAGTATTATTAGTCAATTAGGGTGGAACCGCGGGAACTTTCTCGTCCCTATACATTTATTTAGTGTATAGGAGATTGGAAGGTTTTTTAATTTAAAAATTTTTTATAAATATTACGGAGGTGCCTTATTTATGAATTTACAAGAGATGATTTTAACCTTACAAAACTTCTGGGCAAAGCAAAATTGTATTATTGCTCATCCTTATGATGTGGAAAAAGGTGCTGGTACAATGAATCCAATGACCTTTTTAAGGGCAATTGGACCAGAACCTTGGAGAGTAGCATACGTTGAACCATCAAGAAGACCTGCGGATGGGAGATATGGAGAGAATCCAAACCGACTATATCAACATCATCAGTTTCAGGTAATAATTAAACCCTCACCAGATAATATTCAAGATATCTACTTGGAAAGTTTAAAACAACTAGGTATTAATCCATTAGATCACGACATTCGGTTCGTGGAGGATAATTGGGAAAATCCAACCTTTGGTGCGTGGGGCCTGGGTTGGGAAGTATGGTTAGACGGAATGGAAATAACTCAATTTACATATTTTCAACAAGTTGGAGGTTTGGACTGCAGCCCCATATCTGTTGAGTTAACTTACGGGATAGAAAGATTGGCATCATATATTCAAAACAAGGATAGTGTTTTTGACTTAGAATGGGTTGAAGGATTTACTTATCATGATATTTTTCATCAACAAGAATTCGAGCATTCAAAATATACTTTTGAGATATCTGATAGTAAAATGCTGTTTACATTATTTAATACTTATGAGAATGAAGCTAATCAAATAATGAAAGAAAACTTGGTTTACCCTGCTTACGACTATATTTTAAAATGCTCTCATACTTTTAATCTTCTTGATGCAAGGGGTGCAATAAGTGTAACTGAGAGGGCAGGATATATTACAAGAGTTAGAAACATGGCAAAACAATGTGCGAAAATCTATTATCAAGAACGGGAAAAACTTGGTTTCCCAATGTTAAAGGATAAGGAGGCAAATCAGTGAATAGAGACTTATTATTAGAAATAGGGTTAGAAGAAATGCCAGCAAGATTTATTTTGGATGCATCTTTACAACTTACAAATAAACTAGAAACGTGGTTAAAAGCTTCTGGCATTTTTTATGATATAGTTAATACTTACTCAACGCCAAGAAGATTAACAGTAATTATTAAAAATGTTGCAGAAAAGCAAGAAGATAGAACAGAAGAAGTAAAAGGTCCATCCTTAAAGGCAGCAAAAGATAATAATGGTCAATGGACTAAAGCAGCACATGGATTTGCAAAAGGTCAGGGAATTGATATTGATGAAATCTACATTAAAGAGATTAAGGATATTGATTATATCTTTGCAAGTATAGAGTACATTGGACAAGAGGTAGAACAACTGTTACCAGCTACTTTAACAGAAATTATTCAATCAATGACTTTCCCGAAAAATATGCGTTGGGGTAACTATGATTTAAAATTTATTCGGCCGATAAGGTGGCTCGTTACATTGTTCGGCGATAAAATAATACCAATAGAAATAAATGGCATTAAATCAAGTAATACAACTTATGGACATCGTTTCCTAGGGCAAGGGATTACTATAACATCGATAAATCAATATAATTCTCTATTAGCTGAACAATACGTTATTATCGACCCAGAAGAGAGAAAAAAAATGATTTTGACACAGATATCTAACTTAGAAAAAGAAACTGGTTGGAAAGTGCCTATAGATGAGGAATTGCTTAAAGAGGTAGTAAACCTTGTTGAATACCCAACAATTCTTATGGGTAGTTTTAAAGAGGAATTTTTGCAAATACCAAAAGAGGTTTTAACTACTACAATGAGAGAGCATCAGAGATATTTTTCTGTAGAAGATAATAATCAGAACCTGCTTCCGTATTTTATTACCTTTCGAAACGGAGATAGTCGATCACTTGATATCGTTAGAAAAGGTAATGAAAAAGTAATAACTGCACGTTTATCAGACGCAAGATTTTTTTATTTAGAAGATCAAAAGGTGGAAATAAGCGATTGTCTATCTAAATTGGAAAATATAGTTTTCCAAGAAGATTTAGGGTCAATCGGAGATAAAACAAGGCGATTAATAGGAATATCTGAGAAGATAGCCAATCTTCTTAATCTAGACAAAATAGCAACTACTGAAATTCTTAGAACAGCAGAAATATGTAAATTTGATTTAGTAACCAACATGGTTTATGAATTTCCTGAATTACAAGGATTTATGGGAGAAAAATATTCAATAATTCATGGGGAAAGTAAGATTGTATCAAAGGGAATTTATGAACATTATCTTCCTCGTTTCTCAGGTGACAAGTTACCGGAAACCTTAGCAGGTCAAATAGTAAGTATTGCAGATAAATTAGATAATATAGTAGGTTCATTTTCTATTGGGAAAATCCCTACAGGGTCACAAGATCCATTAGGTTTGAGAAGGCAGGCAGCCGGAATAATTAGGATTATCTTAGAAAAGATAGATAAGTTTAATTTAAGGCAATTATTTGATATTGTATTAGAGGTTTACGAACAGAAGAGTTTATTAAATAATGACAGGGATGAGCTTCTCTCAGAACTATATGACTTTTTCATCTTACGGGAGCAAAATCTATTACAAGATTTGGAAATACGCTACGATGTTATTGATGCTGTTTTGGCAGTAGAAAAAGCTGACGTAAAATTGATAGTTGAGAAATCACAAGTATTATCAGATGAATTAGTGAATCTTGAATTTAAAGAGGTCGTTGATTCCTTTACACGTGTAATAAATATCTCATCAAAAACAAATAGAACAGAGACTAATCCTGATAGATATGAAGAACCAGAGGAGATGAAATTATATCAAAATTTTGTTGAAATAAAGCAAAATATTGAAAATATCGAAGATTCAAGGCTTATATTGCATGAATTAAAAAAATTAAAAGAGCCGATTGATGATTATTTTAATAAGGTTATGGTAATGACGGAGAACGATGATTTACGACAACAACGGTTAGGACTTCTGTTATCAATATCTAGATGTATCCAGCAGTATGCCGATTTTAATAAGTTGGTATTTTCCTAAAAATTACTATCATACCTAACTGGATTTTTAATAAATATATATTGCAATGGTTAAATATAAAATATAGTATATACTTTATAAGATATTTTTCTGGATTAGTATAACACATTGTCTTAGAGGGTGGTGAAAAGTCATAGAACTTACTAAAAGACAAGAACATATAATAGAAATCGTAAAAGAAGAAGGGCCAATTACTGGTGAAAAAATTGCCGATAAACTTAATTTAACTAGATCTACTCTAAGACCTGATTTAGCAATCCTAACAATGTCCGGTTTTTTAGAAGCTAGACCAAAAGTAGGATATTTTCATTCGGGGAAAAAAGGTAGTCAGTTAATAAGTGAAGCCCTAAGAAAAATGCTTGTGAAAGAATTTAAAGCAATACCTGTTGTAATTAAAGAAGATTCTTCTGTTTATGATGCAATTGTTACAATGTTTTTTGAAGATGTAGGTACTTTGGCTGTTGTTAAAAATAAGAGTGTTTTAGTAGGTGTAGTTTCTCGTAAAGACTTATTAAAGGTTGCTATCGGTAATCAAGATCTTCATGAAATTCCTGTATCAATAATAATGACAAGAATGCCTAACATAATTACTTGTAGGCAAGAAGATACTCTGTTAGAGGTTGCAAATAAATTAATTCATAATCAGATCGATTCATTGCCAGTAGTCAATTTGGTGGACGAAGATTATGAAGTAATAGGGCGAATTACTAAAACAACAATAACAAGGGCTTATGTTGAATTAGGCAATGACAATGATTTTTAGGGGAGGGAAAAACAATAACTATTAAGTCAGATAAACCAATAATTTATATTGTCTCTGATTCTGTTGGTGATACAGCGGAGTTTGTTGTTAAAGCAGCGGCAAGCCAATTTAATGGTGGGTATGCTGAAATACGAAGGATATCTTACGTTGATGATATACAGACAATTGATGAAACTATCCAATTAGCAAAAGAAGTTAATGGATTAATAGTATTAACAATAGTTATTGAGGATTTAAAAAACTACTTATTAGAGAAGGCGTTGGCGGAAGGAATAAGAACCGTTGATATTATGGGACCTATGATGGAAGCGTTTGGTCATATGTATAATGCCAAACCAAGAATGGAACCAGGCCTTGTTCGGAAATTAGATGAAGAATACTTTAGAAAAATAGAGGCTATTGAATTCGCTGTAAAATATGACGATGGAAAGGATCCTCGTGGAATTTTGAAAGCTGATGTTGTATTAATAGGGGTCTCTAGGACTTCAAAGACGCCATTATCAATGTATTTAGCTCATCAGCGAATAAAAGCTGCTAACATACCGCTAGTTCCGGAAGTAGAACCTTCTGAGGAATTATTTAACATCTCCAAGAAAAAAATAGTAGGATTAAAAATAAACCCGGAAAAATTATTTGGAATTCGTGAAGAGAGATTGAAATCTTTAGGTCTAGCAACCCATGCGAATTATGCCAACTATGAAAGAATATTAGAGGAGTTAGATTATTCAGAAAAGATAATCAAAAAAATAGGGTGTCCTGTAATAGATGTTTCAAGTAAAGCTATTGAGGAAACAGCTAACATTATTATAGATATGATAAAGAAAAGGGGAGGAAAATAATGTCTGCGAAGTATGTTTATTTGTTTCGAGAAGGTACGAAAGACATGAAAGAAATTCTTGGGGGAAAAGGTGCTAACTTAGCGGAAATGACACGTGTAGGTTTACCAGTGCCACCAGGTTTTACAATTTCAACTAAAGCTTGTAACGATTATTACGACAATAACAAGAGTTTAAATGAAGAAATAATCAAACAAATTGATACTGCACTTGAAAATTTAGAATCAGAGACAGGTAAACGTTTAGGAGACAAAGAGAACCCATTACTAGTTTCCGTTAGGTCAGGTTCAGTTTTTTCGATGCCTGGAATGATGGATACTGTTTTAAATCTTGGGCTAAATGATAAAACAGTTGAGGTTTTAGCAACTTTAACAGATAATCCTCGTTTTGCTTATGATTGTTATCGTCGTTTTATACAGATGTTTAGCAATGTTGTTTTAGAGATAGATCATTATTTGTTTGAAAAAGAGATAGATTTGATAAAAGAGAATAAAGATATAAGCGAAGATACTCAATTAGATGCTAGTGATTGGAAAAATGTAATAGAGGGTTACAAAAAAATAGTTTTAAGCAAAACAAAAGAACCGTTTCCTCAAGATCCAAAGAAACAATTAGAGTTGGCAATTAATGCGGTATTTAATTCTTGGAATAATCAAAGAGCTATTGTTTATCGCAAGATTAATAAAATTCCAGATCATTTAGGAACTGCTGTTAACATTCAGTTAATGGTTTTTGGAAATACAGGAGAAGATTCAGGAACAGGTGTAGCATTTACAAGAAATCCTTCCACGGGGGAAGCTGTTTTATATGGTGAATACTTAATGAATGCCCAAGGTGAAGATGTTGTAGCTGGTATACGAACACCAAATCCGATTAATACTTTAAGTTCTGTTAATCCAGAAGTTTATAATCAATTTGTTGATATTGCTAATCAATTAGAAAGTCATTATAAAGATTTACAAGATATAGAATTCACTATTGAAAAAGGCAAATTATACTTATTACAAACAAGAAATGGAAAAAGAACTGCTCAAGCAGCGGTAAAAATTGCGGTTGAACTTGTCAAAGGGGGTATAATTGACAAAGAAACTGCTTTATTACGTGTTGATACTGATCATCTTGATAAATTGCTACATAGACAAATTGATACAAGTATAAAATTAGAGGTAATTGCAAAGGGTTTACCTGCTTCTCCAGGTGCAGCGACTGGTAAAATAGTTTTTGATGCCGATCATGCTGAGAAGATGAATCTTGACGGGGAGAAGGTAATTTTGGTTAGACCAGAAACAACACCGGATGACATACACGGAATCGTTGCTGCCCAAGGTATACTAACGAGTAGGGGTGGAATGACTAGTCACGCAGCTGTTGTTGCTAGAGGCATGGGGAAACCGTGTATTACTGGTTGTGAGTCGTTAAAACTTGACCTAAAGAAGAAGGAAATTACTCTAGATAAAGGTTTAACTTTAAGAGAATACGATATTGTATCAATTGATGGTAGCACGGGAAATGTTGTTTTGGGTGAAGTGGAATTAATCGAACCTCAATTATCTGTTGAGTTTAAGGAATTATTAGAATGGGCGGATCAAATAAAAAAAATTGACGTTCGAGCTAATGCTGATAATCCTGAGGATGCAAGAAAATCTAGAGAACTGGGTGCTAGCGGAATAGGTTTATGTAGGACAGAACATATGTTTATGGATCCTAAACGGATTCCTATAGTACGGGAAATGATCTTAGCTGAAAATATCGAGGAAAGAAAAAAAGCATTGGGGAAATTACTACCGATGCAGCAAGGTGATTTTGAAGGAATATTAAGAGAGATGCAGGGATTACCTGTTACAATACGTCTATTAGATCCCCCATTACACGAGTTTTTACCAAATGCAGAGGAATTAGCTTGTGAAATCATAAAGCTTAAATACGAGGATGGAAACGAGGATGTAATTCAAGAAAAAGAACATCTATTGAAGAAGGTACGCAACCTTTCTGAATTCAATCCTATGCTTGGACATCGGGGATGTCGATTAGGCATAACTTATCCTGAGATATATGCGATGCAAGCTGAAGCAATTTTTAAAGCTACTATTGAATTAGCTAAAGAAAATATTATTGTTGAACCAGAAGTAATGATTCCGTTAGTTGGACACGTCAATGAACTTAAGTTAATGAAAGATTTAGTAATTGATGTTGCGGAAAAGTTGAAAATTAAAACCAATACTGATTTTAAATATATGATTGGAACAATGATTGAGATTCCGCGTGCCGCGTTGACTGCAGACCAAATAGCTGAACACGCTGACTTTTTCTCTTTTGGAACAAATGATTTAACACAAACAACCTTTGGATTTAGTAGAGACGATGCTGAAGGTAAATTCCTACATTATTATGTAGACCAAAAAATACTTCCTGATAATCCATTTATCTCAATAGATGAAGGTGGCGTTGGGAAATTAATAGAAATAGGAACTAAGCTAGGCAGAACTAGTAAACCTAATTTAAAAGTTGGAATATGTGGAGAGCATGGTGGAGAAAAGAGTTCAATAGAATTCGTTTATAAAAATGGATTTAACTATGTTAGTTGTTCCCCATACAGAGTACCTTTAGCTAGGCTGGCAGCAGCACAAGCAACAATAAAAAACAGATAAAAATTATAAAATAATTTGCTAAACAAAAATATACTTTAAATTACTTAAATAGTTATTTAGGGTATTTTTTTGTTTTTGATAATATTAAATTACAAATTTCGACAAGAAGGATTTAAAATATTAGTGTAGAATATTTTTAATTAGCAATATGTTTGCCAGAACTGTAGTTTTGAGAGTGAAAATTTTGTCGAAAAACTAAGAAAAATTTCACTAACTAAGCAGGAGAAATAGAAAGTATGGAGAATGTATGAAACTGAGGGTGTTTTTATGTCATCAAATTTTATCCCTGACGAAATAATTGACAGTATTCGACATCACTATGATATTACTGATTTTATTGGGCAATATGTTCAATTAAAGAAAAGTGGTCACAACTATTTTGGGCTATGTCCTTTTCATTCCGAGAAAACACCATCTTTTTCAGTATCACCAGACAAACAAATATATTATTGCTTTGGTTGTGGATCAGGCGGTGATGTAATTCGTTTCGTTATGAATATTGAAGGTCTTGATTTTGTTGAAGCTGTTTCATATTTGGCTAAAGATTCAGGATTAGATATTCCCCAAATTGATAACTTTACTGCACCTGAGATAAAAGATCAACAAAGGGTTAGTATATTGGAAGCCTATAGCTTGGCGAGTAAATTTTATCATTACTTGCTTCTAGAAACGGAACAGGGGCAACCTGCACTTCAATACTTATCAAAAAGAGGATTTAATAGGGAACATATTGAAACATTTAATCTAGGATATTCCCCATCTTCTTCAGATACAGTAGCCAATTTTTTACTAAAAAGAGGTTTTAATTTGGAGGTATTGAAAGAGGCTGGTTTAGTTGCACAAACAGACGATGGACGTAATTATGATCATTTCAGGAATAGAATAATTTTTCCTATTGCGGATATTCAAGGGAAGGTTATTGCCTTTGGTGGGCGTGTCTTAGATGATAGACATCCCAAGTACTTAAACAGTCAAGAAACAAAAATATTTAATAAAAGTGGAGTATTGTATAATTTACACTTGGCTAAAAAAGAGATCAGAAAAAACGGGAGAGTTATTCTTTTTGAGGGTTATGTAGATACAATTGCAGCCTGGAAAGCCGGGGTTAATTATGGAGTGGCATCACTTGGTACCTCTCTTACTGAGCAACAGGCTAATATCTTAAGACGTTATGCTAACGAAATACTTATTTGTTATGATTCTGATACGGCTGGACAACAGGCTACTTTAAGAGCAATAGAGATTTTATCAAAAACAGGATGTAAAATAAAAGTAGTTCTTTTACCTCAAGGCTATGATCCCGATGATTATTTATCAGAGTATGGTGCTGACTCTTTTCAGAAAGATATTATTGATCAAGCAGTCTCTGTTACTAATTTTAAGCTTACACATATTCGAAAGGAATTCAACCTAAAAGACGATACAAAAAGGCTGGATTATTTGAGAAAGGCATTAGAAATAATATCTGACTTAAAGCATGAGGTTGAACGAGACCATTACTTAAAGTTACTTTCAGAGGAGTTTCAAATTTCTATTAATTCATTAAAGAGTGACTTTAATCAAATTTGTAAGGAAAAAACGAATAAAAAAGCTCTAACTAGGGATAAACTTAGTACGGAGTGGAATAATATTATAAAAAATGGTAATGATTTTGGTAAAGATAATTCACTTTTACCTGCTTACTATAATTCGGAGAAAATTTTAATCTATTTAATGATGAAAAGTAGTGAAATAACTGAGAAAGTTAGCAATGAAATTGGGAGTGAGTTTCACGTTGAAGATTTTGCTGTATTAGCGGCTTATTTATATTCTTATTATGGTAAGGGGAATATTCCAGAGATTAACCGTTTTATATCTTCAATTGACGATGATAAATATAGACAGATAGCAACTAAGATTGCAATGCTCGAGATTAATGAGGATGTCTCACAAAATGAACTAGACGACTATATAATGCAAGTAAAAAATCATGACATTGATATTCAAGTTAAAAGTAAAAGAGAAGAGCAAATTAAGGCAGAGAGAAGTAATAATATTGCTAAATCAGTTGAATTAGGACTAGAGATAATTAACTTGCGCATATTACGCAAGAAAGGGAGAAGTTAATTATGTTAGGGAAGGGGGCTTTATATTATGGCATATAATGACAATCAAAAAGTAGACACAGAATTCACACTAGAGCAAGTAAAAGAACAGATAATTGAAAAAAGTAAAAAAATGAATAGTGTTTCATATAAAGAAATAGTTGAAAAACTAGCAACATATGAACAGGATTCAGAACAGATTGATGAATTTTTTGAATACCTAAATGATCAAGGTATAGAAGTAGTTAATGATACTGAGGATGAACGTGTATTGTTGTTTGAAGATAGCGATGAAGATTTAGGTAATATTAACATTGAAAACATTGATATACCTGGTATAAAAATAAACGATCCTGTTAGAATGTATCTTAAAGAGATAGGGCGTGTACCACTATTATCTGCAGTACAAGAAATTGAACTTGCAAAGAAGATTGAGTTGGGTGATGAAGAAGCAAAGCGTTCATTAGCAGAGGCTAATTTACGTCTTGTAGTAAGTATAGCTAAAAGATACGTTGGAAGAGGCATGCTGTTCTTGGATTTAATCCAAGAAGGTAATATGGGTCTAATAAAGGCAGTAGAAAAATTCAACTATCGTAAAGGATTTAAGTTTAGTACTTATGCTACATGGTGGATACGACAAGCTATAACTAGAGCCATAGCTGACCAAGCAAGAACGATTCGTATACCAGTTCATATGGTTGAAACAATTAATAAATTAATTAGGGTTTCTAGACAATTACTTCAAGATTTAGGAAGGGAACCTACACCGGAAGAAATTGCAGAAGAAATGGAAATAACTACCGAAAAGGTACGCGAAATTATGAAGATAGCTCAAGAGCCAGTTTCACTAGAAACCCCAATAGGTGAAGAAGATGACTCACATCTTGGTGACTTTATCGAGGACCAAGACGCGGTTGCACCTTCTGACGCAGCTGCATATGAATTATTAAAAGAACAATTAGAAGATGTTCTAGATACATTAACAGAAAGAGAAGAAAATGTTTTACGTTTACGTTTTGGGCTTGATGATGGTAGAACAAGAACTTTAGAAGAAGTAGGTAAAGTTTTCGGAGTGACGAGGGAAAGAATTCGTCAAATTGAAGCAAAAGCTTTACGTAAATTACGTCATCCAAGTCGAAGTAAACGATTAAAAGATTTCTTAGAGTAAGACCTGCAAATTTGCGGGTCATTTTTTTAATACATTTAATGGTTACGCTTACATTTTACATCTTTTTAGTAACTGATGCAAATTTTCGAATAAAATAATTTTGCAATCAATTTTATCGATAGTTATAATATATGTGTTGATATGGAATAAGTTGAGGGTATTGTAAAAAGGAGTATATATGCAGGATATAAAATTGTCTAAACGTTTATTAAAAATTGCAGATTATATACCTAAAAATAAGAGGATTGCAGATATTGGATCGGATCATGCACTGTTAGTTAGTTACCTTATCAGCAAAGAGATATCCTTATTTGCTATTGCTGGGGAGATAAATGAGGGACCATATAATTCTTCTTTAAAACAAACAATGAATTATAATCTGGGTAAAAAGGTTTCTGTACGTAAAGGTGATGGGTTAGAGGTTATAAAGCAAGGGGAAGAAATAGATATAATTGTAATTGCGGGCATGGGTGGAATGTTGATAGCTAATATCTTAGAAAGTGGAAAGGAAAAGCTAAATAATGTTGAAAGACTTATTCTCCAACCTAATGTTGGAGAAAAAGAAGTAAGGATATGGCTTGACAATAATCATTGGAGCATAGTGGATGAGGAAATATTAGAAGAGGATGGGCAAATATACGAGATAATTGTTGCAGAGCACAGGGTTGATAAATTAGATCCCGCTTATCAAGTAGAGTTTAATAATCTATTTCCGAGGGGAAAAGAAGATCTATACAAGGTTGGACCCATTCTATATGAAAAAAAGCCTGAAATATTAATTTATAAATGGAAAATGGAATTAAAAAAGGTCAGTTATATTTTAAAGCAGTTAGATAAATCTTTTGACGAAAATGAAAAAAATATTAAGAAAATAGAATTTCAAAATGATTATAGATGGATAGAAGAGGTGATTAAATGCCTTCAACAGGACAATTTATTATACAAATTTTCGAACAATTAGCACCTAAGTATTTTGCATTAGCAGATGATAAGATTGGATTACAGATTGGCACATTATATAAAGATATAAAAAAAATTATGTTAACGTTGGATATTTTAGAGAATGTAGTTGATGATGCAATTGAAAAAAAAGTGGACTTAATTATTTCTCATCATCCATTAATATATAAACCTTTAAAAAATATAAGAACCGATTTACCACAGGGTAGAGTTTTCGAAAAGCTTATAAAAAATAATATTTCTGTCTATGTAGCACATACTAATCTTGACGTGGCTGTTGGTGGCGTAAATGATGTTTTAGCCAAAAAAATAGGGTTATTAGATATTGAAAATTTAGAAACTAACTATATACAGAAATATCTTAAATTAGTAGTTTATGTTCCTAAAAATTATCAGCAAAAAGTTTTTGAGGCTATTTCTAATAATGGGGCAGGGTGGATTGGAAACTACAGTCATTGTACTTTTAATATAAATGGGACTGGAACATTTAAGCCTTTAGATAATTCTACTCCATTTATTGGGAAACAAGGAAAATTGGAAAACGTTGATGAAGTCAGAATTGAAACAATTATACCTGAAAATAAACAGGCCCAAATTATTAAGGCGATGATAAAGGCACATCCTTATGAGGAAGTTGCTTATGACCTATACCAACTAGAAAATATTGGCAATAAATTTGGTATAGGACGTAAGGGAGTTATTCCAAGGACATTATCGCTTAAAGATTTTGCGCTATTAATTAAAGAGCAACTTAATGTCGAAGGAGTAAAAGTTGTTGGTAATCTAAATAAATTAATAAATAAAGTTGCAATTGTCGGTGGTGATGGAGATAGCTATGTTAATAAAGCGGCATTTGTTGGTGTTGATGTACTTATAACTGGAGACATATATTATCATACCGCTCATGAAGCAATGGCAAATGATTTAGCACTAATTGATGTAGGACACCATACTGAGAAGCTTGTTTTTGAAAGTGTTAAAAATTATTTAGAAACGGAAATAAATAAGAATAATTTAGATGTTGAGGTACTAATTTCGGAGGTTAATACTAATCCTTTTAAATTTTTATAATGAAACAATTTCCATATATGTATGTAACAACATATTGTTTGTTATCTTAAAATTTGATATACTTTAAACATTGTGATTAAATTCATAATAATATAGAAAGTAAGCTGGGTAATCGCTGGTGGATATTCGCAAGAGGCCACGAGAGGAAAGTCTGAGCTCCATAGAGCAGGATGCTGGATAACGTCCAGTCAGAGCGATCTGAAGGATAGTGCCACAGAAATAGACAGCCTATGTACCTTTTTGGTGCAGGTGATGATGCAACCGTGGTGTAAGAGACCACGAGCCAATATGGTGACATATTGGCTGGTAAACCCCATCTGGTGCAAGACCTCATAGGAATGCGTTTAGAGTTGCTCGCTCTGCATTCGGGTTGGTCGCTTGAGTCACATAGTAATATGTGACCTAGATAGATGATTACCGCTTCAATAGTGGGAGCATTAGTGCGTTAAAACCGCTGAAGAACAGGACTCGGCTTATAGGCTTGCTTTCTTTATTTCATTAAGACTGAAACACCAACTATTGCTAGCTGGTGTTTTTTGGATTATAATTTCTTTATCTAAGACTTTAAGAGGTGCCGACATGGAAAAGAAAAAAATATTAATTATCTTTTTAATAGTTGTAACAATTGCTTTGGGGTTGTTAGAATTCGTTCAAATTAATGATTATTATAATAGTGTTAATAATTGTAAAAACGATAGTATAGAAAATTACACAAATTATTATAATACAATTATATATATGTATAAGATAAACGCAAAGACTTATTATGAAGAGGTTATTAGTAGTAATAAAGAAATATTAGATATTATGGAGCGGGCTAATTATGCCGATGAACAAGAAAAAGATATACTTAGAAAGAGATTAATAGATATATTAGATTATACTTATAATAATGCTATTATGAATCAATTCAGACAGTTTCAATTCCATTTGGTCGATTTTACATCGTTTGCAAGAATGCACGCTCCAGAGTCCTATGGAGATAATTTGAAGGAGATTAGACCGACGATAGTTATGGCAAATGAGGGTCAAAAATATGTTGAAGGATTTGAAGAGGGACGAATTTTTAATGGTTATAGATTCGTTTACCCGTTATTTAATGAGGGTCGATTTATTGGAACTGAAGAAACAAGTATTTCTTATAGTTCCGTAATTAAGGCTTTTAATGATTTATTTAATATAAAAGGTTATTTTATCATTAAGAAGGATGTTGTTGAGGAAAAAGTATGGGAAGAATATTTGGATAATTATGTAGATTGCAATATTATTGAAGGTTATTTATGTGATCGTGAGATTTACGAATATTTTTCTTGTAATCAGAATAATTATGATTTAATGAAAAAAATTAGCCTCAAGGTTAAGGAAGAGATAATTCAGTTGGAAAAGACTGAGGAAAGTTTTGTCATTAATACAAAAATAGATGGGAAAAATCACTTATTAACTTTTATTGCAATAGACAATATTTATAATGAAAGAGCAGCATATCTGATTTTTACAGGTAAAAACGTTATGTTAGATTATTATGATAAAGTATTTCTTATTAACAGCTTGCTTGTATTATTATTATGGATAATATCTATAATTATTTATTTTGTAATAAGTTGGAATAGCAATAGAATTGAAGAACTTATTGTAACTGATACCTTAACAAATGCTTATAATCGAAAGAAATTTTATGAAATAATAGAAGCAGAAATTAAACGCAAAGACAGGTACGAGAATAATATTACATTAATAATGTATGATATCGATCGATTTAAGAAAATTAATGATGAGTTTGGACACAATAGTGGTGATATAGTTTTAAAGGAATTAACGAAATTAGTTAAAGGTAATATTAGGGAAACAGATTACTTATTTAGATGGGGTGGAGAGGAATTTATAATAATTTTGTTCCAGACCAAGCTATCGGAAGCTGTAGAAGTTGCAGAGAAACTTAGAAGAATAATTGAAAATTTCCATTTTAGTGTAGAGGGTTTAAATAAGGTTACCGTAAGTTTTGGTGTAGCTGAATATAGAAGTGAACAGTCCGTTGATGATTTGGTTAATAATGCAGATCAATTATTATATGAGGCAAAGAGAGCTGGAAGAAATCAAGTTAAATTTTAAACGAAAAATATAAGAACCCTCATTATAATGAGGGTCCTTATATTTTTCTGAAAAAAAAATTCAAAAGTGATAAAATAATATATATATTTTTTAAGGAGATAGAACTAGATGGATTGGATATTATACTTAATTTTGGGTTTGATACAAGGAATTACTGAATGGCTGCCAATAAGTAGTAGTGGACATCTAGTAATTTTTGAGGAGCTCTTTAAGATTGATATACCTGGGTTAGCTTTTGAAGTTCTTTTAAACTTCGCAACATTTATGGCTTTGGTTATTGTTTTTAGAAAAGAGTTAATTAAACTAATTATTGGTTTTTTTAGTTATATTATAAGTAAAAACGATACTGATCGTGATGAATTCTATTTTGGTTTATATCTAATTATAGGAACTATTCCCGTTTTAATTCTCGGGTTAGCTTTTGCAGACTATATAGAAAGCAACCTAAAATCTTTAACAACTGTTGCAGTTGCACTAATAATAACTGGCATAGCTCTGTATTTTATTTCAAAAAAAGATGGGGTAAAAAATCAACTAACTCTTAAGGATGCTTTATGGATAGGTTTATTTCAAGCTATAGCTTTAGTTCCTGGAATAAGTAGAGCAGGTGCGACCATTTTTGCGTCAATCTATCGTGGTTTAAATAAAGAGTTAGCACTTAGGTATTCCTTCTTTTTGGCAATACCTGTAAGTATAGGTACCATGTTACTTAAGGTTGATGAGTTAATTGAACAATTAACTATTGCCAATCTATTTAATTATTTTTTAGCTTTTACAGTTGCATTGGTATCTGCTGTTTTTGCAATAAAATGGTTTATAGGTATTGTAAATAGAGGCAAGTTAATTTATTTTACATATTATTGTGTTACAGTTGGAACTATAGTTCTTATATATCAATTAATATTATAACAATGAGGGGTTATCAAAATGGCATTATTTAATAACTATCCATTAATTTCAGCAATGGCAGCAATGTTTTTTGCTCAGCTGCTAAAGTTTCCTGTGAATGCAATAATAAATCGAAAAATTGAACCAATGATAATATTTAGTAATGGAGGAATGCCAAGCTCTCATTCCGCTTTTGTATCAGCGTTAACTGTAGCAATTGGAATTCAATATGGAGTCGGTACAACATACTTTGCTATTTCATTTGTTTTTGCTGCAATAACTATGTGGGATGCAGCAGGAATACGTTATCAGGCATCCAAACATGCACAGGTTTTAAACGTTTTGATTAAGGATTTTCAATTATTAATTGAACAGGTTAAGTATAAATCAAGTAACCCAAAAGAATTTAGTGGTTCACCGTTAAAAGAACTACTTGGTCATAAACCTTTTGAAGTTTTTATAGGTTCGATATTTGGTTTACTTATTGCTTTCATAGTCAAAGCTTTGTATTAAAGGGTTAAGATAGCCTCGATTAGCAAATAATATAAACAGGTATTTGCTTATTGGAGGGAAAATATTTAATGGATGGCTTGAAGATACTTAAAATGACCGCGATTGGTTTAACCATTATGGCTCTAGGAGTTGTTTTTGGACAAAAGATTGCTTTAGTACAGGCAGATAAAATATTTAACAAAGAAAATATTATAACTCAAGCTTCTATTGAATACTTTACCTATTTAAAAGGGATAAATATGCTAAAGGCTCAAGAAGTAAAAGAAGATTTAGAAAATTATTACATTGTTGATTTACGTAGAGCTAATGATTATAATGAAGGACATATTGAAGGAGCGGTAAATATAGTAATGCCTGAAATAGGTAAAGCAATTCCTACTCTCCCTAAATATAAAACATTATTGTTAATTTGTTATTCAGGGGAATGGGCTTCTCAAACAGCAGGAATCTTACGAATGGCGGGGTTTGATGCAAAAGTTTTAGAAGGTGGTTACGATGCCTGGATAAAAATGACTGTTGAGGAGAAAAATTTATATTATGAGAATTAATCGTCTTAATTCACGAAATATAATTATTAGTTATCCCGAACTAGATCAAACAAATGTTTTCGTAGTATATGGTCAAAAATATACATATATTTGTGATACTTTTTTAGGTCCTGATTCAATGGAACCAATAAAGATGATGATTGTGGAGGATAAAAGAGAACAACCTATAATTATCTTTAATTCACACCATGATTGGGATCATGTATGGGGAAATTGCGCTTTTGAAGGTTCAATTATACTAGCACATACTAAATGTAAAGAATATCTTAACGAGAATTTTTATAAAGATTTTGAAAAGAATAAACATCATTCAAAGGGTAAAGTTGTGCTCACCTATCCAAATTTATTATTTAGTCAAAGCATACTCTTTTCGGAAGATGATGTAGAATTTTTCTTTACGCCAGGGCATACAGGAGATTCGGCTTCTTGTTATGATAAAAAAACAAGAACATTATATGTAGGAGATAATCTTGAGGATCCTATCCCTTATATCCAATACAAGAATCTAGAAGAATATATTGATTCATTAAATAAATACATAGGGATTAATTCAGAGTTAATCATAACAGGACATGGTGAGGTTGGTTCAATAGACTTACTAAATTCTAACCTTAAATATATAAAGTCTTTATATAAAAACGAAAAAATTGATGACTCTACTTGGAGTGATGAAATAAAAGAACGGCATGAACTTAACATGACAAAACTAAAGTGAATTATTTATAAGACAAATTCTAGAAACACACCATCTTACATACCTTACCTAAAAGAGGAAAACTAAGCATCTTCTTCTAAGGGAGTATTTAAGTTGGTGTGTTTTTTGCCTATATACCAAGAAAATTCACATATAGGGAGTGAAACTAGTGTGTGGAATAGCTGGCTGGATAGATTGGGATAAAAATCTTACAGAGTATACGGAAATAGTAAAAAAAATGGGAGACTCCTTAAACCATCGTGGTCCTGATGCTCAAGGTCAATGGATATCTAATCATATTGGTTTTGCTCATACGCGATTAATCGTTATTGATCCTATCGGCGGTGCACAACCTATGCTACGTAAATATGGAGAGAACGAATACGTTATAATTTATAATGGGGAATTATATAACACAAGAGAATTAAAAGAGGAATTAATATTACGTGGACATAAATTTACTTCTCATTCTGACACTGAGGTTCTTTTAGAATCGTATATCGAGTGGAAAGAAAATTGTGTTGATTATCTTAACGGAATTTATGCTTTTGGGATATGGGATAGTTCAAAGCAACAAGTATTTCTCGCGCGCGACCGTTTGGGGGTTAAACCTCTTTTCTATTTAGAAAAATATAATCAATTATTATTTGGTTCGGAAATAAAAGCGATTTTGGCACATCCAGATATAAAAGCAAAGATATCTGAGGAGGGACTGTGTGAAGTATTTGGGTTGGGGCCTTCTAGGACACCTGGTCAAGGAGTTTTTGACGGAATATCAGAATTAAGACCAGGACATTATATGATTTTTAATAAAAAAGGTGTAAGTATTAAACAATATTGGCATTTAGAGAGTAAGCCTCATGAAGGTAATTTAGAAAACACTATTGAAAAAGTAAAAGAATTAGTTACAAATGCAATAAAAATTCAACTGGTTTCAGACGTTCCCCTATGCACATTTCTTTCCGGAGGATTAGATTCAAGCATTATTTCTGCTATCGCTTCAAAGGAATATAAGAAAACAGGAAGAAAACTAAATACCTATTCAGTTGACTTTATTGGTAATGATAAACACTTCAAAGCTACTAAAACTCAACCAGATGCTGATATTCCATGGATTAAAAAGATGGTCAATAATATAGATTCAATACATCATTATATTATGATTGGTAATTCGAAACTTCTAAAGTCTCTGGATAAAGCTGTTTTGGCAAGGGACTTACCAGGAATGGCAGATGTAGACTCATCACTTTATCTTTTTAGTAAGGAAATAAAAAAAGGCGCAACGGTTGGTATATCTGGCGAGTGTGCTGACGAAATTTTTGGTGGATATCCTTGGTTCTATCAAAATGAGTATCTACTTTCAAATAATTTTCCATGGCTACGATCATTAGATGAGCGAAAGAAAATCTTATCACCTGCTTTAAAAGAAAAAATACTTATAAAGGAGTATGTTCAGACCCGCTATGAACAGTCAATTATAGAAGTTCCTTTGTTAGATGGAGAAAATGTAGAACAAAGAAAGGTAAGAGAACAATTTTATTTAAATATGAATTGGTTTATGGCGAACTTGCTTGAAAGAAAAGATCGGATGTCTATGGCGGTAGGGTTAGAAGTAAGGGTTCCTTTTGCGGATCATCGACTAGTAGAGTATCTTTGGAACGTCCCTTGGGAAGTAAAGTATTTGGATAAAAGGGAAAAAGGATTACTACGGAAAGCTATGAAGGATTTACTTCCGAAAGAGATTGTTGAGCGCCGTAAAAGTCCGTATCCAAAAACACATGATCCAAAGTTTAGTGACGAGGTTTGTAGGAAACTATTATCTATTATTAATGATAATACTTCGCCTATATTAAACTTAATTGATTGTAATTATATTAAAGAATTAATTGCCAATGGTGGAATAAGTTTTAAGGAACCGTGGTTTGGGCAATTAATGACAGGCCCTCAATTTCTGGCTTATCTTATACAAGTTAATACATGGTTAAGACATTATAAAATAGTTATAGACGTATAGATTTATGTAACAGTTTTTTGCAAATGAACTAAACATTTTTATAAAAAGCTATAAAGGTGCGCTTTTCATTAAAGCTGCACCTTTATAATTTAAAATGATTATATTAAGAAGGATATGGATCAAATAAATATTTAAACAATGTACCATTTTGCAATGCTACATTTATTGGAAATTGTTCAGTATAATCTAATGGTGGTGTAGGCATAGGCTTTACTGGTGGCATCGGAATTGGAGGATATGGTCTTCGTCTCACTAAATTATCCCTCCTTTCAAAAAGTTATTATTATTAATTGAGAATATCATCTGGGGAAATGTTTGTATTAGTAAATTCATTCTTAACAGTAAATGCATCCATATCGTAACAGTTATTCTCTAGGTCTTTTCTAACAATATATAAAGCTTCTCTAAATCTTTGAGAGTGAACAACTTCCCTTGCTCGTAAAAATTTAAGTGCGTCTATTAGACCTGAATCATCGGTTAATTTTATAAGATTCTCGTAAGTTGATCTGGCCTTTTCCTCAGCTGCAATATCCTCTACTAAATCAGTAATAGGATCTCCTTTCGCTTGAATATATGCTGCAGTCCAAGGATTACCTGCAGCATCTACATAGAATAGTGCATTGCTATGCTCTGCATAGTGCGAACCAAGTCCCGCGGCCCTCATCTGTTCAGGAGTAGCATCTTTTACCAGCTTATATACCATTGTTGCAATCATCTCCAGATGACCTAATTCTTCCGTGCCAATGTCTGTTAATAATGCTTTTGCCCTTTTATTTGGCATACTATATCTTTGATTTAAGTATCTTAAAGCAGCTGATAATTCTCCATCTGGTCCACCATATTGTGTTATTAGGAACTTTGCCATGCCTAGATCCGTTCCTTCAACACAAATAGGTCTTTGTAATTTTTTCTCATACATCCACATAAATATATTTCACCTCTTATAATTTTAATATTGTAATTCCCAAGGCCAAGGCTCTTCTATCCATCTAGCAGGATTTTCTTGTGACGGACCAAATTGAGTTAAAGGTCCATAATATCTTTCAACTGTAGGCATTTGTTGTGCTATTTGAAAGGTGTACTTGGTAAAATCTCTTTGAGCCATTTCTTCATTTGGGTGAATATCAAGATATAGCTTAATTTCAAGAGCTGCAAATTCTAATTGCTGTAAACATAATAATGAGGCATTAGCTTTTTTCATGTTAAAATCCCCCTTTTTTACTTTTTCCCCTAATACATTATTCATTTAGGCAAATAGCGTAACGGTGATAACAGCCTATTTATTAGGTAAAAAACAAGGGGACGGTTCTCCTGTTTCTGAACTACGAAACAGAACCGTCCCCTTGTTTTGCCTTACTTTTTATATAAAATAGTTTTTAATAGGGTATAATAGTTATAAAGGAATTTAAGGAGTGTTTTTATGAGAAGATTTATGATGTTATTACTTATTCTTGGTTTGATTGCTGGTTCATTAATAGGATGTGCATCGAATGATGATAACCAAGCGCCACCAGTGCCGAATCAAAGTGAAGTACCAGAAACACAATCTCAAGAAGTTACTTTATATTTTGCTAATCAAAATGCTACTGCAGTTGCCGCCGAAAAGAGGAATATAGTATTAACTACTGATTCTACAAGAGAAGAATTATTTAGAAGTGTTTTAGAGGAACTGATAAAAGGTCCTGAAAGCACCATATTATATAAAACTATACCAATCGAAGTTAAGATAAATTCAGTCGAATTGAATGGCGATATACTTAGTGTAGATTTCTCACAAGAGATGCATATAAATCATTGGGGCGGAGCAACAGGCGAAGCAATGACAATCAATTCTATAGTAAATACATTAACTGAATTCAATGATGTTAACAAAGTCAAAATGACAGTAGAAGGTCAACCAATGAGTATTGAACATTCAATATTAGAAGAACCAGTAGGTCGAAACGAGGATATGATTCAAAAATAAAACTTGATCAAAACTAGTTATCAAGATGTTCCGCTGTTGAGGAAGGAACATCTTTTTTTATTGCATATATCAATAAGAATTAACTCTATATAGTGTTAAAAAGACTCTTTTTATATGTACTATTAATGATATATAATTGATTAATGTAAGCTAACCTATTAAAATTCAATTTGAACATAAGGAGGAATTTTTTGATGTCCAAATTTAATACATATTTTTTAATGAAACCAAGTGATGTAATAGATTATAGTAAGGAAAAATTAACTATGTTTGCTGATAGTACCGATTTAGAGTGTAAGGAAATCGGTGATGGCAATATTAATTATGTTTTTCGTGTCTGGGATAGGTATTCAGATAAATCTGTTATAATCAAACAAGCTGGTGTAACGGCCCGCATTTCTGACGAATTCAGACTTTCGACAGACCGTATTAGAATTGAGTCAAATGTACTTAAGCTCGAAGGGGAACTAGCACCTGGCTTAGTTCCTGAAGTTTATAAGTATGATGAAATAATGAGTTGCTTTGTAATGGAGGACTTATCTGACCATATGATAATGCGGGATGCTCTAATTAGACATCAGAAATTCCCACTTTTTGTTGACCACATAACAACATTTATGGTTAATACATTATTGTTAACATCCGACGTTGTACTCGAACATAAAAATAAGAAACAATTTGTTAAAAGTTATATAAATCCAGAACTTTGTGAGATTACTGAGGATTTAGTTTACACTGAACCATATAATAATTATAAAAATCGCAACGATGTATACCCACCGAACCTTTCTTGGGTAACGAAGGAACTTTATGAGGATAGCGAACTTCGGTTTGAAGTTGCCAAATTAAAGTTTGAGTTTATTACAAACGCGCAAGCTCTTATCCATGGTGATTTGCACACTGGTTCTATTTTCATTAAATCTAACTCTACAAAGGTAATCGACCCCGAATTCGCGTTTTATGGTCCTATTGGTTATGATGTTGGTAACGTTATTGCTAACCTGATTTTTGCTTGGGTAAATGCTGATGCTACAATTAAAACTGAAGAGGATAGAGTGGATTATACTAAGTGGTTAGAGTGTACTATTGTTGAAATAATTGATATGTTTTGTGGTAAATTCTTGGCTAAATGGCATCAGAATGTTTCGGAAATTCTAGCAAAAGAAGTGGGTTTTGCGAACTGGTATCTAGGAACTATATTAAGAGACACCGCTGGGGTGATTGGACTAGAACTAAACCGTCGGGTTGTTGGATTAGCCCAAGTTAAGGACATAACTTCAATTTTGGATGAAAATAAAAGAGTAAGAGCTGAAAGAATTTGTTTAACTGCTGCAAAGGAATATATAATGGCCAGAGATAGTTACAAGACTGGAGAAGATTTTTTACTAACATTGAAAAAGGCAGCAAAAAGAATTTAGTTTGATATTTTAGTTGTTTTGTTGAACTAGGGGGAAAGAATATGGAAGAAATTTTATCAATAAAATGGGAAAATGAAAAGTTAATATTATTAGACCAAACATTATTACCTAATAATGTTGTTTATGAAGAATTTGATACAGCTGAAGGTGTCTGGGAAGCAATCAGAGTTATGAAGGTAAGAGGAGCCCCAGCTATTGGTGTTGCTGCTGCTTATGGTCTTTATCTAGGAATAAAAAATACTAAAGAGCGTAAATATAAAAATTTTTACAAAGAATTAAAGACTAAGTCTGATTATCTTGCAACAGCAAGACCCACTGCTGTAAATCTTTTTTGGGCATTGGAAAGAATGGAAAATAAAGCTATTGAAAATAAAGAATTAGAAGTTGAGGAAATTAGAAGAATTCTACATCAAGAAGCTATTAGTATTCATCAAGAGGATGAGGAGATTAATAGAAATATTGGAGAGAATTTATTAACTTTGCTAAAGGATGGTATGGGAATATTAACACATTGTAATGCCGGTGCTCTTGCGACTACTAGATATGGAACAGCAACTGCCCCAATGTATTTAGCAAAGAAGAAAGGTTGGAACCTTAAAATATATGCAGATGAAACTAGACCAAGGCTTCAAGGGTCAACATTAACTGCTTTTGAATTACAAAAAGCTGGGATAGATGTAGTTGTAATTACCGATAATATGGCGGCAATGGTTATGCAACAGGGGAAAATTAGTGCAGTAATAGTTGGTTGTGATCGAGTAGCTGCAAATGGTGATACTGCGAACAAAATTGGGACGCTAGGTGTATCGATACTAGCAAGACATTTTAATATTCCATTTTATGTAGCCGCACCTACACCAACAATTGATCTAAAGACAAAGTCGGGAAAAGAAATTCCTATTGAAGAACGAGAATCTTCTGAAATAACAAAAAGATTTGGAGTATCTACTGCTCCAGAAGGAGTTAATACCTATAATCCTGCGTTTGATGTTACACCGTATGAAAATATTACAGCTATTGTAACAGAAAAAGGAATTATATATCAGCCTTTTGAGGAAAGTTTAAAAAAGCTATTTGAATAATAAATACTTAGGGGATACTAATGCAAAAATTTAAAAACTTGTTTATTAATATAGATCGTAATGTATGGATAAGGTTTATTGGTGAAACTATTAACGGAATATCGTTTATGATGATTATGCCGTTTTTTGCTCTATATTTAAAAGATAGGGTAGATTCAATCTTTATGGTGGGTATTGTAATGGCTGTTTCTCCAATAACAGCAATGGTAGGCTCTATTTTTGGTGGTAGATTAGCTGATCGATACGGAAGAAAACCGATGATGTTTATTTCTAATTTTGGCAATGGCTTTGTTATGGTGGGCTTTGTTTTTTTTGATAGTTTTATAGCATATATATTTTTATCTGCATTGCTGGGTTTATTTAATTCTCTATTTAACCCTGCTGCATCAGCTATGGTAGCAGATGTTACACTAGAGGAAAAAAGAACAGAAGCGTACGGACTATTAAGAATGGGGCATAATATTGGTGCTGCAATTGGCCCAATACTCGGGGTATCGATTATTATATTATCTAAAACTCTAATTTTCATTATAGCCTCGACTACATTATTTATATATTCGATAATAATTGTTATATTTATTCGTGAAACTTTACCAGAAAAAATACCAGAAAAAATTGTTAAAGGATTAAATTATCAAAAAGAAAAAAAGCTTACATTTTTAAATATTATTTTAAAAGATAAACTCCTATTAATTTTTGTAATGACTGGGGTTATAATTTCGATGGGTTTTTCACAAACTGAAGGGATGTTACCAATACATTTTGATAACGAACTACCATTTTTATCAGATACGCAAAATCCCTTTCCTTATCTTATGACCTTAAACGGTTTATTAGTCGTATTATTTCAATTTCCTATATCCAAATGGGCTAGTAAAAGATTAATGGGAAAAGTTATGTTATATGGAGCCTTTTTATTCGGTTTGGGGTTACTACTTTTAGGTTGGCTTCCATCATTATTTAATAAGCTTGGTGCTGAATATTATCAAATAATGTTTGTACTTCTTATTGTTTATGCTATATATACATTAGGCGAGATGTTAATGTCACCCGTGCAAATGACTTTTGTTGCAAATATTGCTCCTGAGGAATTAAGAGGAACTTATATGGGTGTAGCGAGTTTGCAATGGATACTGGGGGGTATAACGGGCCCGCTCCTGGGGGGTTTTCTTTTAGGTAAAGAATTGGGTAGTGTTTTATATACTATTTTAGGAATTGGAAGTATAATAGCTGGGTTAGTTTTTTTGTCACTTGATCGATTAGTTGAAGAGAAAAAGGTTAACGATGACTATTACAAGAAAAATGGAATTGCTAGATAGAATGAAGGGAGATTAAGTCTATTGTTGCTTAAAGTAGAAAGAGAATTGGTTGTTGAATATGGGAAAAAATTAATAAAAAGTGGACTTACTAAGGGAACAGGCGGTAATATAAGCATATTTAATCGAGAGGAAAATTTATTAGCCATTAGTCCAAGTGGTATGAACTATTTAGAAACAACTCCTGAAGACGTTGTTGTTTTAGACGTTAATGGTGAAGTTAAGGATGGTAAAAGAAAGCCTTCTAGTGAGATTGCAATGCACTGTATCTTTTATCAAAGAAGAGAAGATATAAATGCGGTTGTTCATGCTCACTCACCATTTGCAACTACCATATCTGCACTTAATTGGGGTTTGCCGGCAGTTTCATATTTAGTTGCCCATGCGGGACCTAATGTTAGATGTGCAAAGTATGCTTCATTTGGTACGAAAGAGTTAGCGGAGAATGTTTTCGAAGCAATGAAGGATCGAAGAGCGGTACTATTAGCCAATCACGGTTTATTAGCTGGTGCTTATGATATAGCAAATGCGTTTAATATTGCGGAGGAAATAGAATTTTGTGCAGAAATATACTTTCGAGCAAAAAGTATAGGGGCTCCAGTCGTTTTGTCTTATGAAGAGATTGAACATATGGTAGAAAAATTCAAAACATACGGTCAATGATATTGTTATAAACAAAAACAAACATAGTTAGCTGGCTCTTATGCAATCTTAAGCAATCCTACCCTTGTTAATTATTCTAATGGGTTGATAGTATATTAAGAAGTTTATAATTAATATAGAATTCTATATCAATCTTAAAAAGGGATATAATTAGAAAGGATGAGATATAGTGAACAAAAGAGAACTTACAATTACTAGTATAGGTATAAAAAAAGATGTTTGAGTTTATTGATGTTAAATATAAGAATATTTTAAATATACCCAAACTAGAAATAGGTGAAGAGAATGTAACCTGTTTGGTTGGAGAAAGTGGTGGTGGTAAGACAACAATATTAAAATTATTAAATAAAATGTTATCTCCAACTGAAGGGGTAATTTTATATAATGGACTAAATCTTGATAAAATTGAGTCCGTTAAGCATCGTAGGGAAATTGTTATGCTTTCACAAAACCCTGCTATTTTTGAAGGTGACATTCGCAATAACCTAATAATTGGTCTTAAATTTCATGAAGCAAAAATACCGAGTGATGTTAGTTTATATGAAATTTTGGAGAAGGTGAAATTGAAAAAGAAGCTAGATGATCTTCCTAATTTTTTATC
Source organism: Vulcanibacillus sp. (assembly GCA_050175155.1). Classification (GTDB taxonomy): domain Bacteria; phylum Bacillota; class Bacilli; order Tepidibacillales; family Tepidibacillaceae; genus JBFXJF01. The sequence continues at coordinate 116,296 of JBFXJF010000001.1, forward strand.
TGGTGGGGAGAAGCAAAGACTTGCTTTAGGACGTATACTTTTGCTTGACCCTAAGATATATCTTTTTGATGAGCCATCAGCTGCATTGGATAGTGAGACAGAGAAATTTATTATAGAGATGTTAATTGAAGTAGGCAGGGTTGGGAATAAAAAAATTGTTATGGTTACTCATTCCTCTGAGATTGCAAAAAAATATTCAGATAAATTAATCGAAATAAGCACGGGGAATATAATAAGCGAGAGGTATATTTATGAATGAGATAATTGACTTATCATTTAAACAAGTTGCTTTGGCTTATCTATTTATATTAGTTGTATTAGCTATTGTAAGACTTCGTGGGATAAAAAGGGAAAAAGAAATAGTTATTTCATCAATTAGAATGACTTTGCAATTAATTTTAAGTGGATATATTTTGGTCTATATTTTTAATAATCCTAATCCATTAATTACAGGGTTAATAATTATTATAATGGAAGCATTTGCTATATATACTGTCTATAAAAAGTTCAGAGGTAAATTAACTTATTCACTAAAGAAAGTGATAGGTCTTTCAATGATCATAGGTAATATTCCCTGTCTCTTATATTTTCTCTTTATTGTTGTTCAAATAAAACCTTGGTATGAGCCGCAATATTTCATTCCGATAGCAGGTATGTTTATAGGTAATTCTATGACGGGAGTTACAATTGGTGTTAAGTCAATGTTAGAGGGAATTAGCATTCAGAGGAATCTAATTGAAGAGTCTTTAATACTGGGTGCATCTTCAAAGGCTGCTACAAAGCAAATGGTAAATAGTAATTTTGAGATAGCTATTATGCCAACTATTAACTCAATGATAGGTATGGGGATTGTGTTTTTACCAGGAATGATGACCGGACAAATACTTGCTGGGGTATCACCTACAACAGCTATAGCCTATCAAATAGCTGTAATGCTTGGTATCTTTAGTTCTGTTGCAATTACAACTATCCTGATGCTACAGTTTGGCTACCAAACATTCTTCAACAAAGATAATCAATTTATTTAACTACTTCTAATTTATCTATTTCGTATATATTATAAAAATAAGAACCAACTTAATTAGTTGGCTCTTATTTTTTAACTTGCAATATTTATTCACCATGTAAGAATAATGTTTACTTTTCCTCATTATGCCATATTAAAGCAATTGTACCTTCGCCGGCATGTACTGCGATTGTTGAACTAATTTCTCCGATAAAAATATCTAGGTTAGGGAAAAATTTTAAAAATTCTTTCTTTAATTCTGTTGCTTTCGTAAGAACATTTCCATGCATTATTTGAAGTTGTGGAATTTTGTAATTATCATATGATTTATGAAATAAATCTAACATTCTCTTGAATGCTTTAGCTTCTGAACGAACTTTTTCAAAAAGCATGAATTCACCTTGCGTGTTAATTTGAATAATTGGTTTAATGCTAAGTATACTTCCTAATAGATATTGCGTTCCAGACATTCTACCACCTTTATAAAATTGCTCGAGATTACCCAAAACCATATAATTTTCTGCATTTTGTGTCTCTTGACGAAGTTTCTTGGCAATATCTTTGAAATTAATTCCTTGCTTGGCAAGTTCCATTCCTTTGTTAATTAACGTTGTAATTGTGTATGACATACATTTGGAGTCTACTACCTCTACTTCATACTGTGAAATCTCTACTGCAGCAGTACAACTAGCAACTGTACCGCTTAATTTAGCAGAAATATGAACTGCGATTGTATGGTTATATTCAAGCTTTAATTTTTCAAACAGTTCGACAAATCTACCAACTGAAGGCTGTGAAGTCTTTGGTAATTCCTTTTGATTATTAATTCGATTATATAATTGATCCGTTGTTAAATCTATGCCGTCTTCAAAAACCTCTTCACCAAACACGATTCTAAGTGGGACTACATACACATCAGGGTTATTTTTAAATTCTTCTGTAATAAAGGCCGTACTGTCAGTAACCCATGCGATATCTTTTTTTGTCATAATATCCATCCCTTATTTTAAATTATTATAATCACTTTAATCTTTTAAATTATACATAATATTTATTAATTATACATTAGATTATTTTTGTTGTCCAAGTTTCCAGGTTCCATATATCCGTTATAACTTCTTTATAAAAATCTGGCTCGTGGCTTATTAGAAGAATGCTTCCTTTATACTCTTTAAGCGCTCGTTTAAGTTCCTCTTTAGCATCAACATCCAAATGATTAGAAGGCTCATCAAGAACTAATAGATTAGTCTCTTTATTTATTAACTTTGCTAGTCGTAACTTTGCCCTTTCCCCACCACTCAAGACTACGATTTTACTTTCAATATACTTTGTTGTTAGCCCACATTTTGCAAGAGCAGAACGTATTTCGAATTGTGTATATGAAGGGAAATCCTCCCAGAAATTCTCAATACAGGTTTTGTTCTCTCCACCCTTCATTTCCTGTTCAAAATAACCTATATTTAAGTTGTCGCCAAGCTCAACTGATCCGGAAATAGATTTGATTTCACCAATTATACTTCTTAATAGAGTTGTTTTACCAATACCATTAGAACCAATAAGTGCAATCTTTTGTCCACGTTCCATTTGTAAGTTCAATGGACGAGAGAGGGGTTCATCGTAGCCGATAACCAAATTCTTAACTTCAAAAATGCTTCTAGAAGAGGCTTTAGCTTCTTTAAAATGAAATTGTGGTTTTGGTTTATCTTTTGTTAATTCAATTATATCCATTTTGTCTAGTTTTTTCTGACGGGACATGGCCATGTTTCTTGTTGAGATACGTGCTTTGTTTCGTGAAACAAAGTCTTTTAGTTCGGTTATTTCTTGTTGTTGCTTTTTAAATGCAGATTCTAGTTGTAGCTTTTTAACTTCATAAACTTGTAGAAAAGTATCATAATCCCCTACATAACGATTCAACTCCTGATTTTCCATATGATAAATAATATTAATAACACTATTTAAAAATGGAATATCATGAGAAATAAGAATGAATGCATTTTCATACTCCAGTAAATAACGTTTTAACCAGTCAATATGTGTTTCATCTAAAAAGTTGGTAGGTTCATCGAGTAATAATATATCTGGTTTTTCAAGTAACAACTTTGCAAGCAGGACCTTTGTTCTTTGTCCACCACTTAAATCTTCAACATTTTTATCAAGTCCTATTTCTTCTAATCCAAGCCCACGGGCAGTTTCTTTAACTTTTGAATCAATTATATAGAAATCATTAGTTGTTAACATATCCTGAATTGTTCCCATATTATCACACAATTGTTCTAATTCTATAGGGTCCGCTTCCCCCATTTTTTCACAAATAAGATTCATTTCTGATTCTAAGTCAAACAGATATTTGAATGCACCTTTTAAAACATCTTCAATCGTTAAACCTTTTTCAAGAATAGTATGCTGATCAAGATATCCTATTCTTACATTTTTTGCCCATTCAATCTTACCTTCGTCAGGCTCTAGTTTTCTAGTTATAATCTTCATGAAAGTAGATTTTCCTTCACCATTTGCACCAATAAGTCCAATATGTTCTCCTTTTAAAAGTCTAAAAGAAACATCTTTTAATATCGCTTTGTCTCCAAAATCATGGTTTATGTTCTTAACAGTTAAAATACTCATTATCTACACCTTTTCTCTGTTGCATTTAATTTGTAATTAGATTATATAATTCTCTAACTATAAAATAGTTAAAAATCGGAACAAAGATATTCTACAGTAAATTATGAATTAAATAAAGAGTTTAAAGCGCCAGGATTGAAATATTGCCTTATTAAAGTTATTATAAAAATAGTTACTGTAAATAGAAAATATCATTTCATTGAATCTAATAGTGGTGACAAATATTTCGGTTCAATAAATGTGAATGTAAGATAGGAAGGAAGTTATCTAATATGAACGAGAATTTTTATAAAGAGATTCTTTCAAGTTCCCCGCTCGGTTATGCTTATCATAAAATAATCTGCGACCAAGATGGGAAACCTATCGATTACCAATTTATTGAAGTTAATTTAGCGTTTGAGATTATAACGGGTCTAAAATCTTTTGAAGTTGTTGGTAAGAGGATATCTGAATTAAAACCAAAAAATGTGGAAAGTGAATTTGATTGGGTACAGCTATACGGAGATATTGCTATTAATGGCGGAGAAAAGCAATTTGAACAGTATTCTGCAGCGTTAAACAAGTTTTTTAGAGTTAATGTTTACTCTCCTGAGAAATACTACTTTATCTCACATTTTACTGATATATCAAGGGAAATGAAGGAGATGGATGAGAAGACAACTATTCTTAATACATTTAATGATATAGTATTCGAAGTAGATAAAGAATATAGATTTACAAACATAATTATTTCTGATGATAAAAAACTGTTTATGCCTAGAGAAAAAATTATTGGTTTTACAATAATGAGTATCTTCCCTAAGAATCTATCAGATTTGGTAATATCTTCTTTTGAAAAGGCTCAAATCTCTGGTGAAAAAGAATCTATTACCTATAAATCTATTTTACTAGATGATGAAAAATGGTATAAAGCTGAAATAATATATAAAAAAATTTATAATGAAGAAAAGTACATTGTTTGTATAATTGATATTACAGAAAGTAAGAAATCGGAAGAAGAACTTAGGGTTTTGACAGATGAATACGAGAAGGTATTTAATGGGACGCAAGATAGTATGTTTCTAGTAAAAGTGGAGGATAATAATACTTTTAGATACATAAGAAATAATAATGCTCATCAAAAGTCAACCGGTATAACATTTGAAGAAATTAAGGATAAAACTCCTCAGGAATTAGTTGGGGAAAGTGTTGGGGATATAATAGCCTCCAACTATAAACGATGTATCGAAGCTGGTTCCACCATTAACTATGAAGAAAAATTATACCTTGCTAATGGTCAGCATATATGGGCGACCTCTTTAACACCAGTATTTCATGAAGAACGGGTGAAATATATTGTTGGATCAAGTCTGGATATTACAGGAAAAAAACGGGCAGAGGAAGAACTAAAGAAAAACCTTGAAAGATTGGCCAATATTATTGAAGGTACTAATGTCGGCACTTGGGAATGGAATATACAGACTGGTGAGACAGTATTTAACGATCAGTGGGCAGAGATGATTGGTTATAAGCTTGATGAGTTACTTCCTGTTTGCATTGAAACATGGCGGAAATTCACACATCCTGATGACTTAAGAAAAGCTGAAGATCAGTTAAAGAGAGTTTTCACTAATCAATTGGATTATTATGATATTGAACTTCGAATGAAGAATAAGGATGGTAGCTGGATTTGGATGCAAGATAGAGGCAAGGTAACTTCATGGGATTCCGAAGGAAAGCCTCTAATTATGAATGGAACTCATACTGATATTACTAGGCGCAAACTAATGGAGGAAGCAATATTTATTGAGAAAGAACGATTGAGAACTACTTTATTATCTATCGGTGATGCAGTTATTTCGACCGATAAACAGGGTAATGTTTTACTATTGAATAGAATTGCTGAGCAATATACTGGGTGGTCACAAGAGGAAGCTTTTGGAAGACCATTAGGTGAAGTGTTCAATATTATTAATAGTATAACTAGATTGAAGTGTGAGAACCCTGTATGTAAGGTTTTAGATACTGGGAATATTATTGGGCTTGATAATCATACTATTTTAACTTCTAAAGATAATATTGTAAGATCAATAGAGGATAGCGCAGCACCAATCATAGGTGAAGATAATGAAATCAATGGTGTAGTTCTCGTTTTTAGGGATATTACTGAAAAAAAAGAAAGACAAGAGAAAATCGAATATTTAAGTTTTCACGACCAGCTAACTGGATTATATAATCGTAGATTTTATGAAGAAGAGTTAAAGAGACTGGATAATGAAAGAAATCTCCCTATAACTCTTGTTATGATAGACATCAATGGCTTGAAGCTTACAAACGACGCCTTTGGACATATAGCAGGGGATAGGGTTCTGAAAAAAGTAGCAGAGGTTATGAAAGAAGAAAGTCGGTCAGATGATATTATTGCTAGAATCGGTGGCGACGAGTTTGTTATTTTATTGCCTAAGACTAATTTTGAGATGGGTAAACTAATTGTAACGCGATTACATGAACAGATTATAAAAGAAAAGATAGACTCTATTAACTTATCAATCTCATATGGCTGGGAAACAAAACAGGATATTACTGAGGAAATGTCAACTATTTTTAGAAAAGCAGAAAACAATATGTATAGACGTAAACTTTCAGAAAGCAATAGCATGAGACATAAGACTATTGACGTGATTTTAAAAGTTTTATATGAAAAAAGCGAGAGAGAAGAGCGTCATTCAAGAAGGGTAAGTCACTTGTGTGCAGCAATAGGAGTTGCGTTAGATTTGAGTCATGAAGATATAAACGAGCTTAGAACGACTGGGCTTATGCACGATATCGGGAAAATAAACATTGACGATAAAATTCTAAATAAATCAGCGCCACTAAGTGATTTTGAATGGCAGGAAATTAAGAGACATCCAGAGATCGGATATAGAATTTTAAGCTCAGTAAATGATTATGCAACATTAGCTGAATATGTCTTAGCACACCACGAAAGATGGGACGGGAAGGGATACCCTAAAGGATTAAAAGGCAGAGAAATACCTATTGAGGCTAGAATTATTGCAGTTGCTGATGCTTATGATGCGATGAGAAGTGATAGACCATATAGGAGCGCCTTAACCGAAGAGGCAGCAATACAAGAAATTAAAAAAAATTCTGGAACTCAATTTGACCCTGAGGTTGTAAAGGTATTTATTGGGAAGATTTTCAGAGAATAGTATAGATAGTGGTTATAAGTTATGTAATAATAAATCTTCCAAAGGATGATATTAATGGCTTGGTTTGATATTTTTGCAAGTGAATATGATAGCTGGTATTCTTCAGATCTTGGTAGTTTTGTGGATGAGATAGAAAAAGAATTGGTTGAAAAAGTTGCTATTTTCAATAGTAACGAAAAAGTTCTTGATATAGGTGCTGGTACTGGAAATTATTCTATATGGATGGCAAAAAAAGGACTAGACGTAACTAGTATTGATCAATCAAAGGGAATGTTGGAAGTTGCAAGAAAAAAATCAGAGAAAGAAAATTTGAATATAAATTTTATTTATGGTGATGCACATTCTCTGGATTTTGAGGATTGTACTTTTGATATTGTTATTTCTGTAACTGCTATTGAATTTATGGAAAACGCAAGTATTGTATTAAAGGAGGCTTACAGAGTATTAAAGCCTAAAGGTAGATTAGTTGTTGGTTTGTTAACAAAGAATAGTTCTTGGGGAGAAATGTATCGACAATCCATAAAGGAAAATCCTGATAGTATATTTTCAAAAGCGCATTTATATGAAGAAGATGAGCTTATGCACCTATTACCATATTCTTATAAATTATTAAAGGGTTTGTATATTCCACCATCACGTGAATTTGATAAAGAGGTAACATTGGCAATGGAAAAAAGAGGACAAGTAGAACAAGCAGATAATGCTGGTTTTTATGTAGTTCGTTGGGACAAGGAGTGAAAAGCAAATGCTATCATGTCAAATTGCATTATATCCTTTGAGAGTTTCAGATATAGATAAGGTTATAGTAGACTCACTAGAAGTTATAAAAACATTAGAGGAAAATGGATTAAATATAGAAATGGGTTCTATGAGTACGGTAATAAAGGGTGAAGATAGTTTAGTCTGGGAGGCAATACACAAATTATTTGATGAAGCAAGTAAGAATGGCCAACAAATAGTTCTTAGTATGCTAATATCTAACGAATGTGGATGCAAGATATAAAATATTTAGTTAATAACAATAGTAATAACAAGTCTCTTTAGAGAGGATTTAACAATGAAAAAAACTGCAATTATTATGATTCTAATGGGGCTATATTTTTTAAATTTTTCATTAGTAGCAAAGGCAGAATTGGAACAGTTCGATTTTTATAATATTTTCGATGAACATGGATCGATTATGTTATTAATAGATTCTGAAACTGGTTATGTTGAGTATGCCAATGAAGCAGCGTCTAAGTTTTATGGATATTCAATAGAACAATTTCAATCTATCAATGTAAGGGAAATAAACACTTTAAATCCTGAAGAGATTAGAAAAGTTATGCAAGATGTAACAGATAAAAACCAAAATTACTTTATCTTTGATCATCGATTGGCAAATGGAGAGATTAGAACTGTCGAGGTTTATTCCTATCCCCAAACTTATAAGGATAAAGTATTACTTTTTTCAATTATCCACGATATTACAGCCAAAACAGTACTCGAAGAGAAGAACAGAACAATTACAAACTCATTTTTTATTGTGTTAGGTGTGACAATTTTATTCTTATTACTTTTTAGCATATTACAGTTAAGGTCTATAAGGGAGTTAAGGAAGAAAACTGACGAAATTAATAATTCCTATGAATTACGTCAAACTTTTATAGATGCGCATAGTAATATTGCATATTTAAAAGATGAGAACTTTAATTATTTATTTATTAATAAAGCTTTAGAGAAATTTCACAACAAGGATTCATCTGAAATTATTGGTTACAATGATTTTCACTTATTTAACGAAGGTTTTGCTACTAAGATTAGGAAGAGTGACGTTGACGTGATAGAGAAAAAAACTCTTGTAATTGATGAAGTGAAATTGAACGATCAAATTTATAGTACAACAAAATTTCCTGTGAAATTATGTAACGGTAATTATGGAGTAGGTGCTTACGTTAGAAACGTAACAGAGGAATATAACATCAAAAGAAAAGAAGAGAAAACATTGCTTCGTAATATTATTCTTATAGATATTTTAAATAAACACTTTGATTCTAGTGAAGAGCAGATAGATTATTTATTGAATGAGTCTTTGATACTAACTGAAAGTAAATTCGGTTATATCTATTTATATAGTGAAGAGAAAAAAGAGTTTAAATTAAATTCATGGTCTAAAGACGTTATGTCAGAATGTGAAATTGTAGAAAAAATGACAACTTATCAACTTGAAAAGACGGGGATATGGGGAGAGGTTGTGCGTCAGCGAAAACCAATCGTCCTAAATAATTTTGAAGAACCGAATTCCTTAAAGAAGGGTTACCCAAAAGGGCATGTAATACTCAAAAAGTTTATGTCTATTCCGCTAATAATTGATGGGAAAATAGTTGCAGTTCTAGGTTTAGCAAATAAAGAGAATGATTATGATGACAATGATGTTTTTCAAATCTCCTTATTGATGAAGGGTGTATGGACAGCAAAAGAAAGAAGAGAGACTCTTGTTCAACTGGCGGTGGAAAGAGAGAAATATCTCCAAACCTTACTATCAATAGGGGATGGTGTTATGGTTGTTAATAGAGAAGGTAAGATTGAGATGTTAAATAAAGTAGCTGAGAAGATAACCGGTTGGAAATATACTGAAGCTCGTGGCAAGCATTATAAAGAAGTATTTCATATATTACATGAGGACGAGGAAAATACGATAGATGATCCGATTGAAGCAGTTTATACAAGAGATAATGTTCAAGAACTAGATAACCACGCTATTCTGGTTTCTAAGGAGGGCTTTAGATATTATATTGAAGATAGTGCGTCACCAATAAAAGACAATATAAATAATACTATTGGAGTTGTCTTAGTTTTCAGGGATGTTACTGAAAAAAGGGAACAAAGAAATAAAATCGAATACTTAAGTTTTCATGATTATCTAACAGGTTTATACAATAGAAGATTTTTTGAAGAGGAGCTTTCTAGACTCGATACTGAAAGAAATCTTCCTATTTCAATAATAATGGGGGATGTTAACGCCTTAAAAGTAACAAACGATATTTTTGGTCACGCTATCGGAGATCTGCTTTTACAAAAAGCAGCAGCAGTTATTAAAAACAATTGCAGATTAGACGATATAATTGCACGGTGGGGTGGGGATGAATTCATTATTCTTTTACCAAAAACAAAATATGATGAAGCGCAAGAGATTCTTACAAGAATAAAAGACCTCTTTTCAAAAGAAAATATTAAAGCTATTAACGGAAGCATTTCGATGGGGTGTTCCTCCAAAAATGAAATTAACGAAGATATACTTCAAACTTTAGAAAAAGCCGAAAACAATATGTATGTAGATAAGAGTCTCGACCGGATTAATATAAAAAGCACATTATTAAAAACATTAACTGAAACGTTTCATCGAAATAGTCCCAAAGAAAAGGAACATTCAAGCAATGTCAGTGAAATATGTCAAAATATTGGAAGAGAAATTGGTTTATCCGAAGTTGAAGTAAAAAAATTAAAGGATGCGAGTTACTTACATGATATAGGAAAAATTATAATAGAAGGAAACGTCCTTGATAAAAAAGGAAGTCTTACAGAAGATGAATGGCAATTAATTAAGCAACATCCTATTGTAGGATTTAGGATTTTGAACTCTTCAAATGATACTTTAGAGTTGGCTGATTATATATTGGCTCATCATGAACACTGGGATGGTACTGGTTACCCAAAAGGTCTAAAAGGCGAAGAAATTCCAATGCTGGCAAGAATAATCTCTGTAGCGGAGAGCTATGATGCGATGGTAAACAGTTCTTTCTACAAAAATGCGATAAGTGAAGAAGATGCTATTATAGAGATTCAAAAAAATGCTGGTTCTCAGTTTGATCCTGATATAGTAGAGATATTTGTTAACCTAATGCAACATCTAAGACCATCATGATTGAAAAGCCAACAATTGTGCCAAGTGTTGCAATATCGGAATTCCCTGAGGTTTGTGATTCAGGTATAAGTTCCTCAATAACAACATATATCATTGCACCAGCAGCAAAGGAAAGTGCGTAGGGAAGAAGCGGTTGAATGAAATATACCGATGCGGCACCAATAACAGCGGCAAAAGGCTCCACTATACCAGATAGTTGACCGTACCAGAAGCTTTTAAACCTAGTAAAACCTTCTCGCCTTAGGGGAACAGATACAGCTGCTCCCTCTGGAAAATTTTGTATACCAATACCTATTGCGAGGATTATTGCTCCGGAAATTGTAGCGGCTGGCATTCCAGCTGCTGCAGCCCCGAAAGCTACACCGATTGCTAAACCCTCAGGTATATTATGTAGTGTAATCGCTAGCACTAATAGAATACTCCTATGCCAACTAGTCTCAATTCCTTCAGCATTTTCTATAGGCTCGTTTAAATGTAGATGTGGAATAATTTTATCAATAACTTTTAAAAAAATACCACCTGAAACAAATCCAACTAAAGCTGGCAACCAAGGTATTTCTCCCATGATTTCTGACATTTCAATTGCTGGAGCTAATAATGACCAAAAGCTAGCTGCTATCATTACACCAGCTGCGAACCCAAGCATTGCATCTAATACTTTTGGTTTAATGGAACTGAAAAAGAAAACAAGACTAGATCCCAATGCGGTTAAAAACCATGTAAAACAAGTAGCTATAAAAGCAAGTAGAACTGGATTATAATTATTTAAATAATCAAACATATTAGAACCTCCTAGAAAGGTATAGATAAAGTTATAATAATATAATATTTTTTTTTAGACAAGCAGTTGTTTAATAGATAGCATTTACTATTGGATGATAACCTGGCATCTATTGTATAAGTATTAAATATTTAATATTATATAATTATATTTAGAAATAGTGAGGAGTGTTAAATTATGAAGAAATTATTTAAATGTAGCGTATGTGGTTATATCCATGAGGGTGAGGAAGCTCCAGAATTATGCACTAAATGTGGAGCGCCTAAAGAAAAGTTTGCAGAATTAACTGAAGAAGAAGCAAATAAAATTTATAAGGCTGATCGCACAAATGATATTCATATGGAAATTGTTAGTTTGGCTAGTAGAATTGTGGAATTATGCGAGGAGGGAATAAACATAAATCTTGATTCGTCTTGCGTAAAGGACTTTCTTAATGCTAAAGACGAAGCATGGGTTATAAAACAAAGAGCAAAAGCAGAAATTGAAACACATATGAAAAGAGGCAAATGGTAAAAGTAAGAAATTTGACAAATCCATAGAATAATGTTATCGTACATAGTTACTTAAATTAATAGTAAATTAATTTAACAAAAAATATTTTTAATTGGTGCTTATATTTAAAAGTATTAAACTAATATAGAAATGTATTTGTTATATTTTTTGAAAATATTTAAGGAAAAAAAATAGGAGGTACACCAATATGAATGGTACAGTAAAATGGTTTAATTCTGACAAAGGGTTTGGATTTATTACAGGAGATGACGGTACAGATATATTTGCACATTATTCTCAAATTAATTCAAGCGGATTTAAAAGTTTAGAAGAAGGTCAAAAAGTTTCTTTTGATCTAGCTCAAGGTCCTAAAGGACCTCAAGCAGAAAATATTGTTATTCTTTAATAATAAATATTTTACCCTTATGCTATTAATAGCATAAGGTTTTTTTATGCCCATTTTAGATATTTCCTTTAATAATTTACTTCCTTAATTGAATATATGTGTTATAATCTTTAAAAAGAATTTTAGTAGACTCTTTGAGGGGTGTATATTATGCGACAAAGTTATGGTTTACCGAAAAAACAGGGTCTATATAATCCAGAATCAGAACATGATGCATGTGGTATGGGATTCGTTGTTAATTTTAAGGGAGAGAAGTCCCATGAGATAATCGATGAAGCTCTTACTGTACTGGAAAATCTAAGCCATAGAGGGTCAAGTGGTGCTGATGAAAATACTGGCGATGGCGCGGGAATACTCATTCAGATTCCTCACAATTTTTTTAAGAGAGAATGCGATGTATTGGGATTTGCTCTGCCGGAAAAAGGTAGCTATGGTGTAGGAATGTTATTTGCACATAGGTATGATGATTTTAGGAAAACTCAGATGGAAACCTTCGAGAAAATTGTTCGAGAGGAAGGCCAGATTATACTGGGGTGGAGAGAAGTTCCGATAGATAAGACGAACGCTGGTGAAGGTGCTAAAGCTGTAATGCCGAGGTTTATTCAGGTTTTTATAGGAAAAAATGACGAGATAGTTGATGAGATGGATTTTGAAAGGAAGCTTTTTAGTATAAGAAAGCAAGCTGAAAAAGTTATAGTACCTATGTGTGAAGATAAGGGAGGTACCTTCTACATTTCTAGCCTTTCCTCTAAAACTATCGTATATAAAGGTATGCTTACAGCAGAACAACTTAGGAATTTTTATCTTGATCTTGCAGATCTTGATTTTACATCGGCGCTAGCTATGGTTCATTCAAGGTTTAGCACCAACACTTTCCCAAGCTGGGAGCGAGCACATCCAAATAGGTATATTGTTCACAATGGTGAAATAAATACCATCAGAGGTAATGTAAACTGGATGAAAGCGAGACAGAAATGTATTGATTCGCCGCTTTTTGATGATCTCTCGAAGGTATATCCTATCGTCGATGAATCAGGAAGTGATTCTGCGATGTTTGATAATAGTCTTGAATTTCTTCATCTTACTGGAAGATCCCTTCCTCATGCTGTAATGATGTTAATTCCTGAGCCTTGGGAAAAAAATGATCTAATGTCTAAGGAAAAAAAGGATTTCTACAAATTTCATAATTTCTTAATGGAACCTTGGGATGGTCCTGCGGCAATGGCATTTTCGGATGGAGTTGTTATTGGCGGAGTTCTAGACAGAAACGGACTTCGACCTTCTCGTTATTATATAACAAAAGATGATAAGGTAATTATGGCTTCCGAAGTAGGGGTTATTGACATAAAACCTGAAAACATTAAATATAAAGGTCGTTTAGAACCAGGCAAAATGTTGCTTATCGATACCGAAGCGAAGAAAATTATCTCTGACGAAGAAATAAAGGCAAATATATCAAGTTTACAACCTTATGATGTTTGGAATAACAGACATATCGTTCATCTTAGCGATTTGCCAGACGGTAATGCGCAGGAAGAGAAAGCATCGGAGAACTTGATTCAGCAACAGAAGGCTTTTGGTTTTACATTTGAGGATATAACAAAAACTATTTTGCCTATGGCAATTGACGGAGTTGACCCAGTTGGTGCTATGGGTATGGATTCACCATTAGCTGTATTATCTGAGAAACCTCAAATGTTATATCTTTATTTTAAACAACTTTTTGCTCAAGTTACAAATCCTCCTATAGATGGAATAAGGGAAGAAATTATAACTTCAAGTTCAATACATCTTGGGGATACTGGAAACTTATTAAATCCTGACCAAAGTAATTCAGTCAGTTTATTTTTGGAGCATCCGATACTTACTAATAAACAGTTAAATGTCATAAAAAATCTTAATAACGGTAAATTTAAAACAGCTACTATTTCTATGCTTTATAAACTCCCAGGGGGAGTGAAATCGATGGAAAGGGCTTTAGATAGAATCTTTAGAGAAGCTGATAAAGCAATCAGTGAAGGGGCAAATATTATTATCCTTACTGATAGAGGTGTCAATGAGGATCTTGCAGCTATTCCTGCACTTTTAGCTTCTTCAGGACTTCACCATCATCTAATTAGAAAAGAGATTAGAACAAGTTTAGGAATAGTTCTGGAATCTGGAGAGCCAAGGGAAGTGCACCATTTTTGTACACTAATTGGTTATGGAGTTAATGCTATAAATCCATATATTGCTTATGAGACTATTAAAGACCTTTCTCAAAAAGGATTATTAGACGGATTGTCTTACGAAGAAGGTAAAAAGAACTTTATTAAGGCTTCTGTAAAGGGAATACTTAAGGTTCTTACCAAAATGGGTATTTCAACTATGAGAAGTTATCATGGATCACAGATCTTTGAGGCGGTGGGTCTTCGAAACGATTTTATTGACAAGTATTTTACAATGACACCTTCAAGAGTTGAAGGAATAGGACTAGAAGAGATTGCATTAGAAAATCAGATGCGACACGAAAGTGCGTATTCCGAGAATTCACTATATACCGATACACTTGATGTCGGTGGTTATTTCCAATGCAAAGAGGAAGGCGAAATACATCTTTATAATCCAGAAACCATATATTTGTTACAGAAATCATGTCGGGAAGGGAATTACTCCCTTTACAAAAGTTTCTCTAAAAAAATAAATGAAGAAAAAACTTACACTCTAAGAAATCTTCTTGATTTCAAATATGATGCTGGGGATATTATTCCCATTGAGGAAGTGGAATCAGTTGATTCCATCGTCAAAAGATTTAAGACTGGGGCAATGTCTTACGGCTCTATCAGCAAGGAAGCTCATGAATGTTTTGCAATTGCCATGAATCGATTAGGTGGGAAGAGCAATACTGGTGAAGGTGGAGAGGATATAGAAAGATTTAGGGTCATGGAAAACGGAGACTCTAAAAATAGTGCGATTAAGCAGGTTGCTTCAGGTCGTTTCGGTGTTACTAGTAATTACTTGGCTAATGCTAAAGAAATTCAGATAAAAATGGCACAGGGTGCAAAACCTGGTGAAGGTGGTCAGCTCCCAGGAGGGAAAGTTTATCCGGAGATTGCCAAGGTTAGGCATTCAACTCCAGGTGTCGATCTTATTTCGCCACCGCCGCATCATGATATCTATTCAATTGAAGATTTGGCAGAGCTTATTCATGATTTAAAGAATGCTAACAAAAATGCACGGATTAGTGTCAAACTCGTTTCTGAAGTTGGTGTAGGGACAATTGCGGCAGGGGTTGCAAAAGGAAAAGCTGATGTAATTTTGATTAGTGGATATGATGGAGGAACTGGAGCTTCACCGAGAACAAGCATTAGAAATACTGGGCTTCCATGGGAGCTTGGACTTTCCGAGACCCATCAGACTTTAGTTCTTAATAAGTTAAGAGATAGAGTAGTCCTAGAGACTGACGGAAAACTTCTTTCAGGTAGAGACGTTGTTATAGCAGCAATGCTAGGTGCAGAGGAGTTTGGTTTTGCAACAACACCGCTTATTGTTATAGGGTGTGTCATGATGAGGGTTTGTAACCTTAACACATGTCCTGTAGGGGTGGCTACCCAGGATATAGAATTGAGGAAAAATTTTACAGGAAAACCAGAGTACGTTGAGAACTTCATGCGATTTATTGCTCAGGAAATGCGTGAAATTATGGCTAAAATGGGCTTTAGGACTGTAGTTGAAATGGTTGGACGGACAGATAGATTGAAAACTAAAGAAAGTATTAAGCACTGGAAAGCTTCAAGTCTTGACTTGTCAAAAATTCTATATCAACCGTATTCAGGTTCTGAAGTTGGTAGATTCAATACACAAGAACAAAATCATATGCTAGAAAAATCACTTGATATAAGAAAACTTCTTAGGATGTGTAAGCCAGCACTTGAGAATCAGAAATCCATAAGAGGTAAACTTAAAATCAATAATGTAGACAGGGTTGTAGGAACAATAGTAGGTAGTGAGATTTCCAAGAAATATGGAGAAAATGGACTACCGGAAGACACGATTAAGCTTACCTTTGTGGGATCAGCTGGACAAAGTTTTGGAGCATTTATTCCAAAGGGGATGTCTCTCGAGCTAGAAGGAGATTCGAATGACTATATAGGGAAAGGCCTTTCAGGTGGGAAAATAGTAGTTTATCCCCCTAAGAATTCTGATTTTGAACCTGAAAAAAATATTTTGATTGGGAATGTTGCTTTTTATGGTGCAACTTCAGGAGAGGCATATATCAATGGTATTGCTGGAGAAAGATTCTGTGTAAGGAATAGTGGAGTTAAAGCGGTAATTGAAGGTGTTGGTGACCATGGATGTGAATATATGACAGGTGGTAAAGTGGTCATTCTGGGTAAAACAGGAAGAAATTTTGCGGCAGGTATGTCTGGCGGTATAGCGTATATTCTGGATTTTGAAGATATTTACTGTAACAAGTCTTTGGTATTACTGGAAAAAATAGAATTAGAGGATGAATTAAATGAAATTAAGGGTATGATTGAAAATCATGTTAAGTACACAGGAAGTCCTCTGGGCAAGAGAATTCTTAGTGACTGGGAAAATAGTTCACTAAGATTCACAAAGGTAATACCTAAAGATTATAAACGTATGCTTGAAAACATTGCTAAGGCTCACAAAGCTGGGCTAAATGGCGAAGAAGCCTTAATGGTCGCTTTCGCAGAGAACTATAAAAATTAAAGCATAAAAGTAAATTAAGGTGGGAATTACAATGGGAAAAGCTACTGGATTTTTAGAGTATAAAAGAGTAAATCCGAAGAAACGTTCACCAGAAGATAGAGTTAAAGACTGGAATGAATTTAGGCTTCCCCAAGATCTAGAGTTAGTTCAAACCCAAGGGGCAAGATGTATGAACTGTGGAATTCCTTTTTGTCATGGTGGTGTCTTATTAAACGGTATGGCAGCTGGGTGTCCTGTACAAAATCTTATACCAGAATGGAACGAGCTAGTTTATAAAGGACAGTGGAAAGAAGCTTATAAAAGGCTGATTAGGAAAAACCCATTCCCAGAATTCACGGGAAGAGTATGTCCAGCACCTTGTGAAGGTTCATGCACAGAGGGTTATATAATGGAGCCTGTTGCCATCAATAATATTGAATATGAAATTATTGAGAAAGCATTTGCTGAAGGTTGGGTAGTACCAAATAAAGCTAAAGCAACAGGGAATAAAGTAGCAGTAGTCGGATCTGGTCCATCAGGTATGTCAGCAGCCTATTATCTAAATGCAGTAGGGCATGACGTGACGGTTTACGAGAGAAGTGATAGAGCTGGCGGACTTATGATGTACGGAATTCCAAACATGAAGCTTGAAAAACGAATTGTTGAAAGACGATTAGAGCTTATGAAGGCATCAGGAATTAAGTTTGTTTTAAATACTGAGGTAGGCAAGGATATTTCTACCCAAGATTTGGTTAACCAGTATGATGCAGTTGTATTATGTGCAGGTGCAACTAAAGCTAGGGGAATTGAAATTGAAGGTAAGGAACTTAAAGGGGTATATTTTGCGGTAGACTTCTTGAAGGCAAATACAAAAAGTCTCCTTGATTCTAATCTTATGGATGGGAACTATATAAGTGCCAAGGATAAGAACGTTATAGTAATTGGTGGAGGGGATACAGGAACAGATTGTGTTGGCACATCGATAAGACATGGTTGCGAGAGCGTCTACCAACTTGAAATTATGCCTAAACCGCCTAATGAAAGAATTGAAAAATCTAATCCATGGCCGGAATGGCCGATGAAATACAAAGTGGACTACGGTCAGGAAGAGGCAATAAACCTTTATGGAAAGGATCCGAGAAATTACCTCATATCCACTAAAAAGATTGTGGGGAATGAGAAAGGTGAAGTTAAGGAGGTCCATACCGTAGAAATCACTTGGGTGAAAAATGCTTCTGGGAGGATGATTCCTCAGGAGATTGAGGGTAGTGAAAAAGTATGGAAAGCTGACATCGTTCTTCTAGCTATGGGATTTATAGGTCCAGAAGACACAATCTTAGACGAGCTTAAGCTTGAGAGAGACATGAGAAGTAATGTGAAAGCGGAATATGAGGTTTTCGAGACAAATGTGGAAAAAGTATTCACAGCAGGCGATATGAGACGAGGTCAGAGTCTGGTAGTCTGGGCTATCCAGGAAGGAAAGCTAGCTGCAAGAGAAGTTGATAAATACTTAACAGGTAAAAGCGTGATTAAATAGTTAATAGACTTAATACAGAATCATTCCTTAAAGCTTATAGCTTGAGGAATGATTTTTTTATTGACATGCCACAGTAACTACAAATATAATTATATTAGTAAAGTAGTAATTTACTAAACAACTACTTTACTAATATAATTAGGAGATGGAAAGATTGAAAATACCAACAACATTAAAGCATAAACCAGTAATTGTATCTGAAGACTATGAAAATATTGATGGAAGATATGCATATAAGACAGACGCTAAGGGTCTATCATTAGGATTAGCCCAGTGGAATGATCGTGGCAAGGTGGATATTTCAGCTAAAGTATGGAGATATACTGGGGAAAAATGGTCTAGACAGTCTGAAGAATTACCTCTTCATCGAGTGATTGACCTTGCAATACTCGTTTGTAGTGCAAAGCGTCATTTCTTAGAAGCTTATCGATATGAAAAATTATTTGATACAGAAAATCCCCAAATCGAAAGGGTTGGATTACAAGGTGACGCCATGACAGTTGCGGTATGTACAAAAAATGAAAATATAGACGAAGATATAAAATTATTCAACCAAGCATTAATTGCTGATGACGAACTTATTGGTGAACGTCTGAAAACCTTATCGAGAATGTTAAAAGAACTTGGGTATTAAGATTGATACAAAAGCCCCTGTAATTCGTAGAGATTAAAACCCAATTCCAGGATTATATGCAGCAGGTGAAGTTACCGGTGGTATATATGGAGCTTGTAGACTCGGAAGCTGTGCAATAACTGAATGCTTAGTAATGGGTCGTATTGCAGGTAGAGAGGCCGCACTTATATAGACCACTGATCCTTACAGATTAAAACTCCCACCTTAAAAGGATGGGAGTTTTAATTGCATTTTTTATAATATGATAATATTAAATTTTAGTAATATAAGAAATCTTAAGAATTTTGTAAGATATATATCAACTAAATTGTAAATATTACTTGCTAAACTTGCTTTAGAAGGCAGGTGATTTTACTTTGATAAAATTCAGAAAAATTGGGGGTGGGTTTTTTGAGTAAAATTAAAATATTGGTTTGTGATGATGATATCACAATAGTTGATGCTCTGGAAATATATTTGAAGCAGGAGAATTATGAAGTAGTTAAAGCTTATTCAGGTATTCAGGCACTAGAAATTTTGAAGGAGCACGATATAAACCTAATTCTACTTGATGTGATGTTACCAGAGTTAGATGGGATTAATACGATGATTAGAATACGTGAGGATAAAAATATTCCAATAATAATCTTGTCAGCAAAATCAGAAGATACAGATAAAATCTTAGGATTAAACTTTGGTGCCGATGATTATATTGCAAAACCATTCAATCCTTTAGAGCTTCTGGCAAGAGTTAAATCGCAATTGCGTCGGTATACATGCCTTGGAAGTATTAATCTTAAACCAAGCATCTTAAAAACTGGTGAATTAGAACTAGATGTAGAGACTAAAGAGGTACTTGTTGATGGTGATGCCATAAAATTGACTGCTACAGAATACGGTATTATGTTGTTTTTTATGGAAAATTTGGGTCGTGTTTTTTCCATTGACCAGATATATGAACATGTATGGAAAGAGCCATCATATTCAGCAGAGAATACAGTTTCAGTACATATACGAAGAATAAGGGAAAAAATTGAAATTAACCCAAAAGAACCAAAATATTTGAAGGTGGTGTGGGGTATTGGATATAAAATCGAGAAGTATTAAATATTCTAGTGGTTTAAAGGCGGTAGCAATCTTTTTCATTTGGATTTCGCTTATGATTATAGTAGCAAGTAGCGCTTTTTTTCTATACTATTTTGATATAAAAGAAATGGTAGCTGATACGCCTTATGAGGTTTATGCAGCAATAATGGAGCCATTGCAACCGGGGGACGAATTCTATGACGGTTTTACAACTTACACTAAAATAATCAATTTAAAAACATATGTATTAATTTCATTAATAGTGTTTCTAGTAATTTTAATAATTGCTGTAGTCTATATTTTTTCTGTAGTAGGGAGGAAAGAATGTGGGGGTAAAATATATCTAACTTTAATTGACAAGGTATACATCGACCTACATGCACTTCTCGTTTTTTTTGCAGCTTTATTTTCTATTGGTTTAGTCAACGGGATTATGTATGGTAGTCAAATACAATTAGAGATAATTCTTTGTGCAATAGTATTTAGTATTGATGTGTTAATTGGAATCAATTTTGTACTAGCTGTGTTAAGACAAATTAAAAATAAACAAATTTTGAAGAACACATTGATTTTTAGAATTTCTAAATTAGTCAACTCGTTTTTAAGGATGTGTTTTAACGGGAAGTTATTTAAAGCGTGGACTTTAATAGTACTATTATTCTATGGATTAGTTAATGGAATATTATTTTATATCTTTTTTGAATCACATAATTCAACTATGTTACTTGCTTTTATTTTATTAGTAGCTTTTAATTTTGCAGCACTATATTTTTTGGCCAAAACATTATTGTCTTTAACGCAAATAATGACAGCAGCAAAAGAGGTTTCTAAGGGAAATCTTGATTTTAAATTAGATGCATCTAAAATATCAGTTGCGTTTTCAGGCTTTGCTGAGAGTGTTCAAAATATACAAGAGGGAATAATAAATGCTGTTGATAGAGCTGTTAAAGGTGAACATATGAAAACTACTTTGATAACCAATGTATCACATGATTTAAAAACACCTTTAACATCAATCATAACTTATTTAGATTTATTAAAAAAAGAAGAAATTAACAATGAAAATGCCGTGGAATATATTGATATACTAGACGAAAAATCTTTGAGATTAAAACAACTTATTGAAGATTTAATAGAAGCAAGCAAGGCTTCCACTGGAGATCTTGTCGTTAAAAAGGAGAGATTAGATTTTTACGAGTTAATTATGCAGGCAACTGGTGAATACGAGGAAAAAATTAAACAAGCTAAGCTTGATATTCGCTTCGGAATAAATAGTGAGTATATATTAATTACGGCCGATGGAAGACATATGTGGCGAATTATTGAGAATTTACTTGCTAATGCAGTGAAATACTCACATCCAAATACAAGAGTATATATATACATTGGAAAGTCAAATGGTTACGGAGAACTAGTAATTAAAAACATTTCGAATTTTCCATTAGATATTTCTCCAGACCAACTTATCGAGCGATTTGTAAGGGGAGAAGCATCAAGAACTACTGAAGGTTCAGGACTGGGGCTATCAATTGCTCAGGGTTTAACATTGGTTCAGGGAGGTAAATTCGATATTGAGATAGATGGGGATCTGTTTAAGGTGATTGTTAAAATTCCTCTATGTGAAGACTAATACTATTAAACTAATTTACTTTAGTATGTGAAAGGAGTATAGTTATATATAAGTATAGGCCATATATATATATATTATTAGTAGGTGGGTAAACGGTGTTTATTCTGAAGGATATCGACAATCAAACCTTATTGCTAGTATCCATGTTTGTTTTATTACTGATGAATTTCTTTATATTAACGATGAGAGCTATATATACTAGAATCAGAGGACTTGGTCATGCTGCAATAGGTAATACATTCTTATTATTTAGTTTAGTGTCTATGTATTATATTGGATTCGTTGGTAATATCTATCTAACTATTATTATACCAGTGTTAGATCTTTTAGGTATGACCTTTTTAGTAATGGCGGTCTATGTATTTTTTAATAATGATATAAAGAAGAAAACCTATATTATTATAAATTTACTTAATTTATTATTTACATATTATTTTGTTATTATTAATAACAGTTTAAACTATAGAAAGGTAATGCTTTCTTTTTTCATTTTCATTATATTTATCGATGGTGCATTTTTCTTAAAGAAGAAGTATATTGAAAATAACTTAACATCTTATAAGGTCATCAAATATATATTTTATATTTTTGCTGGCTATTATATGTGCCGTATAATTTTAAGTTACTTTAGTGAATCAAGTGTTATTGTAGTTTTTGAACAAAATGTTTTGTTGAGCTTAACACTTATTATATTTATATTCTTTTCGGTTCTTGTTACTTTTACATTTGCATTTATGACAATAGACACATTATTTAACAATGTTAAAGAGCTAAGTATTAGGGATCCTTTAACTGGATTATATAATAGAAGGTATCTTCTATATTTTTTTGATAACCTTATTAAGGAAGTAAGAAGGGGAGAGCATACTTTTTTAATAGTTTTGTTAGATATTGATTATTTTAAGGAAGCAAATGATACTTTTGGTCATATTACGGGAGATAAAATTTTGCAATGGTTTTCTAGCTTACTAACTACTAATTTAAGGGAATCAGATATAGTGGGTAGATATGGCGGAGATGAGTTTATCGCTATTTTAAAAGATACACAGATAGAGTATGGGCACCTCACTTTTGAAAGAATTTTAAGTCAAGCGAAAGCTAGTGAATGGGTCTATAATGATCGAAAAATAACATTTAGTGCTTCAATATTGGAAGTTAAATTAGATAATGCTTACAAGTCTATAAACGAATTGATTAATGATGTTGATGTAAAAATGTATGAGGCAAAAGAAGAAGGACGCGATCGTATTCTAGTGGTTAATTAGTAGCTTTATTGAAAGTAGGGTTTTACAACATATGCTAATTATTATCCGAGATAAATTAAGTGAGGAAATTATATTTATTGTTTCATTAATCTTGGCTTTTTTAACGTCATTGTTTGTTAAACCTTCTTGGTACGTTATCGATTTTAGGGTAATTCTTCCACTTTTCAATCTAATGATAATTAGTTTGGCCTTTGCAAAATATAGATTATTAGAATATATTGCAATGTATTTAATGTCCCACGCCAAAACAAAAAGAAGTATTGGTTTAATAATGATACTCACGTCGGCATTATTAGGTATGTTAATTACGAATGATGTAGCATTACTAACAATTGTTCCTATTACTATTAGCATAGCTAGACAAGCTGAATTCAATCCTTATAAGATAATAGCTTTAGAAACGGTGGCTGCAAATATAGGAAGTAGCTTAACACCTTTTGGGAATCCCCAAAACTTGTACTTATATACTTTCTATCATATCGATACATTTTACTTTCTTAAAACTTTATTTCCATTAGTCTTATTTGGTATTATCTGTCTAGTCATTATTAACTTAAGTAATTCTAAAGAAATATTAAAAATTTCTGATAATAAAATTTCTATAGAAAATAAGAAAAGAGTATTGCTATATACACTATTGTTTATTTTAGTATTATTGTCAGTTTTAAGATTTTTGGACTATTTAGTTATAACTTTATTAGTAGTTGTAGTAATCTTGATTATGGATCGCTCGTTATTCTTAAAAGTAGACTATTTTCTCTTGGGTACCTTTGCATGTTTTTTTATTTTTGTTGACAATATAACTCAGTTGGAATTCGTAAACAGTTTTATTGGCGCATTGTTAGATAAGCCTATTACCGTCTATGAAGTTTCAGTTATTTTGTCACAGGGGATAAGCAATGTACCAACTGCAGTGCTTTTAAGTGGGTTTACTAATTTCTATGAAGCATTGCTATTGGGTGTAAGTGTAGGCGGATTGGGAACTTTAGTAGCATCACTAGCTAATCTAATCTCTTACAAATATTATGCTAAATCTTATCCTAAGAAGATTTTTCTAGTTTACTTTGGTATATTGAATTTTTGTTTATTAATAATATTATCGGTTTTCGTAGTTTTCATTATTTAGAAAAAAAAGTTTTTAGAAATCATGGAGGTTGGGTAATGGATGTTTTCAGCATTGATAACAAAACATTAATAATAGCAACTATGTTAGTCCTAATTCTAATGACTATTGTACTATTTATAATGCGTTACCATCACTGGGGGATTAAGGGTTTAGGGTGTGCCATAACTGGTAATATTTTATTATTATTAAGTAATTCTTTTATTTATATTGATAATTTAGTAGACGTTAATATGTTAATTATTTTTGTATCTATCTTTGACCTATTAGGAATGACTTTTTTAATCGTAGCAATTTTTGTGTTCTTTAATGAAAAGGTAAAAAGGAATAAGTATATAATTATCAACATATTAAATACTTTAATTACTATTTATTTCTTTTATTTAAATCCAGTAAGCCTGGGTCCTAGAAGAGCCTCTTTACCATTACTTTTGATAATTTTGCTTTTTGACGGATTAATATTGATGAGAAGAAAATATAAAGAGAATAAACTGAAATCCTATAAAATAATTAAATATATACTATGTGTATTTATAGCATTTAACTTCTACAGAATATTATATAGATTTTTGGTTCAGATATCTTTTTTTCCGGCATCCAATAATAATTTATTTACAAGTAGTGCACTTTTTGGTTTATTGCTCTTTTTTATAATTATGACTTTCGGGTTTGGTTTAATGTCAATGGATACATTATATAATGATGTCAAGCAACTTGGTTTTAAAGATCCGCTGACGGGCCTTTATAATAGAAGATATATGGAGGAATACATAAATAATTTTTTAAAGGAGATTAAAAGGGGAAGAAGAACTTTTTTAATAGCTCTAATAGATATAGATTACTTTAAAAAAATTAATGATCTTTATGGGCATAATATAGGGGATAAGCTATTACAATGGTTTGCCAATCTTTTAAAAAGTAATTTAAGGGATATTGATGTTATAGCAAGGTATGGTGGAGATGAATTTATTATTGTGCTTAATGATACTGATCTTGATAGTGGGTATAAAACACTCGAAAGGATTCTTGATGAAGCGAAGGAGAAAGAGTGGGGTAGTGATAAATTAAAAATATCATTTAGTGGTTCCTTAATGGAAGTTAATCAAAAACATTTTGACATGGATATAGATGAATTAATTAATGAGGTTGACAAGAAGATGTATGTAGCTAAAAATACTGGGCGCGACAAGATTTTGCTTGCTTGGGAAGATTAAGTATTTATCATAATCGTTACAACAGGAGGTTTATCATGGAAGTATTAAATTACGAAGTAGTAATTATTGGCGGAGGTCCATCTGGGGCAACAGTTGGTAAGTTGGTCACAAAAAGAGGTATTAGTTGTTGTATTATCGATAAAGAAGTATTCCCAAGACCTAAATTATGTGCAGGGGTCTTAACAGGGAAGACAATTGAATTACTAAAAAGCATGGGGCTTTTTCAAGATATTAATACTTATTATAACAATTCTACTAATAAATTTAGTATGTATTATCTAAATGAGTTGGTTCTTAATATAGAGACTAATACACCATTTTCTTATACAAATAGAATTGACTTTGACAATATATTGATTAAGGATTTTCTATCAAATGGAGGAATTCTATATGATGGGACAAAAATCAGTGATATTGATTTAGAGAAAAACGAACTCTTATTATCTACTAATAAAAAAATTAGATTTAAATATATTATAGGTGCTGATGGGGCGAATAGCAGTTTACACAGATTTGTTGATAAGAATTACAAACCGAACGGTTTTTGTGTTGAAATTGATGTGCCTAGAGATAAAACTTTACACAATAGTACAAGATTATACTTTGGTGAAATAAAAGGTAATTATGGTTGGGTTTTCCCAAAGGAAGATCGTCTGACTGTTGGATTTGGGGGATTAAGAAACAGATCTATAGATTATAAAGAAGAGTTTAATAAATTTATAAAAATAGCTTTACCAGAGTATGAGGATTATACAAGCAGTATGGTAAAGGGTCATTATCTTCCATTTGGTAATTATGTAAAGGTACCTATGTATAATGACAAGCTACTATTAGTTGGAGACGCAGCTGGTTTAGTTGATCCTATTACTGGAGAAGGGATATATTTCGCGCTTTTATCAGGTAAATTGGCAGCTGAAACCTTAATCGATAGGTTAGAAGGAAGAAGTGGTAATCTTAATTCTTACATAAAAGAGTTGAAAGTGATACAGAAGATAATAGATGAGGGTGTCTTTATTCAAAAGATATTTTATAATAAGAGCATCCAAAGGGCATTATTTAAAAATGCTAAGGGACATGATAATATCGCTGGGTATGTATCCGATAATTTAGTTTCATATTATAATTATAGATATAAAGCTGTACCCAAACTCATTATGGATTACAAAAGTATGAAGAGGAATAAGATGAGTTAATCAATAAGATTAGACAAAAATCATTCATGATGTATAATATAATTATAAATATTAAAATTGCAAAGTATTTGAAGGGGTTAAAAAATATGGAACCGAACAAAAATATTGAGATGATGAAGAAAATTATTGAAGAAAAGAAGAAGAACAAAAAACCAGACCAGAATGTAAGACCTGATAAGAAAATAGGTGGAACTAGAAAAGCCTTTAATAACAAAAAAACTGGTGGGTCTTTAACTAAATAGTTTTTTGTAATTCAAGTATTAGTAATTTTTTAATAGAAGATTACTAATATTTTTTTAATTGTAACTTTTTCCAAGTTAATTCTCAAGTTATGAATTTGCTTTATGTTCTACTTGGAGTATACTATCTATAAAATTAGTATCTAGAACAGTAAGTAAAAAATTCAGGGGGGGGGATTTGAGTGAATAAAAAGTATTTTAATTTTGCTATAGTTATTGCAATACTTATATTTATTGCTTGGTTTGCTTATAATAGTAATAATACTGATGAACCAGGAGTAGATAACCCAACAAATATTGAACAAAATGGTGACAATAGTAGTGACAATATAAATAATGAGCCACAAGATTCAGAAGTAAAAACCGACTCAGGTAGATTTACTGGTCGGATTGATAATAACTTTATTGAGGTTAGAATTAGCGGAGTTCCTGATTCAATAGATCCAAAGGTATTTATGTTATCAGATGAAGTAAAGGAAATGTTTGACAGCCTGAATTTGAACGAAGAAGATAATATCAAGTTCGATTACATTATTGATGAAATCGAACAACAGATAATAGTAAAACTAGAAAGAATGTAAAAAATTTCAAGATTTTAAGTGAAACAGTTACGGACTATTTGTATATTCCGTAACTGTTTATTTTGTGAATTACTTATTTACTTTTCAAATAACCCTCAATAGCTTCTACGTCTTTATCTCCCCTACCGGATAAATTAATAATTACAATTTCATCTTTTGGTAATGTAGGTACTAATTTCATTGCATAAGCTATAGCGTGAGAACTTTCGATTGCAGGTATAATTCCTTCTTTTCTTGTTAAATATACTAAGGCATCTACTGCTTCGTCATCAGTTATTGGAACATATTCAACCCTACCAATATCCCTTAAATGGGCATGCTCAGGACCAACTCCAGGGTAGTCAAGTCCAGCAGATATTGAATACACAGGTTTAGGTGAACCATCTTCGTTGAAAATTGCAATTGTGTTCATACCATGGAGAATACCTTCAGTCCCTAATGTCATTGTAGCGGCATGAAATTCAGTATCAACACCCTTTCCTGCAGCTTCTACCCCAACTAACTTAACTTCTTTAAAAGGAATAAAAGCATTAAATAATCCTATTGCATTACTTCCACCGCCAACACAAGCAATACAGTAATCAGGTAGACGACCCTCTTTTTCTTTTATTTGTAAAAGTGCCTCTTCACCGATAATTTTTTGAAATTCACGAACCATAGTTGGGTAAGGATGAGGTCCTACCACTGAACCAAGCAGATAAAAGGTATCTTCAACATTCTCAACCCATGCACCTATTGCAGCATCTACTGCATCGCTTAATGTCTGAGTTCCTGTTGTAACAGCGTGAACTCTTGCTCCCAACATTTCCATTCGAAATACATTCAAGCTTTGTCTGATTGTATCTTCTTTACCCTGATAAATATCACATTCCATACCGAACAATGCTGCAGCTGTGGCTGTTGCAACACCATGTTGTCCAGCACCTGTTTCTGCAATAACTTTCTTTTTACCCATTCTTTTTGCTAGTAGTATTTGTCCAATTGTGTTATTTATTTTATGAGCTCCTGTATGGTTTAAGTCCTCTCTTTTAAGATATACCTTTGCACCACCTAAATCCCTCGTCAAGTTTTCTGCAAAGTATAGTGGACTTGGACGACCGGCGTAATCGTTTAAATAATATAAATATTCTTCTCGAAAAGAAGGGTCTTTTATTGCTTTCTCGAATTCTGCTTCTAGTTCACCTAGAGCTTGAATAACTGGTGGAGGTACAAATTGACCCCCAAATCTACCAAATTGCAAATTTTCTGTTCTTGTTGACATTATACATTCCCCACTTTCTTTTTTTTCATAAAAAATAACCGCCCTAATATTAATATTAGGGCGGTTTTATCCACGGTACCACCTAATTTAAAGCGCTTAGTAATTAGATAACTTAAAATATAAAAACCTCGTCTTTATAGGACGAAGTTATATTCGTTATGCCACCTAAGTGCTTTATCTCTTTCGAATGCGGATTTAATAATCCAGACTCTATCCCTTTAACGTGGGATTACGGTATCGGCTACTATTATTTCGCCTAACTTCTCATGAATCCATTCAGAATCAACCATCCTATCGGTCTCACACCAC
>JBFXJF010000001.1:145543-163137 GCA_050175155.1 Vulcanibacillus sp.
AATAGTGAATGGGAGCAGAAATGTTCTCATTTTTATTAGAGTGATATAATATCTCAACTAAAGTGAGGGGATTATATGTATGGGTTAGTTTTAGAAGGCGGCGGTGGTAAAGGTGGCTACCACATTGGTGTATGGAAAGCTCTTAGAGAACTTAATATAGAAATAGGGGCAGTTACTGGTTCCTCTACGGGAGCTTTAAATGGTGCTTTTATAGCTCAAAATGCTTTTGAAAAAGCATATGATCTATGGTATAACATGGACACCAGTCTAGTAATAAATGTCGACACAGAAATATATAATAATCTGATTAATTTTACATTTGATTATAAAAACAGGGATAAATATTTTGATTATGTAAAGTCAGTATTAAAGGATCGTGGACTAGACATTGAACCACTTAAGGAACTGATTAAGTTGAATTTAGATGAGGAGTTAATAAGAAATTCGTCAATAGAATTTGG
Organism: Vulcanibacillus sp.; assembly: GCA_050175155.1. GTDB lineage: Bacteria > Bacillota > Bacilli > Tepidibacillales > Tepidibacillaceae > JBFXJF01. The sequence continues at coordinate 146,005 of JBFXJF010000001.1, forward strand.
ACTCGTAACAGTATCAATAACGGATAGAAAACCACTGGAATTATTTGTCGATGAGATACCTGTTGGTAAGTTACATGATTATTTACTTGCGTCAGCTTACTTGCCAACATTTAAATCAATGGTTATTGACAATAAAAAATTTATTGATGGGGCTTTTTATGATAATCTACCTATTAACTTAATATATAAAAGAGGTTATAAGAATATAATTGCGGTTGAAATGAAATCTCTTGGGTTAAAACGTTCTGTAAAGGCAAAGGATATTAATATAATAACTATAGAGCCTTCTGGTGATTTAGGCATGGTTTTAGAGTTCGATGCTGAAAAATCAAGAAAGAATATTCAAATGGGTTATTTAGATACGCTAAAAGTTTTTGGGAAATATGAAGGGGATAAATATTTTTTTGAGAACGTTCCTGATGAAAGTTATTTTATTAGTTATCTCTTAAATTTGAGAGACGAACAAATTAATGAGATGGCTATGGAAATTGGGTTACCAGAAGGGTCATCAAAAAGATTACTGTTTGAGGGAATTATTCCTGAATTCGCGAAGCTATTTGGGGTAGATATGCAATATTCATATAAAGATATAGTAATTAGATTCTTTGAACATCTAGCATTAAGATTAGAGGTTGAAAGATTGAAGGTCTATTCTTTCGAACAATTTAAAGATATTATTTTTGAAAAAACGGAAAGCGTAGATACCAACATAATAGATCATCATAAAATACCAAGTTTTTTAAAAAAAACATATCTTGTAAAATACTCATTAAAAGAGGATATACTTCTCAAATGGGCAAAAATAATTGTAAGATTAGATAAGTAATTGAAGCAAAGGATAATGAGTATGGGATTAGATGTCAATAAAAAGGTTTTATACATAATAATATCTTCAATGATTACTATAGGATTATTGTATTTAATTGATCAGATACTAACACTAAATTACATTACAAAAATAGGGGTTAAACTATTTTTATTTGCTTTAATCCCTACAATTTATATATTGAAAACAAAGCAGAACATCTTAAAAGAATCTATCAGAAATAGAGCTAGGGAAAATAACAAATTTAGTACTATTTTAGGGCTAACAGTTTTCATACTAATAATTATTGCTTATGTAATAACAAAGCAATATATTGATTTAGATGTTCTTATCGGTGAATTTGAGTGTAAATATGAAATTGATAGAAGTAATATTATATACTATGGATTATATCTTGCATTTATTAATTCCTTGTTAGAAGAATTTTTCTTTAGGGGATTTATCTTTTTGAATTTAAAAAAATTAAATTTAAGAAGGTCAGCGTATTTTATAAGTTCTGCAGCGTTTACAATTTATCATATGGCTAATATCCAGAACTGGTTTTCGATAGGTTTATTTTTATTTGTTATTATAGGGTTATTTGCAGGTGGCGTTATCTTTAATTACTTAGATGATAAACAAAACACTTTCTTTAACAGTTGGTTTGTTCATATCTGTGCGGATTTAGCAATTGTTCTTGTTGGATTCAAAATCTTTGGGGTTTTGTAATATGACAAATATGGAAAGCATAATTAAGTTTAAAAAAGTATATATCGAAATTACTAACGTTTGTAATCTTACCTGCAGTTTTTGTCCTCCAACAAAACGGGCGTCAGCCAATATGACGATTGATGAATTCACAAATATACTAGATAGTATAAAAGAACATTCTAATTATCTATATTTCCATGTTAAAGGTGAACCTTTATTACATCCAGATTTGAACCAGTTTTTAAGGATTAGCTATAACAAAGGGTTTAAGGTTAATTTAACAACAAACGGAACATTAATTCAGCAAAGGGGAAAAATACTATTAAGTAATCCAGCTATAAGACAAATTAGCTTTTCATTACAGAGTTTTGAGAAACATCAAGATTTATCAAAAAGAGACAAATATATTAGTGACATATTAGAATTTACAAAAGAAGCAATTAATCAAACGGATATAATTATAGAAATAAGATTATGGAACTTAGATAGTAATGGGAATACTGAAAAAACTGATAAGAATGCATACTTTTTAGGGGCGATTGAAAAGTTACTAAACTTACCTTATAAAATAGAAGAAAAAATAAATCGCAATAAAGGAACAAAAATAGCTGAGCGTATATATTTAAGTCAAAGCTTTGAATTTGAATGGCCAAATCTCGCCAAAAAGGATATTAGTGAGCGAGGATTTTGTTATGGGCTTAGGAATCAAATAGCAATATTAGTTGATGGTACTGTAGTTCCGTGTTGTCTTGACTCGGAAGGAGATATTAACCTTGGGAACATTCACGATACTGAATTCATAAATATTATTGAAGGAGAAAGAGCTATAAATATTGTAAAGGGTTTTTCGAACAGAAAAGTGGTAGAGCAGTTATGTAAGAAATGCGGGTACAGGAATAGATTTGAATAGGTCTATTAATTATTTGGATTTTTGAACTCATTTTCGAGCTTGATTAAATATTCTTGACGTTCTAGTTTTGATAATAATTCTTCTTCAATTGCGTCCTTTTCTATGGTGTACTCATTTAATTTTACAAAGTCAGTAGTAATATGTCTTATTTTCTCTTCAATAATTTCAAGTCTACCTTCAAGTATTTCAATCTTTTTAGGAAGTTGTTCGAATTCAATCTTTTCTTTATATGTGAATTTTGTTTTTTGAGTTTTTTGTTTAATCTCTATCTGAACAGGGTGCACTGTTTGGGCTTTTAACTGAATAGTATCCTCTTCCTCGGCTAGTTTATAAGCAACGTAATCTGAGTAGTTGCCTGTATGTTCAACGATTTGACCTTTCCCTTCAAAAGAAAATATCCGCTTACAAGTGCGATCAAGGAAGTACCGATCATGGGATACACTAATAACGGCACCTTGAAAATCATCTAAATAACTTTCAAGTACTTTCAATGTATCTAAATCGAAATCATTAGTAGGTTCATCAAGGATAAGGACATTAGGCTCAGACATAAGTATCTTTAAGAGATAAAGTCTTCTTCTTTCCCCTCCTGATAACCTTGAAATTTTTGTCCATTGTATTTCATTTGTGAAAAGAAAGATTTCCATTATTTGACCAGCACTAATTATTGAACCATCCGCGGTATGAAAATATTCAGCCACTTCCTTAATATATTCAATAGCTCGCATATTTTCATCCATCTCATCTGATTCTTGCGAAAAATAAGCGATTTTAACTGTACTTCCAATATTAATATTTCCTTTGTCAGGTGTAATTTTGTTTGTAATTATATTCAAAAGAGTAGATTTACCAGTACCATTGTCTCCGATAATACCAATTCGATCATCTTTTAGCAGAATATAACTGAAATCTTTTATAAGAGGTGAAGAAGTATAGCTTTTTGAAATATTTTCGATTTCTATAATTTTGTTTCCTAATCTTGAGTGGGCAACAGGGATAGTTAGTGTTAAATCATGTACGTTGTCCTTTGTATTTTCTAATGCTTCAAACCTTTGAATACGTGCTTTTTGTTTAGTTGTTCTTGCTTTGGCGCTTTTTCTCATCCAAGCAAGCTCCTTTTTATATAAACTAATACGTTTATGCTCCAAAGCAGTATCATTTAATTGACGTTCAATCTTTTTTTCTACAAAATAAGAATAATTACCTGAATAGCTGTATAATTTTCCGTGATCTAGTTCAATTATCTTATTTATTACACGGTCAAGAAAGTATCTGTCGTGCGTAATCATCATTAGAGCACCTTTCCGGTTTTTAAGGTATTTCTCTAACCAGTCGATTACATCATTATCCATATGATTAGTTGGTTCATCAAGAATCAATAAATCGCAAGGTGAGATTAAGGCGCTAGCAAGTGCGACACGTTTCTTTTGACCACCAGATAACTCACTAATTTTTTGGTGAAAGTTTGTAATACCAAGTTTTGTTAGAATTGTTTTTATTTGAATTTCATAATCCCATAGATCGAGTTTATTTATCTCTTCGGTTAACCTCAGTAAGCGTTCCTGCAATTTTAAGTCAGCGGGTTCTTGTTCTGTAAGTTTAATTAATTCTTCGTAATCTCTGATACTATTCAATGATTCAGAATTACCCTTAAAAACATGCTCTATAACGGTAGATAAGTCGTTATATAATGGACTTTGCGATAAGTACTCAATCTTGATATCTCTCATAGAGGTAATTTGTCCAGTATCCTTTGTTTCTAATCCCATAATAATCTTTAAAAGTGTGGATTTGCCTGTACCGTTGACCCCAATTAAGCCAAGCTTATCGAAATCATTTATTGTTAGATTTATGTTCTCAAAAAGAGTTTTTTCTCCGTAACTTTTGGAAATGTTATCAATAGTAAGTAAATTAATATCATTCAACATCCTTTAGGAAGTATATTTTATTAAAGCATTTAATTTATTTTAACATAATCCAAAGTCATAAAATAGTTATATATCTAATAAGTAGTTGTTTATTATTACACTTCCATTGTATTTATATTAAAATATATACTACTATAAATTGAAGAAGAACGTTATAATAATTAATGCTAAGTTAGATAGGGAAATATATGACTAGGGTTAATGATTCTTCTATTCTATTATGGTATGTTTTTGTAAAATATATTTAAATTAGTTTATTTATAAGAAAAGTTGCTGAGAAGGTGTGATTTTAACATGAAAGAAAATTTTATGAAAATTTTACTTATTATAGCTGGAACAATTTCAATTATACTAGCAATTATAGGTATATTTTTACCTATACTACCAACTACACCCTTATTTTTATTAGGGGCGGCATGTTATGCTAGAAGTTCTAATAAATTTTATTTATTGTTAATTAATAATAAAATATTTGGGAAATACATAAGAGATTATCGAGAACATAAAGTAATAACAAAAAAATCAAAGATTGTTGTTCTTTCTTTATTATGGATTACAATGAGTTATTCAATGTATTATATGACAACTACGGACATGCCCTCATTTTTAATAATTGGGATAATTATATTATTATTAAGTATAGCTACGTGGATTACCCAACATGTATTACGTCTAAATAGTATAATCAGTGAGTCTAAGCTTGTGATTTCTGATGATATATTAGAGACAATTAAAAATGATCCAAAAAAAATATGAATTTCAATAAGTAGCCTATTGACAAAAGTGATAATTTTTTATAAAATTTTATAAATTGATAAATTAAAGCTGTGAAGAAGAGGAGTACATTTACTTTAGTCTATAGAGAAGAGGTCCTTGGCTGGAAGACTTCTGATGATGGTAACTGGAAGCAGCTTCTGAGTTTTAGCTTCGAAGTAATAGTAGAAGCTAACGGTTTGCAACTGTTATATTGCATGGTATTATATTGTACTTATATGAGTGATCAAATAGCTTTTATTTGATAAATAGGGTGGTACCGCGGGATAACTCTCGTTCCTATTAGGAATTGGGGTTTTTTGTTTTTTTTGCGGTTTGTATTCCTTCTTATTTACAAACTAAAAATTATCTGATAAATAGGGTGGTACCGCGAGATAACCTCTCGTTCCTATTTTGGAATGGGAGTTTTTTGTTTAAAAAGACAAGTTGTAATGTAAGTCTGGAATAAGTAGGAGGAAGCAAAATGGATTTTTCAAAGAGGATAGTAAAAATGCAAGAATCGCCAATAAGAAAATTAGCACCAATAAATGATAAAGCAAAAAAAGAGGGAAAGAAAGTATACTATCTTAACATTGGGCAACCAGATATCGAGACCCCAGTTAATTTTATGAATGCTGTTAAGAATTTTGATGAGAAAATATTAAAGTATACTGCTTCTCAAGGAATGCCAGAACTGATTAATGCTATATCGAATTACTATAGTTATTATAATATGAACTTTAATGAAAATAATATTCTAGTTACTAATGGTGGCAGTGAAGCATTGTTATTTTCATTAATTGCTATAGCAGACCCTGACGATGAGATTTTGTTACCTGAGCCGTTTTATACGAATTTTAATGGAATAGCTTCTTCAATTGGGGTTAAAGTAAAGCCTATTACTACAAAGGCGTCGGATGGGTTTCGCCTCCCTAAAAAGGATCAGATTGAGTCATTGATTGGACCAAAAACAAAGGCGATATTGTTTTCGAATCCTGGAAATCCAACTGGAGTTGTTTATACAGATAAAGAAATTCGTATGCTTGCCGATATTGCAAAAGAACATAATTTGTTTATTATTTCCGATGAGGTATATAGGGAGTTTGTTTATGATGGGTTATCGTTTACAAGCTTTGGAAGTATTAAAGATGTAGAAGATAGGGTAATAATCATTGACAGTATTTCCAAGAGGTTTAGCGCTTGCGGAACAAGGATAGGATCTATTCTTAGCAAGAATACCCAACTAATCCAACAAATATTGAAGTTATGTCAAGGAAGGTTGTGCTCTCCTACATTAGAGCAGATAGGCGCTACAGCATTGTATGGAATGTCCTTTGATTATTTTAATGGCATCAAAGAGGAATATCAAAAAAGAAGAGATACTATTTACGATGAATTATTGAAAATACCTGGAGTTTATTGTGAAAAACCTAAAGGTGCATTTTATATTATAGCAAAATTACCTGTTGATAATGCAGAAAAATTCGCAATGTGGCTTCTTTCTAAATATACTTATGATAATAAAACGGTTATGTTAGCACCTGCTCAAGGATTTTATGGTACGGAAGGTTTAGGCATTGATGAGGTAAGGATTGCATACGTTCTCAACGAAGAGGATATTAGAGCAGCAATGAAGATTTTAAATTTAGCATTAATAGAATATTCACGAATTATGTCTCTAGAAAGGGCAGAAGGATTCAGAGATATTAAAGTTGGAGAGATGTTTTTTTTAAATGAATGTGTGTAGGAATTAACGTAATTTTGACAATCAATCAGACTGAAGATAAAATTTGAATCAGTAACTTTCTTCAGTCTTTTCGATTGTTTTAATACTGTTTCTACTGTATAGGTGATTTGAAATTTTGGGACTCTTGCTCTTGAACAGAATGCTTTCCTTTTTCGATATTTATTGCTTTATTAGGGCTAATTATGGATAGTAATTGTTGTAATTCGCCAACATGTTGTCTTTCTTCATCTGCAATATGGTAAAGAATTTTTTTAGCCCTTTCGTCAGTGGTAGCCATAGCATGCGCTTCATAACCAATTATTGCTTCATATTCTCCAGCAATATCTAGACGTAATGCTTGGGCTAGATCCTCATTAGACATCTGTTTTGGAACAGTAGCAATGAATGGATTTCCTATCAATGCCATTTATATCACATCCTTTTTAAATTTAAATATATTATTTGCCAATAACTAAAAAATATGTAAATAGGATCATATTTAAAAAAAAGACGAATAATTTGCTTTCAGTGAAAAAAGCAAGTTAATCGTCTTGGTTAATAATTAAAAATTTTTTTAATATGTTTCTACAAATAGTTCAAAGTGAGCTTGTGCATGAGCACATGCTGGGCATTCATCAACTGCACTGAAACCTTCATGAATATACCCACAATTACCACATTTCCAAAGAACTTTTTCATCTTTCTTAAAAACCTTATTGGTTTCTAAATTCTGTGCCAATTTATTAAATCTTGTCTCATGTCTTTTTTCTGCCAATGCAATCATATTAAATACTGTTGCTATTTCAGGGAATCCTTCTTCTTTAGCAATTTGTGCAAATTCAGGATATAACTCAGACCATTCTTCGTTTTCGCCTTCAGCGGAAGCTTTTAAATTCTCTAATGTTGAACCCTGTGCTACAGGGAATGTAGCTTTTATTTCTATTGCTGCAGGGAGTTCACCTTTAAAACCTTCTAAAAGAAATTTATAAAATCTTTTTGCGTGTTCCTTTTCATTATCCGCTGTTTCGATAAATATATTCTTTATCTGTTTGTAGCCCTCTTTGTCAGCTACAGAAGCATAAAATGTGTAGCGATTACGTGCTTGTGATTCTCCTGCAAACGATTTTAATAGATTTTCCGCAGTTTTTGTTCCAATTAAATTTTTCATAATCGAGCCTCCTTAAAATTATTCTAATCAACATATGTATCCATTTTAACATATAATAGTTAATTGTTAATAATGAATAATAAACACCATTTTAAAAAGTTACCTTTTAGATATTATTCTTCTTCTAATGTTACCGCTGTTCCGTAAGCCATGATTTCTGAAGCATTTTGCATGATTTGCGAGGTTGTATAAGTCACTTTTACAATTGCGTTTGCACCTAGTTGTTTTGCTTCCTCAACCATTAATGCTGTTGATTTTTGTCTTGCATCAGTTAACATTTCGGTATATTCTTTTATTTCTCCACCGACGATTGTTCTAAAACCGGCAATTATATCTTTTCCAATATGTTTTGATTGAACAATATTACCCTTAACTAAACCGTGAACCTTTGTAATTTTATAGCCTGGTACATTTTCAATATTTACGATAATCATTATTTTCTTTTTCCTCCTTATATTCTTTATAGCGGTCATAAGCAACACCAAGTAATACTAAAATACTTCCAATAACACCAATAGCCAAAGCCCCGATTATGTAATTTTCATGAGGAATAACATTAGCAAAAATCGCATAAATAGGGTCAACTATCCAAATTATAAGTGCTAGGATAATTAATGCCGACCCAATTTTTATCATAAAAATTCACTCTCCTTTATCTAGAGATTCTATATGTCAATTTACATTATATACGAATGTCTAGGTGTTTAGTTTCAAAAAATTATATAATTCGCATAATCTAGAATAAAAAATTAAGAAAATGAGTTTACCCATCTTAAATAAATTGCTTACAAGTTAGAATTAAGCATTTTAACAGATAACTTACTTTTTAAATACATATATGTTAAAATTATTTACATAGACCTTTATTAAACTGAGTAAAAGTTAAGATTTGCCCATTAAATTAGAAGTTTGTATTGTGAAAATATATTAATTTAAGTTTTTACAATTATAACTATATAAAAAATAAAAAGTTTTTTAGGGAAGGGATGTGATTTGTATTATGCATTATTTAGTATGTATTAAACAAGTTCCAGATACTACTGAGGTAAAACTTGATCCAATAACTAATACACTTGATCGTAGTAGTGCGCCATCTATTCTTAATCCATACGATGCACACGCTGTTGAGGAAGCGGTTAGACTGAAAAACATTTACGGTGGAAAAGTGACTGTATTAACAATGGGTCCTCCTATGGCGACTAGTGTTATTAAAAAAGCAATTGAAATGGGTGCAGATGAAGGAGTTTTAATAACCGACAGAGCATTTGCAGGTGCAGACACATTAGCTACTAGTTATGCATTAACTCAGGCTATTATGAGAATTTCTGAGACTGAGAAGGTGGATATTATTTTTGCAGGTAAGCAAGCAATTGATGGGGATACTGCACAGGTTGGTCCAGGTATAGCTAGAAGGTTGGGAATACCAGTATTAACGCAAATAGATAAAATAGAAGATTTTAATCCAGAAGAACGTTTGATACAACTTAGAAGAAGGATTGAAGAGGGACATGAATTTGTCGAGTCAAGATTACCTTGTTTAATAACCGTTGAAAAAGAGATTAATGAATTAAGTTATTCTCCATTAACTAACATGATTACAGCAGCTAGGTATCAACCTATAATCTGGACTACTAAAGATATGGAAGTTGACGTCGAAAAATTAGGTTTTAAGGGTTCTGCTACCGTAGTTAGTAAAATTTTTGCACCACCGAAACAATCAGGTGGTGAGAAATTAGAGGGTAATACTCAACAGGTGGTCGATAAAGCAATAGATAATTTAATTAATATACATGGTTTATTTGCGAAGGGGGGAGCGTAATTATGGCAGTAATAATCTCAGATAAATGTATTTTATGTGGTGCTTGCTTAGATACATGTCCTCATGAAGCTCTTTCCTCAGGGGATGACAAAGTAGAAGTTAACGTAGATTTATGTACCGAATGTGGAGCTTGCATAGATGCTTGTCCCACTAATGCAATTACTTTACCCGAATTTAAGGAGAAAATAGAAGATAAAATTGAAGTGCCAGAAAAAAAACTGGAATCAGAAAAAGTATCTGAACTTAAGGAACCGAAAGTAGAGAAAACTGAGAAAATATCAATTAGTGACTATAATGGAGTATATGTATTTATAGAACAACGTCAAGGGAAAATAGCTTCAGTTTCATTAGAATTATTAGGAGAGGGAAGGAAATTAGCAGATAAATTAGGAGTGCAACTTGCTGGGATACTTTTAGGTTACAATGTTAAAGGTCTAACTGATACTTTATACGAGCATGGTGCTGATCTAATTTATTTAATTAATGATCCAGTATTTGAACACTATCGTTCAGAAGCATATCAATATGGTGTAGTTAATATTGTAGAAAAATATAAACCTGAGATTCTTCTATTTGGAGCTACTGTAATAGGGCGTGACTTGGCAAGTACTGTTGCTACAACACTTGGAACTGGATTAACCGCTGATTGTACGCGTCTAGATATTAATCTAGAAAGTAAATTGTTAGAGGCATCACGTCCAGCTATGGGTGGAAATATTATGGCTACAATCTTGTGTAAAGAGAAAAGACCACAAATGGCTTCTGTACGTGCGAGAGTAATGAAGGCAATTGAACCAATTAAAGGACGTAAAGGAAAGACAATTGAGGAAGACATAAATATAGATGAAAGTAAATTGCAAACAAGAGTTATTGATGTAGTATATGAAGTAGGGGATAAAATTAACATTGCCGATGCTCAAATTGTTGTTGCAGGTGGTAAGGGATTAGGAGACGAAAAGGGATTTCAAATAATAACAGAGTTAGCCCAAGTATTAGGTGCAGCCGTGGGTGCGAGCCGTGATGCAGTAGAAGCTGGGTGGATTAGTCATAATAATCAGGTGGGACAAACTGGCACAACAATTGCTCCAAAATTGTATTTTGCAATAGGTATTTCAGGGGCAGTACAACATATTGTTGGCATGGAAAATTCGGAAATAGTTATAGCTATAAATAAGGATCCAAATGCTAAAATATTCGAGAAATGCACCTATGGAATTGTAGGGGATGCATTTGAAGTAGTACCTAAGTTTATTGAAGGGTTTAAGAAAATTATTAATGAAAGTGGTGAAGTGAAAAATGGCTGAAAAATTTGATGTAATAGTTGTCGGTTGTGGGCCTGCTGGAACTTCTGCTGCGTACATTTTAGCAAAAGCCGGTTTAAATGTAATCATGATTGAACGTGGTGAATATCCTGGAGCAAAAAACGTTATGGGTGGCATTTTATACCGTTATCCACTTGAAGAGATTGTGCCGGAATTTTTGGCAGAAGCTCCTTTAGAACGTCCGATTGTAGAACAAAATCTTTGGATTTTAAATAAAGATTCTGTTATTAAAACAGGATATAGAGGATTGGAATGGGCTGAAGCTCCACATAATAACTTTACGGTTTTTCGTGCAAAATTCGACCAATGGTATGCTAAGAAAGCTGTTGAGCAAGGAGCTTTATTAATTACTGAAACGGTTGTAACTGAAGTAATTGTAGAAGATGGTAGGGTAAAAGGTGTAAAAACTGATCGTCCTGATGGGATACTTTATGCAAATATTGTAATTTTGGCTGATGGTGTTAATTCTCTTCTTGCAAAGCAGTTAGGTTTTCACAAAGAGATAAAACCTTCCGATGTTGCTTTAGCTACACTAGAAGTAATTAACCTCTCATCCGAGAAAATTGAAGATAGATTTAATCTTGAGCCAAATCAAGGTGCTACGATTGAAGTATTTGGTGATTCAACAAAAGGAATGATGGGGACAGGATTTATTTATACAAACAAGGAAAGCATAAGTATTGGGGTAGGCGCATTACTATCCGACTTAGCCAAGAATCATCAACGACCCCATGATTTATTAGAAGATTTCAAACAACATCGGATTATACGCAAGCTTATTGAAGGTGGCGAACCAAAAGAGTATTTAGCACATTTAATTCCAGAGGGTGGATATCACGCGATACCAAAATTATTTGGTCACGGTGTTATGGTTGTTGGTGATGCTGCACAATTAGTAAATGGAATTCATAGAGAAGGTTCTAATCTAGCAATGATGTCGGGCAAATTGGCTGCAGAAACGGCAATCTTAGCAAATGAAGTTAATGATTACTCAGAGAATATTCTGTCAAATTATCAACAAAGTTTAATGGGAAGCTTTGTAGGGCAGGACTTGAAAAAATATAAAGATGCAACACATTTATTAGCTACTCATCCTGAATATTTTAATATTTATTTTCCAATGCTTTCAAAAGCTGCAAGTGAAATGTTAACTGTTGACGGAGATTCCAAATGGAAGAAACAGAAGAATGTTATTAATATGGTTCGAGAAAGAGGAATATATAGAACAGCGCGCGATTTATTTCGTTTAGGAAGGGTGATGAAATAATGTCAGAACCTAATAAAAAACTAACTATTGAGGAACTACAATATTTGACACGTTTTGCAGCTGATAATGATTCGCATGTTTTCATTAAGGATTTAAATATTTGTAAAACAAAATGTGAGGAAAAAGTTTGTACGATTGTCTGTCCAGCAGAAGCTTATAAATGGGAAGGCGATAGAATGTTTGTTGGATATGAAGGATGCCATGAATGTGGAAGCTGTCGAATAAGTTGTCCATATGATAATATTGAGTGGAGATATCCTAAGGGTGGAAAAGGTATAATATTTAGATTAGCTTAATAAAAATAACGATGGGCTACAATGTCCATCGTTATTTTTTAGAATTGTAAAAGTCATATTGTTATAAATCAAAAACTTTAATAACCCATTCTAAGAAACTATTTTGTTTAACTTTAATAGTACCTGAATTATTAAGTGCTTCTTCAACGTTAATTTCTCCATAACCAAAATAAGCATCCTGCCCAGCCGGACCAATATCGGTAGCTGTATTTTTTATAATATCGGCTACTTCTTTATTAGTTAGATCAGGATTGATTGCCCTTATCAAACCTGCTAGACCGGCAACATGTGGACTTGCCATCGAAGTACCTGACATGGCTGCGTATTCATTATTTGGGTAAGTACTAGCTATATTAACTCCTGGTGCTGAAACATCAATATAGGGTCCGAAGTTAGAGAAGCCAGCTTTAGCTTTAAGACTATCAAGAGCTGCTACTGCAATTACTTCAGTATATGCGGCAGGATAACCTAATTCATCAATATCGTCATTACCAGATGCTGCAACAAGAACAACATCTTTAGAGTAAGCATATCTAACAGCATCTAATAAGTATTTAGACTCAGCATAATTACCAAGGCTAAGATTAATAACCTTTGCACCATGTTCTGTAGCCCAATAAATTCCCTCAGCTACATCAAATAATGTCCCCGCACCAGATTGATCCAATACCTTTATCGGCATAATTTTGTTGTACCATGTTATACCTGCTATACCTTCTTGATTATTAGTATTGGCAGATATAATACCTGACACATGTGTACCATGACCGTCATCGTCCATTGGAGGTAAGTTTGGTTTAAGCACATTATAACCTTCTGTAAGTTTGTCCTTAAATTCAGGATGATCCAAATCGATTCCAGTATCAATTACTGCAATAATAACTTCATCTTTTCCACGTGTTGTACTCCATCCTTTTTCTACAAGAATAGAAGGGAGATTCCATTGATATTCTGAGTAAAGAATATCATTAGGTGTAAAATTTTCCCCTAAATTATTGGACAAATATACAAAGTGCGGTTCAACATATTCGATTTTTTTACTATCTTCGTTATTCTTATCCTCTAATATTTTTATTAAATCTTTTATATCGTAGTTTAAACTTTTTATAATTATTGCATGGTCTCTACGTTTCACACTTAACAAATCGTATTTTAATAAAAAAGTTTGTATAAATTCTTCAGTAACATTATCTTTAAATTTTACAACAACTTCTTTTTCAATATAATGACTAACTCCCTTAGTTTCAGTATCCGGTTCAAGGTTTGGGAGCCTTTCATCAATTGACAAGGATATATTAGGTATGTATTTAGTCGGCGTTGTTTTCCACCGATTATTTTGTAGATGAGTAACCGTATACATTCTTAATTGTTGTTTTTTTTCAATTTCAGAAAATATATCAGGTTTTATTTTTACCAGATATCTTTCATTATTTGAACTAGAATATATTGGAATTATTAATTCATATTTACTTAAAACATTATTATCTTGTAAAAAATTTTTTTCTAAAGTAATACTAATTATTTCTGGATATTCTTCTTTAATTTTTTCTATATCCTCGCTTGTTTTAGCATTATTAAGCGTTAATTCCAGTTGTGAGCTTAATTTATTTAAGTGAAATTCAGTTGTTAATGTTGCGTCATTATAGATATAATTTGCTTCTTCCTTAGCTTCATCCTTCATTTTAGCAAGATTATCAAAACTATCCTTAGTAAAAATTAGATAAGTTAAAAATACTAAAAATAATAATAAGTAAAAATAACTATATTTTTTAATCAATAAAATCCCTCCTAAATTATAAAGATACTATTAGTCTGTAAGAGAAAAGTTTTTTTATTCCTGAATTTTTGTACCATTTTTAACTAATGGATAAATTATCTATGAAAACTTTTTGAGGTTTTTGTAAAAATTATAATATTAGGAGGTGATATCATATGCCAAAAGTTAAATGTAGTGTAAGCAACTGTTATTATCATTTAGAAGGAAATGGATGTTCAGCAGATTCAATAATGGTTGATGTAGAAAAAAATGCGAATAACAAATTCTATGAGGAGTTTGGAGAAATAAACGGAGACCATATTGATAATGCTAAGAGCAAGTTGGAAACAATATGTAATACGTTTAAACCGATTAGTTAATTAACAAGATTTTTAATACTTTAAAAGTCTGAAGCACTTTAAGCACTTCTATTTGAAGTGCTTCTTTTCATATTACTAAAGATTAATTGACAATTGTGAATTTATAATTGTACTAGGTAATAATAAATCGTATAATTAATTAGAAAAAATTTCTAATTATGGAGGGTAGTAAAATATGAAAAATAAGAAGTTAATCGGAAGAACTAGTCTAAAAACTGAATTTATTATCTGGTTCCTAGCAATATCGATTATCCCCTTAATAATTATCAGTTCTATAGTTTTCAATGTTTCAAAAATCTCTTTAACTGAATTAGGTGAGGAACAAATCAAAAACTCAGTTGAGATTATCTACCAAATGGCTGAAGAGTATAATAATGAGGTAAAAGAGGGGAATAATTATATAGATTTAGCACAAGAAAAATTACGCCAACAACTACTAGGTCCAAAAATTGATGGTAAAAGGTCGTTAATAAATCAAAGTTTTATAGTAGGGGAAGATGATTTTTTACTTGCATATAATTCTAGTGGAACAATGGTAATGCATCCATTACTTGAAGGCAAAAACTTTAGTAATGATCAAGTAGTTCAACAGATTATTAAACAAAAAGAGGGCTTTTTTGAATATACTTTTACTGATTCGAATGGTATTTCTCGAGATGTGATTTTATACCTTAAATATTTTGAACCATGGGATTGGATAATAGCAAATAATACTTTTAAAGATAATTTTAATCCGCAGGTTAGTGAGATTGAATCATTAATATATGCACTGTTAGTATTTATTGGTGTAATGATTATAGTAAGTGCGTTGTTAATAACACGTAAAATTGTTAAGCCAATAAATGAATTGAGTAATGGTATGATTTATATTGGGGAAGGTGATTTTACTCATAGCGTATACGTAAAATCTAAGAATGAGTTGGGTTTATTAGCAGAGAACATGAACAAAGCATCTAGTTCGATTAAATTACTTATAGATGAAGCTAAAAATTCAACTAATAAGGTATCGCAATCATCAAAAATTTTAAATAGCTTAGCTCTAGGAACAAATGAAATGGTTAATAAAGTTGCTGTATTAATTGAAAATATGGATAATAATCTTAAGGTACAAGGTGCAAACGTTGATAACCTATTTAGTATAATGGAAGAATTAGCAGCTAGTTATCAAGAAATATCGGCAGCTACTGAAGAGGTTAAAACAACCTCGAGTATGGCCCTAAAAGCTGGGGAAAAGGGAATGGACATAATAAAGGCTATATCAGACCAGAATACGCAAATAGTTAATTATGTAAATCACTCTAGTGAAAAGATTAACAAATTACAACAAAGTACTCTTGATATAGGAGATATTATTGACTTAATAACGGAAATTTCAAGTCAAACAAATCTATTAGCGATCAATGCAGCAATAGAAGCAGCTAGGGCCGGCGTTTATGGACGTGGATTTGCTGTTGTAGCAGAAGAGATTCGTAATTTGGCTGAGGATACTTCTAAGGCAGCAAATAATGTTAGGGTAAAAATAGAAGGCATTCAACAAGATACCGAACAAACTTTTAAAAAATTTGGGGAATTAATAGAATCGGTTACAAAAGAAAGTCAACTACTAGAACAAACTGAAGAGAAGTTTGAATTAATTATTGAATCGGTAGGTAATGTTGCTTCACAAATATCTGAGGTTGCGATTACCATTAATGAAATGGCCACAGGAACTTCAAATGCAGTTGAAGATGTTAGTCAAGTCTCAAACATTTCTAGCAGTATATCAAAGAGTAGTGAAAATCTAGTTGTCTCTTCTGAAGAACAGGTTGAAATATCTAAAGAGATTAAAAATTCCGCAAATGCGCTTGACATAATGGCGGATGATTTAAGTAAAGTTATTAATAAGTTTAAGATATAAGTTAAAAGAAAAGAGAAGGTCTTGTTTCTTTCTCTTTTCTTTTTGAAAATTTTGCTTATTATATAAATTGTTTTATGAATTTCTTAGAAAAAACGTCTGCGTCTTCTGGAATAAGGATAACTATATCTATAATCATGACCGTAGAATGGATAACCATATCTATAGAATGGATTTCCAAAACCAAATCCAAACCAAGGATAAAAACCGAAACCGAAACCGAAACTATCTGTAGTTGCTTCATTTGTCTCATCGGTGTTTAAGTTTTCATTATCTTCACTTTGATTGGTTCCTCCATAATAGTATGGCCATCTTTGCCAATGGTGACCATACATAGGGTATTGACCACCATACATAGGATATCGTCCATACATAGGATATCGTCCATACATAGGATA
>JBFXJF010000001.1:163237-181806 GCA_050175155.1 Vulcanibacillus sp.
CCATACATAGGATATCGTCCATACATAGGATATCGTCCATACATAGGATAATGACCACCATAAATGGGGTATTGACCATACATAGGATAATGACCGCCTTGCATAGGAATCTGATAAGTATCTTCTTGGTTGTCATCCGGAAGCATTGGCTGCTGGTATGGCATTCTTTGTTGATTTACTTCAACTTCACTCATTAACTAAAGTCCTCCTTATTAACAATTTATGTTTGCCTACTTACGTTTATAATGTATGGTTAGATATGTATAAGGGATACAAAATTATTAAAAAATAGGCATAAATTAGTCAATAAGTTTTGTTAATTAAGG
Organism: Vulcanibacillus sp.; assembly: GCA_050175155.1. Lineage (GTDB taxonomy): Bacteria > Bacillota > Bacilli > Tepidibacillales > Tepidibacillaceae > JBFXJF01. Next base: position 163,564 of record JBFXJF010000001.1, read on the forward strand.
CATAAATTATTGTGACAAATAAGCGAACATTTGCTTATAGGCAAATTATTTAGTTGTTAGCATATACTAAAATGAAAACGTATACAAGTATATAATATTAGGGGGTTATTGATTTTGAAAAGAAAAATTTTATTATTATCTTTAGTAGTAATTTTAGGAGTGTCTTTGTCTATGATTGGTTGTAGTTCAAGTACTCCAGCACCAGCACCAGAACCAACTCCAGCACCAGCACCAGCACCAGCTGATGACAGTGTTAGTGAAATCGATTGGCTTCAAGATCATATTAGTACAGTAGAGCCAATGATGTTCAGGGATCCATTCCTAGAATTATTAGGACAAATCGATGGTCCTATCCCTTATTACTATGAAGAAGCGGTTAAATTGTCTGGACATTCTTGTGCTGCAATTACTGGCGCTTGGACAATAACTGAAAAAGCTGTAGAGGCACTTTACGGTGAGGAAACTCCTGTACGTGGTCAAATTAAAATCACAATGCCTGGACCTGCAGATCAGTATTATATTGGAGTATTCGGTGAAGTATTTACTTACTTAACTGGCGCGGCTCCTGAAACTGGATTCCCAGGTGCAGACTTTGGCCCAGGTTACAACAGAAGAAATCTTCTAGTATATCCTGAAGAGCCAACAAAATTACCTTTCGCAATATTAGAATATCAGTTTGAGAGAACTGATACTGGTAAAAAAGTAGGAGTAGTTTATAATATGGGTATGGTAGCTCCACTAGCTACACCTGAGATAACAGCACTGTATCCTATTATTGTTGATGGTACTGCAACTCCTGAAGAGCAAGCAACATTCATTGAGTGGTGGAATGCAAGAGCTATTAATACTCTAGTAAATAAAGATCAAGAAGGTTTCTTTAAAGTTAGAGTTATTGAAGAAGGTAAATAAATTACATTTTTAATTAAGAAGGCTGACAATAGTGATATTGTCAGCCTTTTATATATAATAAAAGTTACTTTGAATCCTTATCGTCATTTTCATCTGTGATATCAGTGTATGTTACAATACTTTTTCTTTGTCTAACTTTATTTCTTATTAATAACCATGCAAGAATAATTAAGGCTGTTAAAAGAATTAGAACTGGTATTGATGAGACGACCCAGATGAATAATGTGACGAATAGGTCTTTAATAAATTCTATACTCTTTTTAAATCCTTCAACAGACTTTTCCCATGACGTAGCAGTTGGTGAAACCTTATCTTTAAATTGTTGCATTTCGATTGATAAAGTGGAATTAGCTGCGTGATAAGACAAGTATTTTTGTCTTCCTTCTAGTTGTTCAATCTCTTCCTGTACCCTGCTTAAATCATTCGAAATCTTAAGTAAATCCTCAGTATTATTCGCTTGAGCAAATAAATCTAGCAATCTTTCTTCATAAACCCTTTTGGCTTTTAAACGCGAATCAATGTCTAAGTACTCCTCAGTTACATCGTTACCATTTACATATTGGTTGGTAACTTTACCGATTGGCAATGTATTTATCTGATCGATCAGTGGATAAAAGCCTTCAACAGGTACCTTATATTCATATCTAGCATAATATTGGTTATCATTCTCCGATTTATTTGAGTTAATTAAGTATCCTCCGGAATTTTTAATTGCTTTTTCTACCTCGATAATTGCATCACTTATATCAGTTACTTCCATAATTATCGAGCCGTTGTAAATAATCATTTGTGATGTCTTGTAATCATATTCTTCCGCTGAAGCTGGGGTTGGAGAGGGTGCAACTGATGGGTAAATTTCTTGGCTACTAGATTTAACAGAATCCTCTGCAATACCCGAAAATCCCTTATCATAATTACCATCCGTCGGACTTGCTTCATTGTTATTTGTTGATGCTCCACAAGATGCAAGAATGAAAACTAGAGCAATTAAAATAACAAATATAAAGAATTTATAACTATAGTGTTTATTAATTTTATTCATAAGCTCCTCCTTTATTATTTTTTATTAACTTTGACTATAAGACGGTCTTACATCAAATTTTGTTGCATAGTATCGAAATTTACCAAAAAGAAAAGATGTGATAAGATAAATTAAATGTATTATTACAATAATATCAAAAATAGAAAGTAAGGTGTTGATTTAATGGCTGTTAAAGTAATCACGGATAGTACATCATATCTTCCTGAATTTTTAATTAATGAATATAATATATCAGTAGTTTCATTAAGTGTTGTATTTGGTGATGAAGTGCTAAAAGAGTCAGAAATTATTAATGAGTATTTTTTTAAAAGATTGGCGGAAAAAAAGATGCCAACATCATCGCAACCATCTGTTGATGATTTCTATCAAATATTTGAAGAAAATATAAAAAAAGATAATGAGATTGTAGGTGTTTTTATTTCATCTGAAATGAGCGGAACCTATTCAACGGCAATACTAGTAAAAAATATGATTCTTGAAAAATACCCAAATGCAAAAATTGAAATAATAGATTCAAGATCAAATTGTATGCAACTTGGATATGCAGTTCTCACAGCTGCAAAGGCAGCAAAGGATGGTAAATCATTAGTAGAAATTAGAAAAGATGTAGAAAATAATATAAGAAGAAGAAGATTTGTTTTTATACCAGATACATTGGAATATTTAAGAATAGGCGGAAGAATAGGGACTGCTAGTGCATTATTAGGTTCGATGCTGCAAATTAAACCAATATTAACAGTATCAAATGGAGAGACTCATGTGTTAAGTAAAGTAAGAACAAAGAAACGTGCTACAGAAGAAATGGTAAATATATTTTTAGAGAATATTAACAAATTCGGGTTAGGCGAAGTAATAGTGCACCATATAAACTGTGAGGAAGAAGCGAGGGAACTTTCAACTGAAATTGGGGGGAAAATCGGAATTGTTGTTGAAATTTGTTCAATAGGACCTGTAATTGGAACTCATGTTGGACCGGGGGCATTAGGAATTGCTTATTACACGAAAAAAGACTTATTAATCTGATAATAAATAGGTGGGAATATTTATTTGTTTTTTCCACTCCATCTTTTAAAACCATCTAGTTCAATGTTGAATTTATCGAGAATTTTACCAATAATCTGTTTATTAACATCTTCTACATATATTGGATTGTTATAATATGATGGCATTGGGGGCATAATCATAGCACCCAACTCTGCTAAAGTTAACATATTTCTTAAGTGAATTGGACTCAAGGGCGATTCTCTAGTTACAAGTATTAATTTTCTTTGTTCTTTTATAATTACATCTGCTGCTCTTAGGAGTAAATTATCAGAGTAACCACTAGCAACACCAGCCACTGTTTTCATACTACAAGGGATTATTATCATACCTTCAGTTTTAAAGGAGCCACTAGCAATGCTTGCGGAGATATTGTCGATTGAATATGCTTCATCCGCTAAACTTCTTACATCTTGGGGACTATATGAAGTTTCGTGGATAATTGTTTCTTCTGCACCTTTAGATATTACTAGATGTGTTTGCCAATCTGAGTAATTTTGCATTACTTTTAATAAATCTATACCTAAAATTGCACCACTAGAACCGCTCATTCCAATTATCAATTTTTTTTTGTCTTTTATATTTATACTCATTTTGTAAACGTCCTTTATCAATATTATTATAATAAACTGTAGTTTTAAATATATCATTTTTTATTAAAAAAATAAAACTTATAAGTCTTTAGTTGAGGCTTAAACTAGTATATAAATAGATAATTTTATAATTCGAAAAAAGGGTGGTTAATATGGGTAAGATATCTTCATTCTATACAATGCCTCATCCTCCAATAATAATTCCTGAGGTTGGACGAGGTGAAGAAGTAAAAATAATAAAAACATCTGACGCATGTGAGATAGTAGCAAAAGAGATAGAAATAACAAATCCTGATACAATTATAATTATTACACCTCACGGACCACTATTTAGTGATGCTATTGCTATATCAAATGGTGGATTTATTAAAGGGAATTTAAGCAAATTTGATGTGGCAAATATAGAATTGGGGTTTGAAATAGATAGTGATTTAACTAATATGATAATAGATTACGCAAAAAAAGAAAATATTCAAACAATAAAAATAGATGAGAATTCAGCTAAAGCGTATAAAATTAATTATGAACTTGATCATGGTTCCTTAATTCCTTTATTTTTTATTAACAAGAAATTTTCTCGATTTAAAATTGTTCACATAACATTTGGAATGTTACCAAAGATGCAGCTTTATAAGTTTGGGATGGTAATAAACAAAGCAATCTATGACAGTAATATTAACGCTGTTTTTATAGCCAGTGGGGATTTATCACATCGACTTACGAAGGATGGTCCTTATGAATATAGTCCCTATGGAGAAAAATTTGACAAGGAAATTGTCTCATTGTTAAGCGATGGTGACGTTGCTGGAGTTTTTAATATGGATTATTCTACCGTAGAAAAAGCAAGTGAGTGCGGTTTGAATTCCTACTATATTATGCTTGGTGCAATGGATGGGAGCAATATTAAGGGTAAATTACTATCGTACGAAGGTACTTTTGGAGTTGGGTATGCGGTAATGAGCTTTACTTTAGAAAAAAGTAACCTAAGCATTTATCTAAATTTGTTAGAGGAGAAGAAAAACAAATACAAAGCAAAAAATAAGAATCAGGATATTTATGTTAGACTTGCCTATGATAGTCTTATTCATTTTCTCATAAATGGGGAATATTTAAATGTGCCGGATTATGTTAATGAAGAAATGAAAATGTTAAATAGGGGTGTTTTCGTATCATTAAAAAAAGAAGGAGAGCTACGGGGATGTATTGGGACTATTATTCCAGTAACTAAAAATATAGTTCAAGAGATTATTAGGAATGCTGTAGAAGCTGGACAATATGATCCTAGGTTTAACCCGGTAACTGAGAATGAACTAGATGAGATAGATATTTCTGTGGATATTTTGACTGTACCAGAAAGGGCTACTAAAGCAGAGCTTGATGAAAAGAAGTATGGTGTAATAGTTAAAAGTGGTAAGAAGACTGGCCTGTTGCTCCCAGATTTAGAAGGAGTAAATTCAGTAGAACAGCAATTAACAATTGCACTTCAAAAAGCTGGGATATCAGCAAATGATGATTATATAATAGAGAAGTTTGAAATAGTCCGTCATAAATAGGATTAAGAAGTGAGGATAAGAAATGGAACATGAGGCATTATTTTATGAAAATGTTACTGATAAGGTAAAATGTTTTTTTTCAATAAAAAAAAGTCCCTATCTTAAATAGATAGGGGAATTAGAATAACTCTCATACGACTTCATTTTACTACACGTCGTAAAATGAAACAAAGATTATGATAACATTATATCAGAAAATATCTAAAAGGTAAGTGTTTTTTTTATTATTCTTTTCCTAAATTAATTGGTAAGAACCTATCCTGTAGGAGGGAATCTGCTAACTTGTTAATCGGCAACTTAATTGTTACATCTGGTATTTCAGCAATGAATATTTTTTTTCGATAGTCGTATTTTAAGACTCCAGCTGGCTGGATATGATAGAAAATAATATCTTGTTTATTTTTATTACTCATTTTAGAAACCTTATAAAGGATAGAGAATACATTTCCCCAGTAAGGCAAATATGGTTTTTGCTTGTGGGTTTTTAATATATCTATTAATTCTTTTAACAATATTTCTATGTCCATAACGATCTCCTAAGTTGTTTTTATAATAATACTTACTATACTATATCAAAAATTCTGGAAAACAATAGTGGAAAAGTTTTTGCTTATGCTTTAGAAGCGGGGGGTGAAAATGGTCCGATTGTTAAAGCTTCTGGTGGAGTATCAAATATTGAAGATGGTGTAATAACTTCTGAATCTCCAATAATAAAAACTGAAGCACCTGCTACTACTGTTATTTTTATATTACCAACACAAAGGTCATGGTTTATAACTGTGTATTCCATTATTTAATTAGTCTCCTTCGGATAATATTTAATAAATGATTCAAGAGCTTGGTTAATATCTTTAATCATTTTTTTGATTGTATCGTCTTCGAATGCCCTTACATTTTCGCTGCTCATTTTATTTTTATTTTGTTCTACGTATAGATTAATTTGTTTTTCTATTTGTTTTCTTATATCATTTATTATAAGTTCTCTTCTGTTACTATCTATTGTTTTATTATATCTTCCCTCCAGTATTTTTAGCTCATCTAAAATTCCATTGTTAAGGTACTTATCAACCTCTTCTATTATATTTTTGTACATATCTATATGTAATTTAGTCTTTGGAAAGGTTAGGTCATCCTTATTTTCCCCTTCTACACTTAGTTCATCTATTAAACCCGTACCTCCTGACGATATTCCAATATTTAAAGTTCCTGATAATGTTTCTACTTTTAACTGATCGAATTTATATTCAATTTTTTCAATAGTAAATGGTTTTATTTTTCTTAAGGCTTCTACCTCTGTTTTTAATAATTGTATTTCTTTTTCTAATTCTCCAATCATTTTATTTTGCATATCAATTACTTTTTTAATTTTTTGGCAATATAAATAAAAATCATAGTTTTGATACACAAGTTATCTCTCCTTTACTTATGACGAAAGTGAGGGTAGTTGAGGAACTTTTTTAGGTAATTTATCACTATCTAAATGAAGATTAGTTTTTACTCGAGCTTCATTATCAATCAATTGAGTTGAACCGACATGGAAAATTGAAGATGATGTAACACTTAAGATATAAACACTGTCTACTTTTATGTAGGGGGATTTATTTACTTTTTTTGTATTAATTGACTCATCTATTATAATCTTAGGTATTGGTTTGAAATAAGTTTGATAGTCATTGATATCTATTTCATCTTCGTAAAATATTGGAATCTCACGTTGAAGTGCATAAATTTTAGCATTAGGTTCTAACACAATTGAATCTCCAAATTGTGCAGTAGCACATTCGACTACATTATGAATATTAATTTTATTAACTTTTGATATTCTACTGCGCATAAATATAATCCCTATCCTTAGTTTAATATGGTTTTTTTGGTGAGGGAAGAATTATTACAGGTAATTCGTTAGACTCAGGTTTTTCTGCGGGAACCGTAAACTGACCTGTATTATACAAATTTGAATTTGATTTAATAATTCCAGCACTCCCTATTTGAAATACTGAGGAATTAGATAAACCACCTACTCTTATAGAATTAATAAAAATACTCTGATGTACAATTAATTTCATTTTCTCACTCCATTTTAAGTCGCTGTGGCAGTAAACGTATCTGCTAAATCACTATCCATATTTAACTGATTACTTACTCCTTGTTTAGACAATTGAAAATCTCCAGTGGTAAATGATCCAGCACCAGCAAAAGTTTTTGAGGTGCTTTTTGGAGAGATATATAATGTGTCACCAAAATTTGCAACTCCAGCGCTACCAACAGTTGTAATTTTAATATTCCCAATAATTGAAGGCATTAGAAACATCCTTTTTTATAATATTTTAATTAGCTATCTGAAAGGTATTAGGCTCATTAAATAATATATGTTCTTTGCATTCTAAAGGTTAAAGAAAGAAAACAATTATTTGTATTTTATTACTTAGAATATATTTATTTAGTGGGAGTATACATATAAAATATTTAAGAATGGTTAGAATCGGAGGAGTATAATTTGTCTGACAAAGCTTTATTTAGTAAGATTTCAAAAGGATTAATAGACATATGTGAAAGACAAGGGATAGGTCGTGTAAATAAGTTTTATCTTATTATTAAAGATGATTGTAAAATTTCTCAAGAAGGACTTCACAAACAATTAAAGGTAGATTTACCTAACAACGTATTTCAGGACACGTCAATTGTTATAGAAAGACAAAATATAGAAATATTTTCTGCAATTATTTATAAGGTTGAAGGTGAGAAGATAAAGAAGATTTGACGATTGCATTATCTAAGTGAAACCTATATATTAAAAGTAATAAAAGGTTAAATTATTTCAAACTAGTAAGAGGAAAAAAGAAAAAACTTATCTTAATTAGATAAGTATAATAGTTGGGGGCTTGGGTTAATGTTATGGTTAATTAATGCAGCATCTTTAATTTTTTCGGTTTTGGGGATTTTATATAAAAATGTCTATCTAGCAATATATGGTGTTGTATTGGCACTACCTCTAGTAATATATTTAAGTGGTACTCCAAAATTCTCGATATATATATTAGCTTTACCACTATTTCAATGTGCTTCAGTTTACTATATATATCGTAAGAATTTTAGATATGCTTGGTTGTTACTGCTACCATTTGTTGCTTTGTCAGTATATTTAATTGTAATAGCATTTTTTGGGTAATCAGAAGTCTACAGTTATCTTTCTTGGTTGTCACAATATATATGCATTGCTTCTCTCATGAACTCCGCTAAACCGATTCTATACTTATCAATATTTTTAGTAAATCGTTCATCATCAACATATAAATCGCCAAGACCTCTAAAAATTTCAAGGGTACAAGTATAGAAGTTATCGTTAATATGTTTTCTCCACAATTCTATAGCATTTTGAACTTGTGGATCTGATGGACCTTTATCCATTAAATTTGTGATATCGTCATAGATTTTGCCAGCATCCTCCATGATTCTAGACCAATCATCTTTAGCATATTTTGAGGTCTTATTCTGACTTTCTTTATATGCTACACTCTCTCCATACTTTTGCTTTACCTCATTGGCATATTCCTTTTGGTGTTCCTCTAATATTGTCATATCAAAAGCCTCAAACATCTCTTTCTTACTCATTTTTAGTCCCCCTTCAATAGATTCTAAAGTTTTATCAATAGAACCTATAACTTTTGTTAATCTTTCCTTTTTTTCGATTAATAAAATTTTTTGAATTTTTAATGCATCTTGGCGATTGAAATTAGGGCTATCTAAGATATTTTTTATTTTATGCAGACTAAATTCTAGCTCTTTTAAGAACAATATTTGTTGTAATCTTTCAAGGTCATTGTCGCTATAGAGTCGGTATCCTGAATTGGTAATTGATTCTGGTTTTAACAAACCAATTTGATCATAATGATGAAGTGTGCGCACACTTATTCCTACTATATCTGCAACTTCTTTTACTTTATAACGCATTCTTATCACCCCTTAAGTAATAGTAAGCTATAACGCATCGTTAGAGTCAATAGTGTTCAAAAGAAATTGCCAAATAATTTATTTTAGTATAATCTAATAATTAGTAGACTTATCAGTATAAAGATATTAGGAGGACTTCATGAAATTAGCAATTTTTGATTTTGATGGAACTTTATTTCCAATAGACACTCTTCGTTTTTTACTCTCGCATTGGAAAGAGAATAAATATTCTAAACTTAAATATTACAGATCTTATCTTCTATTAATAGGATTATTTATGATTTATAAATTAGACATTAAATCAAGAATACCTCGAGAAACAATTAAGAATAAATCATTGCAAAGTTTTAATTATATATTTAGCGGAATGTCTGAAGATGAAGTTATTGAATTCTTAAATAATTGTGCTGAGGGAATAATCGAATTATTGAATCCTGCAGTTGTTGAGGAAGTTCGTAAAGCTAAGAACGAAGGTTATCATATAGTCTTACTGTCTGGTGCTTATGAATTGCTTTTACATAAAGTAGCTGATTATTTAGAGATTGATACAGTTATAGGCACGAAAATGCATTTTATAGACGGAGTTTTTGATTATAATACAAAACTAGAAATTATTACAGGCTCCGCAAAACTTAAACAACTTAACAAAAATTTCAAAGATTTTTCAATAGATTTAGAATCAAGCTTGGCTTTTGCTGACAGCATTTCTGATATTGAAATTTTAAAATCCGTTGGCCACCCAGTTGTCGTCAACCCAGATGACAAACTCAAAGAAATTGCTATTGAGTCTGGATGGAGAATTATTACTTAAAAGTTATAATACTTTCAGAGGAAAGGGTGTAATTATGGACAATGCAGAATTGAAGAAGAAGTATAATCTTAAAGGAACTCCTTCATCAGGATTATCTATTGCAACTTTTGGTTTTTTTATAGGCTTTGCAGCTGTATCTTTATATGGACCTACCTCAAAAAGTTTTAATGAGACTATGGAAATGTCAGGATTACTATTAGGCTTATTAGTTGCTGCTCCGAATCTTTCTGGGTCATTACTGAGAATCCCTTTTGGGGCTTGGGTTGATAAAGTTGGAGGGAAAATACCATTTTTAACATTATTAACTTTGTCTCTAATTGGTATGGCGGGATTAACAACAATACTTTTTCTATATTATCCAGATAATCTAACTACTTCAATGTATCCACTAATCTTTTTTCTTGGCTTATTAAGTGGGTGTGGTATAGCAACATTTTCTGTAGGGATTCCACAGACATCTTACTGGTTTCCACAAAAAAAACAAGGTGTGGCACTGGGCACATATGCAGGATTAGGAAATACCGCTCCAGGAATATTTGGAATGATATTACCATTCGCATTAGTTGGGTTAGGGTTAACTGCTTCTTATGCATCATGGTTTGTCTTTTTATTAATTGGAACGATAATATATGCTGTCTATTCTAAGGATGCCTACTATTTTCAGCTAATTAAAGGCGGTGTACAAAAGGAAAAAGCAAAGGAAGTTGCTTCAAATCTTGGACAGGAATTTTTTCCATCAGGTAAGGTAAAGGAATCGTTAATAATAGCTGCTAAAGTTCCAGGAACATGGGGATTAGTACTGTTGTATTTTACTTCCTTCGGTGGATTTCTTGCTTTAACAACATGGTTTACTACTTATTGGGTAAATTATCATGGGATAGAATTAAGGCAGGCAGGTTTGCTGATGGCATTTGGTTTCTCATTATTAGCTTCTTTTGTGAGAGTATATGGTGGACATATTAGTGATAAATTTGGTGGTGAGAAAACTGCTATATTTAGTTACGTGATTGTTCTTATTGGTGCAATAATATTAATCTTTGCTGATAGTTTTGTGGTAGCATTAATTGGTGAAGTTACAATTGGTACTGGTATGGGTGCTGCAAATGCTGCAGTCTTTAAGTTGGTACCCAAATATGTTCCAGAAGCACCAGGTGGAGCAAGTGGTCTAGTTGGAGGCCTGGGTGCTTTTGGCGGATTTGTTGTACCACCAATTTTGGGGATTTTTACTGATATTTATGGGATAGAGGGTTATGCTAAGGGGTTTATTGTATATGTAGTATTGGCCATTGTTGCCATAGCAGTTTCGTATATATTAATAAGAAAGTATTCCAAACCTGTTATTCTATAGGGACTACTTAGTTTAAAATATAATACTAAGGAGGAACGTATAACTATGAAAAAAAAATCAAATCTCTTTAAAAAGTTAAGATATTTTCGACCACTTGAAAAAGATGAGTGGAGCCAAGTAACATCAGAAGATAGAGAATGGGAGAAACTTTATCGAAATCGTTGGCAATATGATAAGGTTGTTCGTACTACTCATGGTGTGAATTGTACTGGTTCATGCAGTTGGAAGATTTTTGTTAAGGACGGAATTATTACCTGGGAAAACCAAGCTACAGATTACCCAACTACTGGACCGGATATGCCAGAATTTGAGCCGAGGGGTTGTCCAAGAGGTGCCAGTTTTTCTTGGTATACTTATAGTCCTTTGAGGGTCAAGTATCCATATATTAGAGGAGTATTACTAGAGTACTGGCGTGATGCAGTAAAGGGAAAAAATGATTTTATTGAAGCATGGGCAAGTATTATTGAAGATGAAGAAAAAGCCAAATCATATAAATCTGTAAGAGGAAAAGGGGGTTTTGTTCGGGTTTCATGGGACGAAGCACTAGAAATAATTTCTGCTCAAATGATTTATACGATTAAAAAATATGGACCAGACCGTATCGCAGGATTTACACCAATTCCTGCGATGTCAATGGTAAGTTATGCAGCAGGTTCGCGGTTCTTATCACTAGTAGGAGCACCAATGTTAAGTTTTTATGATTGGTATGCTGATCTACCTCCAGCCTCCCCGCAAGTATGGGGGGAACAAACAGACGTGCCTGAAAGTAGTGATTGGTACAATTCAACTTATTTAATAATGTGGGGGTCAAATGTCCCATTAACTAGGACTCCTGATGCGCATTTTATGACAGAGGTAAGATACAAGGGTACAAAGATAGTTTCAGTTAGCCCTGACTATGCAGAATCAGTTAAGTTTGCCGACACCTGGCTGCCTATTAATCCTGGATCAGATGGTGCTCTAGCTCAAGCAATGACACATGTAATATTAAAAGAATTTTATATAGAAGATAAAACAGATTATTTTTATAATTATGCTAAAAAATATACTGATCTGCCTTATTTGTTAACTCTTAAAAAACAAGGAGATAATTATGTAACAGATCGTTTTCTAGTTGCGAGTGATATTAAAAAATTACATCCTAATGCAGAATGGAAGACGGTAGTTATTGACGAAGAAACCAATAAGTATGTTATACCTAATGGTAGCGTTGGACATAGATGGGAAGGAAAGAACAACTGGAATTTAAAAATGGAAGATGAAGAGGGTAATATTTATAATCCAAGGATGTCTATTTTAGGAATTGAAGACGAGATTATAGAAGTTAATTTACCATACTTTGATGACCATAATAGGGGTATTTTATTAAGATCAATCCCTGTCAAAAAAATAGAAATTGATGGGGAAATTAGATACGTAACGACTGTATTTGACCTTATGTTAGCTAACTACGGAATTAATCGAGGTTTTGAAAAAAGTGAATCCCCATGTAGCTACGAAGATGATATTGCTTATACACCGGCTTGGCAGAAGAAGTTCACTGGAATTGAAGAAAAAGAAGTAATCAGAATTGCAAGAGAATTCGCTCAAAATGCAATTGATTCAAATGGTCGTTCAATGATTATAATGGGTGCTGGCATTAACCACTGGTTTAATGCTGATGCCATCTATAGGACAATTTTGAATTTAGTAATTTTAACAGGAACACAAGGTTTAAATGGTGGCGGATGGGCACATTATGTTGGACAAGAGAAGGTACGACCATTAGAAGGATGGCAAACTATAGCATTTGCACGTGATTGGTCATTACCACCTAGGTTACAGAATGCCACATCATATTTCTATTTCGGAACGGAACAATGGAGATATGAAGAGATACCTATGAATGACCTTGTATCTAAAACAGTAGAGCAACCAAAATTTCAGCACCCAGCCGATTATAATTATTTAGCGGCAAGATTAGGTTGGTTGCCATCATACCCGCAATTTGATCGAAATTCACTTGAGCTTTGTAATGATGCTACTAAGGTAGGGGCCAATTCTAAAGAAGAGATTATAGGTTATGTTGTTAATGAGTTAAAGGAGAAGCACTTAAATTTTGCAATAAAAGATCCTGATAATCCAGTGAATTTTCCAAGAACATTGTTTGTATGGAGAGCTAATTTAATTTCAAGTTCTGGTAAAGGACATGAATATTTTTTAAAACATCTTTTGGGTGCATCATCTGGGATCCTAGGAGAAGAATCAAAAGATTTTAAAACTAAAGATATTACTTGGCATGACAATTCACCAGAGGGTAAATTAGACTTGTTAGTAAATTTGGATTTTAGGATGTCTGGAACTGCATTATATTCGGATATTGTTTTACCAGCTGCAACTTGGTATGAGAAAAATGATATTAGTACAACGGACATGCATCCTTTTATACACCCTTTTAATCCGGCAATAAATCCTCCGTGGGAGGCAAAAACTGATTGGGACATATTTAAGGGTTTAGCAAAAGATTTTTCTAAGATGGCTGAAAAGTATTTGCCTGAAGTGCAAAGAGATGTAGTATCTGTACCACTATTACATGATTCATTAGATGAGATTGCTCAACCATTTGGTAAAGTAAAAGATTGGTATAAGGGTGAGGTAGAACCTATTCCTGGTAAAACCATGCCAAAGCTTGTAATAGTTGAAAGAGATTACACGCAAGTATTCGAAAAATTTACATCAATAGGACCGTTGTTAGAAAAAAATCCTATTGGGGCTCATGGTGTTTCCTATGGAGCAAAAGAACAATTTGAGGAGTTGAAAAATAATTTTGGTATTGTCAAAGAACAAGGGATATCCAAAGGATTTCCAAAATTAGACACGGCTATAAATGTAATAAATGCAATATTAACTTTATCAAGCGCTACTAACGGTAAAATGGCTTTAAAGGCTTGGGAAATTGCAGGTAAAAACTCGGGACTTGATTTAAGTGATTTAATTGGTGGGAGAGAAGCGGAAAAGTTTGATTTATCAGCAATAACGGCACAACCTCGCGTTGTTATTTCAACTCCAATATTTAGTGGAACCAATAAAAATCGTCGTTATTCACCTTTTACAACCAATATTGAAAGATTAGTGCCTTTTAGAACATTATCTGGTCGTCAACATTTTTATAATGATCATGAGTTAATGCTTGAATTTGGAGAAGGTTTACCGATATTTAAGCCCACTCTTCCAACACAGGCATTTGCAAAACAAGATAATGTGCCCGATTCCGAGGGAAAAACGATTACGCTTAGATATTTAACACCACATGGAAAATGGAATATTCATAGCACTTATGGAGACACGCTAAATATGCTTACTTTATTTAGAGGCGGTCCTAATATCTGGTTAAATAACGAAGATGCTAAGGATATTGAAATAAAAGATAATGACTGGATTGAAGTGTTTAATAGACATGGAGTAGTGGTTGTAAGAGCTGTAGTTAGCCATCGCATACCAAGAGGGACTTCCTATATGTATCATTCTCAGGATAAGACAATCAATACCCCTGGGTCTGAACTCACGAATCTGAGGGGAGGTACCCATAATAGTCCAACAAGAATACATTTAAAACCTACACATTGCATAGGTGGTTATGCACAATTTAGTTACGGTTTCAACTATTATGGTCCGACAGGAAACCAACGTGACCTTAAGGTTATAATACGTAAACTCAAAGAGGTGATCTGGCTTGAAGATTAAAGCGCAAATTGCAATGGTTATTAATCTTGATAAATGTATTGGTTGTCATACTTGTAGTGTGACCTGTAAAAACACTTGGACTAATAGACAAGGTGCCGAGTATATGTGGTTTAATAATGTAGAAACCAAACCAGGAATCGGTTATCCGAAAGAATGGGAAAACCAAGATAAGTATAAGGGCGGATGGGAAGTTATAAATGGCGAATTAAGGCTCAAAGCAGGTGGGCGATTAAATAAGCTGCTTAATATATTTCATAATCCCAATTTACCAATAATCGATGATTATTATGAGCCTTGGACATACAATTATGAATCATTAGTGAATAGTAAATCTAAAATACATCAACCAGTTGCCCGTCCTATATCAAGGATTACGGGGGAAGATTTGGATATTAAATGGGGACCAAATTGGGAGGACGATTTGGCTGGTGCACATGAGACTGGTAAACTAGATCAAAATATAAAAAATATTGAGGAATCAATAAAATTTCAGTTTGAAGAGACCTTTATGATGTACCTACCTAGACTTTGTGAACATTGTTTAAATCCAGCATGTGTTGCTTCTTGTCCTTCAGGGGCAATATATAAAAGAGATGAAGATGGTGTCGTTTTGGTTGATCAGGAGAAATGTAGAAGTCTACGTTTTTGTATGTCGGGTTGCCCATATAAAAAAGTATATTTTAATTGGGAAACTAGCAAAGCCGAAAAGTGCACATTCTGTTATCCACGCATTGAAAATGGTCTTCCAACTGTTTGTAGTGAGTCTTGTTCAGGTAGAGTACGGTATATTGGAGTAATTTTGTACGATGCTGATAAGGTCAAAAAAGTTGCATCAACACTAGAAAAAGAAGATCTTTATAATGAACATTTAGGACTGTTTTTGAACCCTAATGACGCGGAGGTAATTAAACAAGCTAGGATTGATGGGATTAGCGAAGATTGGATAGAGTCAGCTCAAAAATCTCCTATATATAAATTGGTAGTCGAACAAAAGTTAGCTTTACCTTTACATCCTGAATACAGAACATTACCGATGGTATGGTATGTGCCACCACTAAGCCCGATAATTAATACGCTGGAGGGTAATAATAGCAATGTGGAAAATGGTTTTCTAAATATTGATAAAATGAGAATACCTATTGAATATTTGGCAAATTTATTAACTGCAGGTAATGTTAAAATTGTAAGGGATGTTCTAAAACGATTGACAATGATTCGTTATTATATGCGAATGAAAAATTTAGGGAAAGATTTCGACACTAGATTACTAGAAGAACTAAACTTAACAGATAACAAAGTGGAGGAAATGTATAGATTACTTGCAATAGCTAAATATGAAGATCGATTTGTGATTCCAACATCTCATAAAGAGGAATATAGGAACCTATATGATGAGCAAGGTCTTGTAGGTTATGATCTATGAAAGATAACGAATTATTAATAATTCTTTCTGTATTGCTGCAATATCCAGATAATGAATTAATAGAATTCTGTAAAAATGAGCAGATATCAGATATAGACGATCCTAATATACTAAATAGTATTAACTACTTTCTTGATTATATTAACAATAAATCATTAGAGGAATTGCAAAAATATTATGTTCAAACCTTTGACTTTGATGAAGATATCAACTTATATTTAAGTTATTCAAAAGATATAGATGATAAAGAACGTGGGGGAAAATTACTTCAACTTAAAAAATTCTATCGGGACAGTGGTTTTTTAATAGATACTGATGAGCTCCCAGATTATTATCCTTTAATGCTAGAATTTATGTCAATTGTTAACATGAATACTACAAAAGAATTATTTAGTCATTATTTAGAAGAAATAAATAATTTAAAGATAAAATTAAACAAGATTAATAGTCCTTACGAGAAGTTAATTGATGCATCTATAGCTATAATAGTAAATTAGAAACTAATTAGGAGGTGTGATATGAATTTTTTCAATCAATTTCTATGGGTTATATACCCATATATTATGTTTACTTTATTTATTATAGTTCATATATATAGATACAACACTGATCAGATTAATTGGTCAGCAAAATCAAGTGAGTTTTTAGAGAAAAAATCGCTTAAATGGGGAAGTATCTTATTTCATTATGGTATCTTGCTAGCATTTGGTGGGCATTTTGTAGGTTTAATAATTCCAATCTCGGTGACCGAAAAACTAGGAATTACAGAGGGGTTATATCATGCATCAGCTGTAATACTTGGAAGTATAGCAGGAATCTTAACTTTAATTGGAACAATTTTATTACTTCTTAGACGAACTACTAATAAACGAATTAGAATTACTAGTAGTTTTGCTGACATACTAATTATCGTGTTACTTTTTCTTGTGGTAGGTATTGGGGTATATAACACAATTGGGTATAATCTTGTAACAGAGAATTTTAATTATCGGGAATCATTAGCACCCTGGCTAAGAGGATTATTTACTTTTCAACCAAATCCGGAATTGATGATAGAGGTTCCCCTAGTTTTTCAGATTCACACATTACTAGCATTTACTACTCTCGGTGTGTGGCCTTTTACTAGGCTGGTACACATATTGAGTGCACCTTTAACTTATCCGACAAGAAGATACATTTTATATAGAAGTTTAGGTAAAAAAAATAATATTGAATAATTTCAAGGTGGGATATAGCTATGGTTACAGTTGTTATTCACACAGAATCGAATAAAAGATATATACTTGTTGGCACTGGGTATGGAACATACGTTAAAACGGATCCGAGCACACCTTTTGGGTTCTTACTTCCATATGAAGAGACTGGGGAAATACCTGTTGCAGCTTTATGTGATAGTGATGGATTGATATCGTGGTTTCCTACAAACGAGTTAAGGGTCATTCAAGCAGATGGTATGAACATAGCTGATATATTTAGTAAAATAGAAGATATTGATTACAAGCCAATTCTAAAGGTTGAAAAATGTCCAGCCTGCAATCATTCTGTTACTATTAATGATAAGATTTGTCCATCATGCGGTATAACATTAATAAAGTAATTATTATAAAAAAAGGTGAGGTCTTTGGGGACCTCACAAATTAAGAAGATTTTACATTGTTGAAAGAATATTAGGTTAAATGGTTACATACATAATAATAACTTATTTTATAAGATAAGTTATTGACCTATGTCAAGTTCTCGAAAATATATTTATATTTTTATAACTATTTTTTAAGAACTTAGAAAATTCTTAGATAAAAAAGATTTTTGTTCATTTTAAGAACAAAAATCTTTTTTTATAAGAAATATT
>JBFXJF010000002.1:0-169103 GCA_050175155.1 Vulcanibacillus sp.
GAGTGCGTGGTATTGATAGAGAGAACGGATAAATAAGTGCTTTAAGAACCACTGGGGAAAAGGCAGGAACAGTCCCAATAGAATGGCAAAAAAAGCACTTATTAGATTATTAAATTAGATGAAAGACAATGGGAGGAACTATAATGATTAAGGGTGAATTGAGAAGCAAGGTAGATAAAATATGGGAGATATTCTGGACTGGTGGTATAACCAATCCGTTAACGGTTATTGAACAGTTTACCTATCTTTTATTTATAAAGGGACTAGATGAAAAACAAACGGATTTGGAAAGAAACGCTGAGTTTATAGGCATTGAAGTTAAGAAAATCTTTGGTAATGAACAACAAAATCTGAGATGGCAGAAGTTTAAGCAATTGAGTGCTTCTGATATGTATGAAACCGTATCCAGAAAGGTATTTCCATTTATTAAAACTATGCATAGTGATAAGGATTCAGCATTTACCAAATATATGGACGATGCCATATTTATGATTCCCACACCACAAATGCTTGAGAAGATCATTACTAATATCGATTTATTGCCATTATCAGATGGTGATACAAAAGGTGATTTATATGAGTATTTACTGTCTAAAGTAGCTACGGCAGGTACCAATGGCCAGTTTAGAACCCCAAGACATATTATAAAAATGATGGTGGAATTAATGCAGCCAACACCAACGGATATTATTGTTGACCCTGCAGCGGGATCAGCCGGTTTCTTAGTGGAAGCAGGGGAATATCTAAAAAGAAATAATGAAGATTTATTTGCCATTAAAGAATTAAAAGATCACTATAATAATGACATGTTCTTTGGTAATGATATGGACAGAACCATGCTTCGTATTGGTGCCATGAACATGATGCTTCATGGTGTAGAAAAACCGAATATTGAATATAGAGACTCTTTGTCTGAAAAGAACATTGATGAAGAAAAGTATACATTAGTGCTTACTAATCCGCCATTTAAAGGATCACTTGATTATGAGAGTGTTGCAGCAGATTTACTTAAAATCACTAAAACTAAAAAGACAGAGCTGCTTTTCTTAGCCTTATTTTTTAGAACCCTAAAAAAAGGCGGTCGTTGTGCATCAATCGTGCCAGATGGTGTACTTTTTGGTAGTTCTAATGCACATAAGTCCATTAGAAAAGATATTATTGAGAACCATCACTTGCATGGCATTATTTCAATGCCTAGTGGTGTGTTTAAGCCTTATGCAGGGGTATCTACGGCTATTATGATTTTCACAAAGACAGGTGCAGGTGGAACAGATAACGTATGGTTCTATGATATGCAAGCAGATGGATTATCGCTAGATGATAAGCGCCAACCGGTGGATGCCAATGATATCCCTGATATTATTAGTCGTTATCATAATCTTGAAAATGAAAAGGATAGAAAGCGTACAGAAAAATCTTTCTTTGTGTCTAAAGAAGAAATTGTAAAGAATGATTATGACTTATCTATCAATAGATATAAAGAGATAGAATATGATGAAGTGGAGTATGAAGCATCAAAGGTAATTATTCAGAGAATAAAGGAATTGGAACAACAGATTCTTGATGGTCTAAATGACATTGAGAGGATGGTGTAGGAATGGATATTAAAGCTATAGCAAAACAGAATAATTGGAAAGTTGAAAAGCTTGATAAAGTTACCTTTTTTCAAGAAGGACCTGGTGTAAGGGAACATCAGTACACAACAAATGGAGTAAAGCTTCTTAATGTTGCAAATCTATTTGAAGGTCAACTGGATTTATCAAGATCAGAAAGGTTTATTTCTGAAGAAGAAGCGTATGGGAAATATAGTCATTTTCTTGTTGATGAAGGAGACTTGATTATTGCTTGTTCAGGAATACAAGTTGATTACTTCCATAAGAAAATGGGGTTTGCCAAAAAGGAACATTTACCATTATGCATGAATACGAGTACCATGAGGTTTAAGACACTTAATGAAAAAGTACTTAATATAGAATATTTGGCTTACTTTTTAAAAACGGATTTTTTTAAGAAACAAATACAAAAGTTAATAACAGGTTCTGCTCAGCTTAATTTTGGACCTAGTCATATTAAAAAAATTGATATTCTTACTCCACCGCTAGAAACCCAAAAGAAAATCGTTGAAGTTTTGGACAAGGCTCAGGGGCTTATTGATGCAAGAAAAGAGCAAATTAAGTTGATGGATGAGTTGATTCAGTCGGTGTTTTATGAGATGTTTGGTGATATTTCATGTAATACAGAATTTAATGTTAAGTGCTTACAAGATTTTTCAAGGATTGGTTCTAGTAAGCGGATATATGCTAAGGAATATGTAAGCAGTGGTATACCATTTTATAGAAGTAAGGAAATTCGTGAACTCGGGACTGGTAAGAAACCATCCGTAGAATTGTATATTACAGAGGATAAATATAAAGAGATTAAGAGCAAATACGATGTACCTCAAAAAGGGGATATCTTAATTGCAGCTATAGGTGCTACGATTGGTTATAGATGGATTGTTGAGAACAATGAGCCATTTTACTACAAGGATGGTAATCTTATTTTAATCTCTGAAATCGAAAACATGGATTCGTTGTACATGAATTATGCTTTAGAAGTTCTTATTGATGACTTTAGGAATACAAGTGTATCTGGAAGTGCTCAAATGGCGTTGACAATTGAAAAGTTGAAAATTATGACAATGGTTTGCCCGCCATTGGAGTTACAATCCCAATTTGGTAATTTTGTTCAAAGTGTTGATAAATTGAAATCTAAAGTGCATAACTCACTAGATGAAGTTCAAATACTATACGATTCAATGATGCACAAGTACTTCGAATAAGTATATGTTTTTTACGATTACTAGTAAGTAATCATTATTCAAAAATTTTATTTCTAAAATGGGGGTGAGAAAATATGTCGAAGCTATATTCTGATTGGCTAAAAATTGATCTTCATATTCATACTGATTTTAGCAGGAAGACAAAAAAAAATGACTACAAGGGTGTTTTTTCTGTTGATGTCTTGCAGAACAAGCTAAAAGAACAAGATGTTTCGATATTTTCGTTAACTGATCACAATATTATTAACCTTGATGCTTACAAAGAATATTACGAGAAATTCAATAGTGATACGGATCCTTTACTTCTTGTGGGAGTGGAACTAGATATTTTAGGAAGTTCAACAACTTATCATTCGCTTCTCATATTCAACTGTAATGATTACGATGGTGTTAAAGCTATTCATGATAACCTTGAATCAAAATATGCTGAAAAAGGTTGCGATAGGCTTGAAAGAAAGCTGACTTTTGATGATATTATTTTTGTTTTTGATGACTTGGACTTTTTCTTTATACCACATGCAGGAAATACTTCAAGTATAATTAATGGTTATAAGGATGATATTGCAGCTGCGCAGAAGATGCTAATTTTACTTCAAAGTCCTATGGAAAAGGTACAGGAGAAAAGAAGGCAAATATACAATGAGCATTTTGATGTAAGGTTATCTGAAGCCTTTCGACATAAGGAGGATTTTGCGTATTTGGAATTCTCAGATAACCATAATATCGAGAAGTATCCATGCCGTCATATGGGGGATCAAGGAGATCATGAGTTTTATTATGTTAAAGGAAGTAAGAATTATGAGACTCTTCGAATTTCTTTCATTGATCCAAAATCCCGTATAAAAAACACTCAAGAATTACTGGAGATAAAAATATCAAGGGATTATTTGAGAGCACTTAAAATTAAGGGCAATAATCTTTTAATAGATAATAATTTGAATTTTAGCCCACACTTAAATGTTATTATTGGGGGACGTTCAAGTGGCAAGAGTTTAATGATGGATATTCTAAAACGATCTATCGACGTATTGGAGTCAGAAGATAAGTATAATGCAGCTGTTGAGGGCTCTACGATTACAGTAATCTCAAGTTTAGACGCTATGCCTAAATTAGTGACACATTTAAATACTGATATTTTACAGATCAATCAAGGTGCAATTGCCAATTATTTTGAGAAAAATGAGCTGTCAAGTTTAGCCAGAAAGTCGGGTAAGTTTGAAGAATACCAGATTGCAAAAGCAAAATTTAATGAAATTCAGAGTGAATTAGATAAAAGGATTTCTGATTTACATAAAATCTATGAAGACATTTATGAGAAAAAGGCTGATCAGGCAATCATTTTGCACAATCATACAATAGACAAGTTGTTAAATTCAGAGTATCACTTAAAGATGAACAAGGATAGGTTGATAGAATTGACTTTTGCTTCTGAAAAATTTGATGAGACAATCAAAGTAGTTGAAGATATTGAAGCATTAATTTCAAAGGTGAAAAAGGCATCAACTATTGATATCGAAGAAACTGAAGATGCAATAATTGAAGGATTTGTAAGTTTGCTTTTAACACTAAAACATAGACAAAAGGATAAGAAACTATTGCATGAATATATGACAAAATTTATTGAAGACGCACATAATATCGTGACAAGTGCGAATGACAAACTAAATATCGCCGGGAAAGAAAAGGCTTTAGCAGAAAAGAGTAAGCAAGAGATTATAAAGAAATGTAAGGTGCATTTTAATGCATTCGTTCAACTGAATATTTGTGTAAAGAGTATATTGTCATTGAAGTTAAATCATACAGAAACAATCGATTTAGATGAGGATAGTAAACTTTGTATAGAGCTTCAGCCAGAAAAGGAAATTAAGGAAAGTATACTTGATGGCATTAAGGATTATAGCAAGGATGACTTATACCATTCACTTGTTGGACTTTTGTATAACGAAACGAGCCTTAAAAACTATGGAGATAATACTGCTGATAATTTTGGTAAAAAGCTTAAGAGTCAAATAAAGGCATTAGCAAGTTGCTTTGATAAACTCACTGACTATTTGGAATATCAGGATGGAACTACATCTAAAAGTAATAGTCCTGGTTATAATTCGGAAATGTATTTAAAAGTAGTTTTGAATAATCCTAAATGTGGCTTAGTTATTATTGATCAACCTGAGGATAACCTTGGAAATAAGTTTATCTCTGATCAATTAGTTGAATTGATTAGAAAGATAAAGTTTAAGAAGCAAATTATTCTAATAACACATAACCCAGCAATTGTTGTTTATGGAGATGCAGAATCCATTATCATTGCAGAAAATCTTGATAATAGAATTTCATATAAGCAAGTGAAACTTGAAGATATTGAGTCACAGAAAAGAATATGTGAAACTTTGGATGGTGGAGAATATATATTTGATAATCGATCAAGAAAATACAATATACAACGATTATTACAGGAGGCTGGGAATGGAAAGAACTAAACTTACTGGACGATATAATTCTGATGAAAATAAAATTGTTTTCAATTTTGAGGAAGGGAATTCACTAGAATTAAATACTGAAAATGATATTGATTTTACAGACCTTGTTAAGCAACTTACTTTTCTCATAAATACTGAAAAAGAAATTTCTATTGCATTGGATGAGCCTGAAGAACTAAAGTTAAAATTGATATATGAGACGATAACAGAGATAATTGAAGCATATAATTTAAATGTGACAGGATTTAAGACTGCACAAAATCTTAGTACGAATGAAAACTAAAGAGTCATAAATTCAGCAAATGTTAATCAAAAGGGGGAATACCATGTGTTACAACTTTGATTTCCTAAAAAAAGAAGAGAAGTATAAGGACTTTACATACGCCTGTATTGAAGCTGAAAAAAGCTTGGTGGTTTCCTATGCTAGTACAGCGATTCTTGCACGTAGAGCCTTAGAACTGGCTGTAAAGTGGGTGTTTAGTTATGACCATGAGCTAGATGCGCCTTATCAAGATAACCTAGCTTCTTTAATACATGATTATCGGTTCAAGGGCATTATTGATACCAAACTTTTTCCAATGATTACATACATTCAAAAGCTTGGTAATAAAGCAGTTCATTCAGCAACGCCAATTTTAAGAGATCAAGCTGTGTTAGCCCTTCGCAATCTATTCGAATTTATTTCTTGGATTGATTATTGTTATTCTGATGAATACGAAGAGATTACTTTTGATGAAGGTCTACTTGGGGATAATGAAAAAGAAAGAAAATCCAGAGATGAACTGAAAGACTTATATGAGCGTCTTGGTTCAAAAGACCGTAAACTTGAAGAAATCATAAAAGAAAATGAAACACTAAGACGTGAAAATGCGGCGAAACGTGTTGATAACAAGAAAAATCGTGATTTCAAGGTCGATGAAATTTCTGAATTCAAAACCCGAAAAATGTACATCGATCTTGAGATTGAATTAAGTGGTTGGATTATCGGTAAAGACTGCCTTGAAGAAGTTGAAGTGGATGGTATGCCTAATCAAGCAGGAATTGGTTTTGTAGATTATGTTCTTTATGCAGATAATGGCAAGCCACTGGCTGTAATTGAAGCAAAGAAAACCACTGTGAATCCTAGAATGGGTCAGATTCAAGCACAGCGTTATGCAGACTGTTTAGAAAAAGAACATAACTTTAGACCGATGATATTTTATACCAATGGCTTTGAGTATTATTTATGGGATGACCGCAGTTATCCAGAGCGTTTGGTATCGGGTATATACACTAAAGAAGAACTTGAGTGGCTTCATTTCAAGAGACAAAATAAAGCATCATTAAAAGATCCTGTAATTAATGACGCCATCACTAATCGACATTATCAAAAGATGGCGATTACAGCGGTTTGCGATACTTTGGATAAGGGTAATCGTAAGGCTCTTCTTGTGATGGCAACAGGTTCCGGTAAGACTAGAACGGCTATATCCATTGTGGATGTATTAATTAAAAGAGGCTGGATTAAAAATATTCTTTTCCTTGCAGATCGTACGGCTTTAGTTAAGCAAGCTAAGAAAAACTTTAAGGCATTATTACCTGAGCTTTCTCTTTGTAATTTACTTGACAGTAAAGACAATCCAGAAAGCAGAATGATTTTTTCAACCTATCCAACCATGATGAACTCTATTGATGATGTAAAGAATAAAAGAGATCAAAAGCTCTTTACTAGTGGGCATTTTGACCTCATTATTATTGATGAAAGTCACCGAAGTATTTATAAGAAGTATCAGGATATTTTTAATTACTTTGATGCTATTTTATTAGGATTAACAGCAACGCCTAAAAGTGATCTTGATAAAAATACCTATACTATTTTTGAACTTGAAAACAATGTGCCAACCTATGCCTATGAGTTAGGGGAAGCCATAGAAGATGAGTATTTGGTGCCTTATCATACCATTGAAACAAAGATGAAATTTCTAGAACAAGGTATTCATTACGATGACCTCACAGAAGAAGAAAAAGAACAGTTTGAAGAAACATTTGACGATGATGTTAAAGACATCAGTGGTGAAGCATTAAACTCATTCCTATTTAATGACAATACCATCGATACGGTTATACAAGAGTTGATGGAAAAAGGACTTAAAGTTGAAGGTGGGGATAAGTTAGGGAAGACCATTATCTTTGCTAAGAATAAGAAACATGCAGATTTTATTGTGAAGCGCTTTAATGCACTCTATCCAGAGTATAAAGGTGATTTTGCAAAACCGGTTTATACAGGTATTAATTATGTGGAAAGCACCATGGATGATTTTGAAGTAAAAAACAAATTGCCTCAGATCGCTGTATCTGTGGATATGCTGGATACTGGGATTGATATTCCTGAAATTCTTAATCTTGTTTTCTTCAAGAAGGTGCGTTCAAAGACTAAGTTTTGGCAAATGATTGGTCGTGGAACCAGACTATGCGAAGATTTGTATGGTGTTGGAATAGATAAAGAAAGCTTTAGAATCTTTGATTACTGTGGTAACTTTGAATTCTTTAGAACCAATAAAAATGGTAAAGAAGCCAAAATGATGAAGTCACTAACGGAAAACCTTTTCAATATTCGTATAGGCATTATTAAAGAGCTTCAAAACTTGGATTATCAGATGGATGAATATATTGCTCACAGACATTCTTTGATAGAAGGTATATTGAAAGAAATTAGAGCTATTGACGAAAGTAAATTCAATGCTAGGATGAAGCTTCAATTTCTTCATAAATTTAATCAGGAGAGTGCTTTTGAAAGTTTATGCGATGCAGATATCAGGGAACTGGAAGATCATGTTGCACAACTAGTACCTGCTATTGATGATGATGAATTGGCGAAGCGTTTTGATTATTTGATGTATACCATTGAATATGCGGATCTTAAAAGAATACCTGCTTCAAAACCTAAAAATCGTGTGGTTATCACTGCTGAGAAACTAACTTTTAAGGGCAGTATTGAAAGGGTTAAAAAACAAGAAGCGTTGATTTATAAAGTTCAGACTAATGAACATTGGGAAGAAGCAGACATCTTTGATCATGAAGTAGTTCGTAAGGCATTTAGAGAATTGATTAAATTTTTAGACAGCAAATCAGGTGAGATCTATTATACCAATTTCACGGATGAAATTATGGAATCAAAAGAAGGTAAGGGCGATTTCTCTGTGAATGACATGCAAAGCTACCGTAAAAAGGTGAATAAGTATTTAATGGAACATCAAAATGATTTGGTCATCTATAAGCTACGCAACAATAATCCTTTAACGGAAAAAGATATTAAATATCTAGAAAAAGTATTATGGCAAGAGTTGGGAACAAAAGATGACTATGTCAAAGAGTTTGGTGATGAACCACTTCTTAAACTGGTGAGTAAAATTGTAGGTTTAGACCCTCAAGCAGCCAATGAAGTTTTTTCAGAGTTTTTATCTGACGAAAGCCTTAATATAAATCAAATGGAATTTGTGAAGTTGGTGGTCAATTATATGATCAAAAACGGCAGTTTAGATAAGCACGTACTTAACGAACATCCCTTCAATAAGCGTGGTAATGTGATGCATTTATTTGATGGGAAACTTGATGTAGCAAAGCGTGTTATTGGTGTTATAGATCAGATTAATGGTAGATTAAGTGTTTAGTAGAATAAAAAAATAAATATTTTCGTCATCCCCTTATTTATTATCGGCTTATAGATAGGGGGATTATTTATGTTTTTTTCGTTTTTAAAATTAGAAGGAATTAACATTATTTTTGTCGAAAGCAAAAAAGCATACAAAGTGTATTGCTGCATCTAATTTTAGGATAATAGAGGATATGTGTAAGTGTCACGAGAAGAATCCAAGAGGTGAACGTGAATAATGAATGAAAAAAGGGCTGTATATAATGGATATAAAGAATACTATATGACAGGATTGGAATTAAAAAATTTCTTTAAAGGTTGCTATGAATGTTTTGGAAGACATCATTCGAAAATCTCAAGTCTTCAGATTGATTTTGCTAAAAAATATAAGAAGATTAAAAATGATACCCTGTATAGATTATTTATTAATGATTTATTCTGTGCAATATTTGATAGTGATTCCGATGAAAAAATATATTTCTTTGGCTATACAAGAGAAAAACCAGAATGGGCGAAGGATTGATGAACCCAATCTGAAACACTATGCTAATTATAATATATTTAGAAAGAATTTAGGAGGAGTGTGCATGACAGGGAAATTCCAACTGAGTAAGTTCTCGGATATTGATGTCGCAGATTCGTTTTTTGACCCTCTTAAGAACGACTATCCAGAGGACAAGAATAATACAGGCTTTGAAAAATGGTTTGAAAAAAAGAGCAGAGATGGTGCCACCGCCTTAGTCTTTACTGATGATGATGGCATAGGAGCATTTGTATGCCTAAAGGACGAAAATGAATCTCTTATTCTAGTGGATGAAGAGCTGCCATCTGTACCTCGTAAAAAAATCAGCACATTAAGACTCGCCGAACGTTATAGAGGACAGCGACTAGGTGAAGGCGCTATCGGACTGGCTTTGTGGCAATGGCAAAAATCAAAGCAACAAGAAATCTATGTAACGGTATTCGAAAAACATGATATTTTGATAGATTTACTTGAGAAATTCGGGTTCGAGATGGTAGGATACAATCCAAATGGAGAATGTGTTTACTTAAAAAGTCGAGGCAGTTTAGATTACAGCGATCCGTATAAATCATTCCCTTTTATTAACCCTTCCTTTGAAAAAGGTGGATACCTCATCGTTGATGATCTTTACCATGACACGCTCTTTCCCTATTCAGAGCTTGCGCACACATTTCAAGACCAGGTAGCTCTTTCAGTGGCTAACGGTATCTCTAAAATATATGTCGGTGCTCAGTATACTCCCCCTCACTATCAAGTGGGTGAGCCTATATTCATATATAGAAGACATACAAAAAACGATGGACAAAAGCCTAAATATAAGTCTTGCTTGACATCTTATTGCGTAGTAACTGATGTCATTATGGTTAAAACTAATAATAGAAAACTAATGTCTTTTGAAGCATTATGTGAGAGAATTGGTAATAAGTCGGTTTTTGATGAAAACGAACTGCGCGTTCGATACGAAAATGATAAGAATGTAGTTGTGATCGAGCTGCTCTATTATGGTTATTTTGGAGCAGGCAACAATATTAATAACGCATGGCTTTCAGATAACGGTTATTTCACTGGTGCATATCCTGCATCGATAGAGATTTCGCCAGAGCAGTTTATAGAAATTTTAAGAGAGGGTGATGTAGATGTCTCAAATGTTATTATCGATTAATCCTGAGCACGTAGAGAATATTTTGCTCGGTAATAAGCGGTTTGAATTCCGAAAGGTACGCTGTAGAACCGATATCAATAGAATAATTATTTATTCAACATCTCCGGTAATGCGGGTAGTTGCTGAAGCTGAAGTGCTTGGAATAATTGAGGACAATCCGGCTTCAGTCTGGGATTTAACGTTCGAATATGCAGGGATAAGCAAGAGTTTTTTTGACAAATATTTTGAAGGGAAAGAAAAAGCAGTGGCTTATCATCTTGGAAAGATTACCAAGTATTCTCGACCAAAAACTTTATCTGATTACGGGATAAACTTTGCTCCGCAATCTTTTGTATATGTCTAACAGAGCGGATTGAAGTTAATAGTGTGATGCTTGGGAGACATGCAGTCTTTTCAAACTGCGTGGCTTTTAATTTTCCGAAGGCTCCCAAAAGGGGTCTGCCCCATCCGAAGTTGGAAGATTAGATGAAGTAACAGCGGGCTAGAAAACTAACTCATCTGAGTTGGTTTTCAGGTTATTGTACCATTATTTTTTATGATTGCTTCACGAACAGTTTGTCCGACTTGGTAATGGCTGCCGCTTGCTGGTTCCAGACCTTGCGGTAGTTCACGTCGGAGCTTTGCCTCGGTCTGTGTAATGAGGAACAGATTTGCACCTAGTTCTTCACTGCCCATATGGTCAAGGATTTTATCACTTTTATTGAGCTTTTTCCGTCTATGAATATCTGCGGCGGTTAGTCCGCCATATAATCCCATGTAGCCTGCATTTTGAAACTGAGTGTATTCTAATTGGTCAGTGATACCAGCTTTATGTGCTGCTTCTACTAACATTGCATTCCAACTTGTGACTTCGCCACGGATAACAAGGCGTTTATTATCCTCATCAAGCTCATTGAATCTATCGGCTATTTCTTGTCGGCGGGTCTGGATAGCAAAGTAGGTTTGACCAAGGGCGATAGGCTCTTTGCGTGGATCACCATTCTGAACAATCAAATAACAGGCATAGCGTGAAAGCCCAAAATCATTTATCGGTTTTGAGGTTGCGCCTGCCTCCACGATTTTGCTGACCTCGACAAAATGGTCTGTACATTAAAAACCGCTGTTTTGACAGGACAACATTCCCTTATCGATGACCTTTGTGAAATTTCGCTATTGGGTGTAATCAAGGACACTGGCAAGTTCACGGGCATATCAAAACTCAATGCCGTTTTCATCAGCGCGCTTTATATCTTCAAATTGCTTATATTCTGCTGCTATAAGTGTTGCCATTTTTCTCACCACCTTTCGTTCATTGTATCATTTTTTACCATATTGTGTGTTTGTCCATTAAGTTTATCACTCCTCCACCACCAATTTTTATATTTACATATTGGGAGTTAAATTAAAATAGTGAACTATTTTTTCAATTAATTATTTTGAATTAATGGACCACTATTAGAGTAACAAAAACATTCAACAAAAACTTGCTCAACAATCTAACGGTATAGTTGATTTTTAATAAACTAGTAATCACAAAAGAATACGAACTCTTGTTCTTTTTCTTTGAAAAGTATATACTAAAAGAAAAAAGAGTTCTTCATGCCCTGTGTCAAGAAATAACATCTATATCTACGGTTTCATAAAATAATCAAAATGAAAGAGAGTATAAATTGATGATAAAAAAGAATGACGTAACAATACATTCATCGGCTGCAGAATATTTAACCTATATTGCAGCGGTTGGAGACAGCGATGAAAGCTTGGAAATGCGTTATGAAGATGAAAATATTTGGCTGACCCAAAAGATGATGGCAGCATTATATGACGTCTCAGTACCAGCGATTAATCAACATTTGAAAACAATTTTCACTGACTTAGAACTTGATGAGAATGCAGTTATTAAGAAATACTTAATAACTGCTGCAGATGGAAAACAGTACAATACGAAACACTATAATCTACAGGCAATTATTGCTGTAGGTTTTAAAATAAACAACGACCGTGCTGTTCGTTTCCGGAAATGGGCGGGTCAAATCGTCAAGGATTACACAATTCAAGGATGGACGATGGATAAAGATCGGTTGAAAAAAGGCCATATGTTTACAGATGAGTATTTTGAGCGTCAACTGCAAAGCATACGAGAAATACGACTCTCTGAACGCAAGTTTTATCAAAAAATCACCGATCTTTATGCGACTTCTTTTGATTATGATAAGAATTCAAAGACTACAAGGCTGTTTTTCCAAACAGTACAGAACAAAATGCATTGGGCGGTTCACAGGCATACTGCTGCTGAATTGATTGTAGAACGAGCAAATGCAGAAAAAAAACACATGGGATTGACGACTTGGGAAACTGCACCTGACGGAAAAATTGTTAAATCCGATGTTGCAATCGCAAAGAATTATTTGAATGACAAGGAAATATCTTACTTGGAGAGAATTGTTTCGTTATACCTTGATTATGCAGAATTACAGGTAGAGCGAAGAATTCCTATGAGCATGGAGGATTGGGCAAAGCGCCTTGATGGTTTTTTAGAGTTCAATGGTAATGATTTATTGATTGGGGCTGGTAAAATTAGTACTGAAGAAGCGAAACTTCATGCAGAAACCGAGTTTGAAAAATATCGTATTGTTCAGGACAGGCTTTATGAAAGTGATTTTGATAGATTTTCAGCCCTAGAGTTTGGAAAAGACGATTAGAAAACATCTGAGTGAAAAAGATTGTTTCCACCAAGGAACCAGTGGATCCTAACGACATCATTTTTGTCTACTCAAGCCACGTAGAGACGGTTTGAACAGCTATATGTCAAGTAGACAGTGACCTTTTCAATTGTGGAAAGTGTATGCTGTTTTCACTGTTTACCATGAAATATAATATTGAATAATATTTCAGCCAATTCATTATACGAAATATTCATGTTATTTTTAAGCCAATGACGTATTACCCCAATCATACCGAAAATAACATAGGTTTTATACCATTCGTCATTATTCTCATTTCCGTCTGAATAAATAAACTTTTGTATACCCGGGTGACTATACATAGTCGAGCATAATCTGTTTTGAAAAGCAATATCGCCTCGTTCGCTCATTAGCACCCCGATATAGTTGTTTTGTGCAATGGTTTCAATTGTTCCCTCAATAAAAGGAAGTATCTCACTTCTATCAGATTTATTCTGTAAGTCGTTGATTATATCTTTTGCCCAAGCGAGTGTGTCATCCTCAATTTTTTTTAGCAAATCATACTGATTGTGATAATGGGCATAAAATGTGGTGCGATTAATATCCGCCTTTTCGCAGAGCTCCTTTATTGTAATTTTGGAAATAGGTTTTTTCTGTAATAGTTCCATTAAACTATCGCGCAAGACCATCTTCGTATATTGGGTTTTCCTGTTATCCTTCATTTGCTTCATAACGTCCTCCAAGATTAAATTATACATTTGTTTTAAAATAAACACTACGCAATGTTCTGTCGAAAACAAAACATCGTAAAAACATCTGCTGGTATCATAAACAACACAATGTTATTATAATATTTTTATACCATAAGTCAATGGAGGCTTTATTAATGAAAAGAGTGTCGAACTTTATTGTTGAGAGAAAAACATTGATTTTTGTCGTGGTCATATTGTTAACCGTCTTTTGTGGTCTACTGGCGACAAAGGTAAGTATTAATTCAGATATGTCAAAATACCTACCAAAAAATTCGCAAATGAAAATAGGTCAAGATATTATGGCGAAAGAATTCAACAATGACGTAAACACATTAAACGTTATGTTTAGCGAGCTTGACGACAACCAAAAATCAATATTTAGTCAGTCGCTTTCAGAGATTGAAGGTGTTGATAGTGTAGCATATGACAACAGCGAAAAATATAACAAGGACGGCTATACTTTATATGTCTTATCAATCGGTTATTCTGTAGATGCAGATGAAACAAAAGCGGTAATGAACACAGTTAAAGAACAATACGTTGACTATGACTTTGTTATGGGGGGAAGTGCGGCAGGAAACTCCGTTTTATTGGGACTATTTCCAAAAATGATAGGTATCGCATTTATTATTATACTTATCATATTATTTTTGATGTGTAATTCATGGATTGAGCCGCTTTTATTTCTTGTTAGCACAGGTGTAGCAGTATTAATAAATATGGGAACAAATATTATCTTTGGCAGTGTTTCGGATATTACTTTTTCCATAGCCCCTATCTTGCAGCTTGTTGTGTCTATTGACTATTCAATTATGCTGCTAAATCGTTATAAGCAAGAGAAACAAGTTGATAATAATAAAACAGAAGCAATGAAAAAAGCACTACAACGTTCATTTTCTGCAATATCATCAAGTTCAATCACTACCATTGTTGGTATGCTTGCACTCGTCTTTATGAGTTTTACTATCGGCAGAGATTTTGGATTCGTGCTTGCAAAAGGAGTTTTATTTAGCCTTATATGTATCTTTACAATTTTGCCTGCTATGGTTCTGATATTCGACAATTTGATTGAGAAAACAGCTAAGAAGTCTTTACCAATCAATATGAACAAAATTGGCTCTTTAAGCTTTCATATTCGCAAGGCTATGCCCATTGTGTTTATTGCTTTGTTAGTGGGAAGCTTTATACTTCGTGGTGGAGTTGCTATAAACTATACGATGACAGACTTTGATAGTATTAACAAGGTGTTCACACCCGATAACACTTTTGTCGTGTTATATCAAAATAAAGATGAGGATAAAATTGCCACACTTGTAGAGAAAATTGATAAAAGATCTGATGTCAACAGTGTTAACGCATACTGCTCTACACTCGGCAAGAGAGTTACTTACAATGAGATGGCAAGTGCTGTAAATATGGATGAAAACATAATAGCATTAATGTATTACTCATACTTTGAGCAACAAGGGGAAGTAGAACAACAAAAAATTGCACCTGGTGTATTTATGCAGTATTTACAGACCGATATAGCCACAAACCCATTATTTGAAAAGTTTTTGACACAAGAAAGCATGGCGCAACTTGCAACCTTGGGTGGTGCTATCCCACAGGGCCAAATTGCAATGTACGATTTCATACAATATCTTCTAAGTGATATAGTAAACAACGAATTATATAAGCCTTTTTTTACTGCAGATAATTTAGAGCAACTTGATGATACAAAATACGAGATGAACAAAGGAATGGCACAGCTTGTAGGCAATGATTATTCACGAATGATTATTAATACGAACCTTGCAGCGGAATCTGAACAAACTACACAGTTTATTACACAGCTTAACAACGAATTAGGTGGCAATGATGGTGTGTATTATATAATGGGTAATTCTGTGATGGCTTACGAGATGCAGGATAGTTTCCCGATAGAGATGAATTTAATCACAATTTTTACTGTCATTGTAATCTTAATGATTCTTGCTATCGCGTTCCGCTCTTTGTCTGTGCCTCTTATCCTTGTATTGATTATTCAAGGTGCGGTATTTATTACGATGGGACTTGCGAGTATAGGCGGTGATAGAATTTCCTATCTAGCGCTTTTAATTGTGCAATGCTTGCTACTCGGTGCAACAGTCGATTACGGCATACTTCTCACCTCGTATTACAAGGAGTTGCGATGTAAATTGGACATAAAGGAAGCCTTAATAACTGCACTTAATCAATCTATACATACCATTTTAACTTCGGCGCTTATCTTAGTTATTGTTACAGGCTTATTAGGGTTTTATACCATGAACTCCAATCCGGCAACTTCAGAAATATTAATGCTTATTGCTGAGGGGGGTATCGTGGCAACGATACTTGTGGTATTCATTCTGCCGGGCCTGCTAGCGGCAATGGATAGGTTTGTAATTAAGCAGAGCAAGTAATAAGAAAATTGAGTCTTATAAATAAAAATCTCTTAACTGGTAAATCATTGCCGATTATGAGATTTTGCATTACACATTTCAAGACCAAGTATTCTCGACCAAAAACTTTATCTGATTACGGGGAAAATGCGTGGCTTTTAATTTTCCGAAGGCTTTCAAAAGGGGTCTGACCCCA
Source organism: Vulcanibacillus sp. (assembly GCA_050175155.1). Lineage (GTDB taxonomy): Bacteria > Bacillota > Bacilli > Tepidibacillales > Tepidibacillaceae > JBFXJF01. Next base: position 16,631 of record JBFXJF010000002.1, read on the forward strand.
TCCGAAGTTGGGAGATTAGATGAAGTAACAGCGGGCTAGAAAGGTTGGAGGCTTTACTTGGAATTAAAATTTTTATTAATTTTAGAATTGGAGTATAATTATATTATCAAAAGAACAAAATATAATTGACAAACTATCAATTGATAGCATAAATTATGTTAAAAACCAGCTTCTAGCTTTGGATACCTCTGAGTATATGGAGACATTTATTGATGATAAAGACAATAGTTTGCCTCCCTTCTTTGCATTTGGTAAAAAGATAAAGAATCGAGAAGTATATATAAAAGCTAAAGTAAGGGATAGGAAAAATTGTAAAGTGTTTTGCGTTTCATTTCATTTTGCAAGATTTCCATTAGCGACCCAAAGACCTTATGCTTAAACTGGAGCGAAAGGAGTGTTTGAATATGAATAAAGATTATATAATCAGCATGGTTGATATGGGTTGTCCTTGTTGCAACAAAACTCATTCTTTAGAGCAAAGGAAAAGGCTAACTCAATCCATCGTAAAAGATGAAACGGTTGACTATGAAGAAATTTATTTCTTATGTCCAGTGTGTGATGAAGAAGAAAACGAATTTGTTCCAGCCGGTTTGATGGATGAAAATTTGCTTAGGGCAAGGGATTCCTATCGCCAAAAGAAGGGTTTATTGACTTCATATGAAATTGCTAATATTAGAAATTACTACGGACTAACTCAAAGTGATTTTTCTGCAATGCTCGGTTGGGGCGATGTCACAGTAACAAGATACGAAAGTAAAACGATACAGGATGAAACTTATGATAATATAATGCGGATGGTTTATAAAAATCCAATGTTCGCCTTAGAATGTATTGATAAGCATAAGGAAAGGTTTACATCAGAAAAGTATGCTCGGATTCGTAAGAGTATTGCAAATAAGGTTGAAGAGGTTGGAAACCTCTATTTGAAAAAACAGGAAATTAACAGCCTTTATGTAAATTATGAAGAAGAGAATGATCTTAATGGATACAAAACTTTGGATATCGATAAACTAGCGAATGTTATAGGTTATTTTTCACAATTTATTGATACGCTGTATAAGGTTAAACTTATGAAGCTTTTGTGGTATGCTGATGCTATATTCTTTGGGAGATATGGAAAATCGATGACAGGATTAGTGTATAAGCATATGCCACTTGGTGCTCTGCCGATTGCCTATGATGAAATTATATACTTGCCTACAGTAAAGGTTGTAGAGGAATTAATCTATGATGATATAAGTTATAAAATTCGACCTAATAAAGAAGTGAATATATCAGATTTCTCATTAGAAGAATTGAATGTTCTTGATACAGTTGCTACTAAATTTAATAACTTTAGATCGAAAGAGATAGTTGAATACATGCATAAGGAAAAGGGTTATACCGATACCATACCAAATCAAGTAATTCCTTATAGTTTAGCAAAGCAGTTAAACGAATTGAAGTAGTATTTAATATGAATACGCTGGACCTATGGGTATGGTGTTGTCTATCAAGGGAAAAAGATAAATCGGGACACGTGGAAACGATAATTCTGATGAAGCGTAGTGGTTCGGGCGAGAAAATATAAATTACATAGGGTGAATTAATAGATGGACTAGTTAAATCACTCTTAAAGGGTTAAAGATAAGGTGGCGATCTAGCAATGAATATGAAAGATAGAGTAGGCCAATTGAAAAAATACATACGAACTTTATTTTTAGCATTGAAAGATAAAAAATCACCTGCCGTGGCAAAGAAAAAACATTACGCTCTTTTTTTTGTTATACTGTTGCTTTTTCTATTGTCAATTTGTTTTCTGACAATAGGTGATTCAGAACAGATTGAAATCCAAAACGGTATTCTGAATATTGAATCATGGGATATTGAAGCGAATACACCTATTTCCTTGAATGGACAGTGGGAATTCTATTGGAATCAATTTTTAACGGCTTCGGAGATATCAGAAGCAAAACCTGATCTTTTGGTACAGGTCCCAAGTACGTGGAACGAATACACCTTGGATGGACAGGGATTGCCAGGAGAAGGTTATGGAACCTATAGACTTCATATTAAGACAGGAGTTATGCGGGAAGAAATTATGGGTCTTAGGATCCAGACATTTTCAAGTGCTTATCGTTTATATGTCGATGAAAAGCTCGTCGCGCAAAATGGCAATATTAGTAGTACCGCTTCAGAAGAAGTGGGTGAATATAAACCGCAGACAGTTTATTTTTCAGCACCGTCAAATGAGTTTGATATTATCATTCAGGTGTCAAATCATCAATATGCACGAGGTGGCTTTTGGTCACCTATGCATATGGGTAGCCAAAGTTTAATCACAGAGTTTGATGATTCCATACTTATGAAAAATATGACCGTCATTGGAGCATTTTTGATTGTTGCTTTGTTTTACATGGCATCGTACTTTTTGATAAAGGAAAATAAGGCTAATTTGTACTTTGGTTTGCTTTGCCTTTTTGCAATAATCGCCTATGACACAGCAGGACAGCTTGTTTTAACTAAGGCAATTTCGGATTTAAGTCTGGAAACAATGATATTTATGTGGTATTCCTCAAGTATTTTGGCGGTGATGCTTGTATTATTATATATGAACGCGTTATTTGAGAGCCGGTTTTCAAGAATTGTAGTAAGAGTCTTTACTGTTGTGGTCATCACAATACAGATATTCTACATATTTGCCCCAATCACCATTTATACTGCCAATGGACGAATCGCTAATTATATTGAAATATTTGGTTTATTCAGTGCAGCTGTCATTGCAATAATGGGAGTAATAAAGAAAAAGAAAAGTAGTGGACTGAATTTGATTTCCATCATAATAATTCTTGTTACGGTTGTCCATGATGTACTGTATTATACAAATTTAATCCATAGTAGCATTGGGGAAATTATGTATATTGGTTTTTTTATCTTCTTATTGATCCAAATGTTAATCAAAGCGATAAACATAAAGGATTATTATGAGCATAAAAATGCGGCAGAGCTTAGATTTCTTCAGGCTCAAATCAAACCACACTTTCTATACAATACTTTGAACGCAATCATATCCATTTCAAGAGAGGATCAGGAAAGATCCACGAGTCTGCTTGTTGCTTTTAGCAATTACTTAAGAGGGAGTTTTAATTTCAAAAGCACTGATAATCAAACGCTCCTTAGGAACGAAATGGAACATGTCAATGCCTACTTGGAAATTGAAAAGGCGAGATTTGAAGAGAGAATAGAATTTTCCGTAATGTTACCAGATCGATTGGACTATCATATACCAGTTTTGGTTTTGCAGCCTATTATTGAAAACGCAATTGTTCATGGCTTGCTGCCAAAGCCGGAAGGTGGGAAAATAGAAATAATCATTATGGAGAATGGTTCATATTTAGAATTTTCTGTTAAGGATAACGGCATCGGAATGGACACCAAGAAAATGTTGCCGGAACAGTCGGAAGGGATTGAAAACGGGATTGCTCTTGGTAATATAGACAGCAGATTAAGGAAAATTTATGGGACTGGACTAACGATTATGAGCGAAAAGATGATTGGAACGGAAGTTAAATGGCGTATACCGATAAGGGGAAGGAGCAAAAATTGATGATTTCTGCAGTAATTATAGATGATGAACGACATGCGATAAAAGAGATAGAGTTTTATCTTAAAAAGTACCCAGAGATTTCAGTTGTTGCGTCCTTTGTTAATCCGTTGGAGGCATTGAAAAAGCTACCTGAATTAAAACCGCAGCTGGTCTTCTTAGATATACAGATGCCCCAGTTAATGGGAATTGATGCTGGATCGAGAATTCTTGATATTGATCCTAATATAGAAATAGTATTTGTAACGGCTTATGACCAGTATGCTATGGATGCTTTTGAGCTAAATGCAATTGCTTATATTCTTAAACCTATTGGGCATGAAAGATTTGAGAATACAATGAGGAAAGTAACAAAAAGAATTCATAAAACCACTCCGGTGAATTCAAATAAATACCTTAAGGTACAATGCTTTGGAACCTTTAAAATTGCCTGGGAGCATCAAGAACCACTCAGTTGGCGATCAGAAAAAACGAAGGAAGTATTTGTCTATTTATTAATGAATGATGGAAATGCGGTTACAAGAGACCAAATTATCGAAGCGGTCTTCCGGGATATAGAGATGGACAAGGCTGTCAAGCAATTACATAATGCCATATATTATATTCGAAAAAGCCTTCAAGAATATGGCGTAGAAAAAAGCTTGATTAAAGTCGATGGGAAATATTGTATGACTCTTGGCGGGATTTATTTTGATAAACAGGAATGGCAAAGCCTTTTAAAGCTTCAAGAAGCTGATTTGAGTGTGGATCGAATTGAAGAAATATATAAAGGAGATTATTTAGAAGGTGCTGACTGGCTATGGACAGATATTGACAGGGAAAACTTTATGAATGATTATGTGGACCTCTTGAATCGATACGCAAAATATCTTTTCGGAAAGGGAGAATGTGAAATTGCTGAAAAATGTTTATGCAAGGCATATCAGCAGAATCCTTATATTGAAGAAACTTCCCTGAACTTGTTAAAATTATATATTGAGATGAACCAAAAATCAAAAGCCATGTTGCATTTTAAAAAATTTGAGCAGGTATTAAATGAAGAATTAAACCTGCGACCACCAAAGGAAATGTTTGATATCATGGGGACAAAAAAATAGTGAAACTTATCTATACCGTTAAAGACTTTTAAGGTCTTTGGCGGTTTTTTTGTTTGGGAGAATTTTGGGAGATTGATTGATTATAATTATAAAATCGAAAAAAATGTTGGTTTATGACAGATTTAGTTGTCGGGAGGTGAGATTATTATGCGTGTTTGCATCTTAGAAAATAGTAGTCAACATTCACAGATGCACTTGCTGTCATGGTTATACGAGAAAAATGATGTGGAAGAGATTACATTCATAAAAAATAAAATTCAATTTATGGAACTAGTAGGGAGTGATCCTCCGGATGTAGCCATTATTCGATTAAGCAGCGATGAGCCATTTGGATTATCGATTTTAGATACGCTTCATAAAAGTGGGGAGAACACGGAGGTAATTTTCATTTCAGAGTTTGATGGTTATGCATTAGAGGCATACAAAGCGGGTGCAAGTGGTTACCTTGTTGAGCCTTTAGAAAGAAAAAGATTTGAAAGTTGTTTTTCAAAACTGATTAATTCCAAAAGACAAATAAAAGAGTAGTAATAGTAAAATAAATTAATTTAAAGGAGATGAACATTATGAAAATAAAATTATTATGGCTGTTCATAGTATTGTGTATGGTACTAACGCTGCTACCAGTGGTGACACTTGCGGCAGTAACTCCGTCGGGCTACACCACCGACAGCCACGGCATTATGGCATATAAATATTTGGGTTCGTATTCTTATCGACTTGATTTGCAAGGCTATTATAATGGAGACTGGAGAAAAGTCACCTTTATGAACAAGGGTTTTGGCTTGGGATTTGAAATTAACGGAACTAGATATTCCATTAACCGGATGCAAAGTGGAACTCCATTCAAAGTATATCGTACCGGTCTGGAAGTGACTGTGGACACAAACTTCTTATACAACGGCAAAACGATTCAACTCCTGTATACAGTGAAGAACACAAACTCCGGCCCCGTTACCTTCAATATGGGTTCTGCCGCAGATATTATGATTGGAAGGGATGATTTTGCTACTATTATCCCCTTTGATGGTGGATTTAAAATGTCCTCAAATTACGAGTCGGACGGGTATGCTCAGTTGAACTTCTGGGGCGGGAGTGGAATAGAAGGAGTAACCTCAGTGGACACCTATTGGTATGGACATTACTCCAAAGCCGGTTTGAATTTTTTCAATGATCTCTCGCCTAAAACCTCATTATCAGGAATAGATTCCGCTTGTGCATGGTCGTGGAAAAATCGCACCATAGCAGCAGGGGAAACACAGACATATTCCGTGATGATCGGTGTGGGAGCGCCGGGCAGTGAGACGTTGGTAACAAAAAATGCAGTAGATTATTTCAGCACCGTTGGTACAAAGCCAAGTAGTGAGTTAGTGGATCCGGGTGAGTCGATTACACTACCTACGCTTACTGAGCCTGGTTATGCATTTGGCGGCTGGTACAGTGATGCTGGACTTACTTCTCGTATGGGTGACAGCGGGGATAGCTACACGAGCTACACGCCAACCGAAGATATTACTCTCTACGCCAAGTGGACACCCATCCTGAGCCCGGTAAAAGTTACCCTTACCAAGGATAATGGTGCCTGGACGGGGCAGAGCCTTGCTCTCTACCAGGGAGGCTACCACAAGTATGCCTTGACCGAAAGCGGCGTAAGTGGTGTGTACTCTGCCGATGCCCAAAACGGTACCTACGACATTTATAAAGAGGGCAAGGACACCGGCGTAGACGCAGTAGTGGCAACCACTGCCACCAGTGGTATCGGTAGTGAGGTTGATGTGACCATTGGCTATACGACCCTTACGACAACAACAAAGTTGGATGACCTTGCCAGCAGCGAACCTGGGGATGTCGACTACCGCACAGAGGGTGCGGTGGCTTTTTCGACCGATTTTTCTTCTCCAGGTACTTACACGACAATCGTGAGGAATACCGATACTACTGCCTATGACGTGTATGTAGATGCACTTGATTCCCATCAGAACATCAGTACTGCTGCGAAAAATGCCACTGTCAATTACTTTACAGGTGTGGCTGATATTCAGCTTGATAGTGCGTCCTATGAAGACAGAAGGGTTGTTTTCAGCAGAACGGAAGGTGAAAACACCTATTACTATACGGCAAACTATCAGACTAGCGGTGGTAACGCCGGGAAATACACCATCATGCTTCCGGCTGGACCAAGCGATGATTATACCTATACCGTCTCGGTAGACGGGCGGGTGCTGGGGGATACGGTAAGCTATGATGATAAGAATAGCGCAGCTGCTTACTACACCGCCCATGTGGATGTACTAAAGGACGGAAGTGACTGGACGAGTGATATAAGTGTTTATTTGGAAAAGGATGGTCTTGAGCAAAAGCTTACCTACACAGACGGCACGGACTACCAGCTTGTTTTATTCTCTGACGGCTCTATATATAATGTGTTTGTCACGGGCAGCAATTCCCTTCGGGATACCAGCTTTGATCTCAGCAGCAATACTGTCCAAGAAATAGACTATTGGTCGGTTAACTTTTACACAACGGATGATGCCAGTGTCTACACCGGTCGGATCATTCAAAATGGTAAGACTGTATCCAAGCCTTCTACCCCCAACGTGACGGGCAAAAGTTTCGCGGGCTGGCATACGACAACTACAAGAGATGTATTATATGATTATACTACTGCTATTGTGGACGTAACGAATATTTATGCCAAATTTGTGGATCCGGCTGTTTCCATAAACGGAACAATCATGGATGAAAGCACCTACACCATCCCTAACTTGACTTTAACCGGTTTTCCGTTTACCGGTACTCCGATTAAGAGCGCCACTCTGTTTGTTGATAGCGGAAGCGTCGCTATCTTCGGCAGTGACTTCGCGGTAACAGGCAGTGGCTCAAAAATGGTCACGGTTAAATTTGGTGACGAAGGCACAACCCCTGACATCGCTCAGGCATTTTTGAGGAATAACACAGTTTGTACATCGGCAAGCACAGACCCAGGTGGTGGTGGTATAACATACACACCCCAATCCTTAACGGTGACAATAGGCGGTGATACCTCTGACGGAACCGTAACCGCTACAACAACAAATATCTATCCCGTTAACTTGAATCTTAACGAGGGAACAATCAACAGCGGTAACCTCAGCTATTACCAAGAGGGTGTCGGCGCAAGCTTGCCCACAGAGCTTTCTAAATCCGGAAAGGTCTTTGCCGGGTGGTACGAAAGTGCTGATTTTTCCAGTGACCCTGTTAGCAGTATTACAGCCGTGGATAGTGGAGAAAAGACCTATTATGCTAAATGGGCAGACAGTTCACCTGAGAAGTCGATAGTATTCGGGACGCCTGTTTTGAGCGAAGGTAAATTCACCTACCCTGATTTGACGCTGTCACCATCAGCTGAAATAGTGTATTCCGCCAAGGTCAGCATCGATAACGGTATGGTGTCAGTGGCAGAAGATGTTGGCCACAAGGTAGTTTATGATTCAGCAAATACAACTGCAATCATTAATTTTGGCGCAAGTGGTTTGCCTTTGGCTGGTGTGCAGACACTACTCCAGACGAAAACAAGCTTCACTGTTACTCCTTCTAATGAGTATCCGAGTGTGACGATTGAGCTGGACGGTAATGTTACATCTCTACCGGTCGGTACTCAAATTTATGTCGGCGATGGTACAAAAGGCTTGAAAGGGCATTATTATATATATGTGTCTGCATCAAAAGATTGGAATGCTGCTTACAATGCTGCAAAGGAATATCGCTATATGGGTATGCGGGGTTATTTGGCAACCATCACCTCTGCTGAAGAGGGTGACATTTTTGGTGACATTCTGGGTGGAATTACTGATCCAAGCTGGACAGGTGGAACCCTCTTAAAGCAAGTTATTGAGGGGAATTATGACTCTAATGCTTGGGTAATAACAAGTGCGAGTGATTACTTTTGGAGATGGGTTTGTGGTCCTGAGGCAGGAAGAAAATTTTATTATGGCTGGACTACAGCTGAAACTAGCACAGTAAACAGCGCTGGACAAATGACGGAATATTTTGGTGGGGATCCTCTATACACGAGTTGGTCTCCCGGCGAACCTAACCATAATGCTGATGGGTTTAATGTTAATGGAGAGTTAAAAGTAGAGTTTCATAGTAGTAAATATTGGAACGACAGAGCTCCGAACGTTACACTCGGCTATTTTGTCGAATTCGGCGGCTATCCTGAGGATCAAGACCCCGGTGAAATTTCTGATGACCTGATTATCAGAGGAAGCAGCAGTACCCTAGCGCCCACCGCCAGCGGGGACACCATCTACGCAAATGGGGCGGCGCTGATCATCAGCGGAGCAAATGCTTATTGGGACATGGACAGTGATGGTGTGCTGGATGCCAATGAGGATGATATCGCAATCTATACTCCTGTTTCCGGGACTACTACCATCAGTGCCGGTACCAATGGTGGCAGTATCACTCCTCCTTCCGGGCAGATTACGGTGCTTGACGGTTCAACTGTCGGCACAATTATCAAAGGCAATGTTGTTGGTCCGGTTGTTGTGAAACTCGCCGGTGATGTGGGTGCGACCATCGATTTTGAAACGATTACCATGGTTGAGATTATCGATTTTCTCACAGGCGATGCGGGTGATATAAAACTCAACGCCATCGGTGATCTGGGTGCCGGCAGGGTGCTGGCCATTGATAAAACCGGTGCAGATGTCATCGATATGACCAAGTTCACATTAAATAACGGCGATAATGCTTTAGTTGCCGTAGATAATGAGCTGCAGATTTCTGGGTATGGTGTAAATACCCAGGATAGCGAGACGACAACACTTACTGGCACTGCGCCTACTTATATTACCGCCACGGTTGAGGTGAAAGAAAACGGATCCCTTGCGGATGCGGAGAGCGTGGTTCTGAAATTGGTTGGTACTGAGATCAGTCTCAATCGCAGTGCAACCGGGGTTTACAGCTACATCGGATTATTGGATGCTGGTACCTCGTATACTCTTTATGTCAACGGAGTAGTCGTGGGAGATTCCTATAATGCATTTGCCTCCCCTAACACTAACCAAGCACCAAGCTACTACACAGCGCAGGTGACTTATAAGGTGGACAGCAATAATACTGATGCCCAGAGCGTTGTGCTGAAAGCGGAAGGGAAAGGCAACATAACCTTGACCCAACAGACAAATTCCGAAACCGGAGCTTTGATCACCGGGGTGTACGAATACCGGTCCTTGGCTGACAGTTCAACAGAATACGCTATTTGGGTTAATGGTGAAAACAGTGGACAGACACTGACATTTGCCGACGAGGATTATCAAAAAACAGTCAATCATTACACCACTCAGGTCAGCCTGAACAATAGCGGCGTCTGGAGCGGCCAGAACGTTACCCTGCGAAACGACAGCGGCAATATTATTTATATTCTCAACGAGACCGAGACAAGCGGAACCTACAGTGCACTCACTAAAGGAGACTCTGTTGGAACATATAACATCTATGTCAACGGAGAGGACAGTGGTATGGATATTACGCCCTCTAAATCTGCTAAGGTAACATCGGGTACCATCTCTTATATGACAATTACAATTACCACGAATAAAAACGGCTCGGCTGTTCGCCTTGGAGATGTAACCATAGAAGGTAAACCGGCAATCGAAAGCAGTACAGGCAATTATACCATTACCCTTCCTGCCGACAGCTACGCCGTAAATGTTGCAGGAACGAACGTGGGGGACGTAACAGGAGTCAGCCCTTCACTGACTGCTAATTTCTATACGGTAAATTATGATGGAGACGGAGCAAGCGGCACCGTTCCCTCTGATAATACAATATATTTTGACAGAAGCACCGTCACCATTCTTTCCGCCGGGGAATTGAGCAAAACCGAAGAGGTGTTTGCGGGTTGGCAGATGGACGGAACAACTTATAATACAGGTCAAACCTTTATTCTCTCCGGCGTTAGTACTCTAACTGCTCTGTGGAGCGACACTGCAGCTGCGGAAGTAAGTTGGACGGTGGATGGTACGACCTATTACGGGAGACTTTCCGAGGCGATCGCAGCAACGGAAAATAACGGGCTGCCCGTAAGCATCACCATTCAGAACGACACGACCATCACTGAGGATATGACTATTCCTGACAATGCTGTAGTCACCGTGCCTGAAGGCAAAACCGTCACAGTCGCAGAAAATGTGACCTTGACCAACGAGGGAACAATTAGCAGCAATGGCACGATTACCGGCGACGGTGCATTGGACAACAACGGCACGGTGGACAACACTGCTGTAGCCGTAACCGGCGGAACTATTGCTATTACCACCGATAACTACGGGGGTGAAATCGAGGGAGGTACCATCTCCAGCGGCGTGACGGTTTCCGGGGGCGAAATCACCGGCCCGATTGTCAATAATGGCACGCTCACCAATACGGATGTATCTGGCAATGTGGATAATAACAGCGGCGCTGTGATTTCCGGTGGCACCATCACCGGTGACTTAGTCAATCACAACGGTGCTTCGATTATCGGTGGAACTACCGTCAACGGTAACGTAGACAATGAAGGTTCGGTTCAAAACATCATAGTCAACGGCAGTATGCAAAATACAAACGGTACAGCTACCGGCACAACGGTGGCAGGAACCACAACTGCTCCCGGCGGTACGGTCACCAGCAAAGAACAACTTGTTGCAGCTCTGGGAGGTGCTGCACACATTGACCCGGTAACCGGTGCAGTGGTACTTGATGGCGATGTTCAGCTTGACCAAACCATTACCATCGCCGGCGATATTGCAATTGACCTGAACGGTCATACTATCACCGGACCCAACGGCAATGACAATGACAGCGGCCCGGCCGAAAATGGTAGCGCGGCAATCATCGTCAGTAGTGGAATTGTGGATATTAAGGACAACAGCAACGGCGGTGGAGGTAGCATTTATGGTGGCGCAGGCGGCGCAGGCAGTACCGTTAGCGGTAACGGTGGCGCGGGGATTTCAGTCACCGGCGGCACGTTGACCGTGGGTGAGGATGTTGAGGTCATTGGCGGTACGGGCGGTAGAGACGAAACCGGATCTAGCGGTAGCGGTGGCTCTGGTATTGCGGTTAGCGAAAGCGGCAATGTCACAATTAAAGGTTCTGTAACCGGCGGTGAAGGTGGCGAAGGAGGAGAAGTAGCCGCAGGCGGTAGCGGTGGCTCCGGAGTTAAAACCAGTGGCACGGTTATAGTCGCAATCGAAGGCGAAGTGACCGGCGGTTCCGGCGGTGCAGGTGATGTAGGCGGCTCCGGTGGAGCAGGTATAGTAAACGAAAGTACAGGAACGGTGGAGATAAATGGAACATCCTCAGGGGGCAACGGTGGTATCGGTAATACCGAGGGCACCGGTGGTGCAAGTGTTACAAATGAAGGCACAGGAACACTCTCCTATAAAGTGACTGTAAATTATGGAACAACAGCAAAGAGCAGTTATATAGAAGGGGAAAGTGTAACCATTACAGCAAATGCACCAGCAAGTGGAAAGCAGTTTAAGGAATGGACAGTTGAAAGTGGAGGAATTACCCTCGCAAGTAGTACAAATGCTAGTATGGACTTTATTATGCCAGCAAGTACAGTAGAGGTAACAGCAAACTATGAGGATATCCCAAATAACTCATCAGCTTCATCCACAACAGCGACATCAGGAACAGAAGCTGTTAATGTGATTGTAAATGGGAAAACTGAAAAAGCAGGAACAGAAACAATTTCCACAGAAAACGGTAAATCAACAGTCATGGTCGCAGTAAACAACAAGGCTATCGAGAGCAAAATTGAGGAAGCTGTAAAGTTAAATACAACAGGACAGCAAAACGTGATTCAAGTTACGGTTGCAGATACTAAATCAGATGTAGCAAAAGTAGAATTAACAGGAGATATTGTAAAACAGCTAGAAAAAAACACATTTGATGTATTGATAAAACGTGATGCAGTAGAATACGTGATACCTGCAAAAGAGCTAACTATTTCAAACGTAGCAAAAGAACTTGGGGTGGCTGAAACTTCACTAAAAGATATCAAGGTTGAAGTGCAGATTACAAAATTAAAGGATTCAGTTGTAGCAAAATACAATGAAGTAGCAAAAGAAAATCGAGCAACAATTGTATTCCCACCAACAGCATTTGAAGTAATTGCCAAAACTACCAAGACGGATGGAACAACCGGTCAAGTTGAAATCACCAAGTTCAGTAACTATGTTGAGAGAATTATGAGGATTCCAGATGGTGTAGATCCAAGTAAGATTACTACAGGTATTGTTTTTAATCCAGATGGCACCTATAGCCATGTACCAACAGAAGTTTTTCAAAAAAATGAGAAATGGTATGCGAAACTCAACTCACTTACAAACTCAAACTACTCAGTCATTTGGAATCCTATTACTGTGGAATCTGTGGACAATCATTGGTCAAAGGATGCGGTAAATGACATGGCATCAAGACTTGTCATCTTTGATCCTGAGAATTTCGAACCGAATAAAGCAATCACTAGGGCAGATTTTGCAGAGTATATTGTAAGAGCTTTGGGACTTTTCAGAAAAGGGGAAACTCATGAGAACAAGTTCAGTGATGTCAAAGCAGACGGAGACCGAACCTTGGCTGTCTTGATTTCAAGTGAGTATGGCATCGTGACCGGTTACCCAGATGGTACCTTTAAGCCAAATGCGCTTATTACAAGGGAAGAAGCCATGACTATGTATCAGAGAGCGATGAAAACCACAAAGCTTACTGGTAGTGACGCAAATAGGATCCTAACATATTCAGACAGCACTCAAGTAAGTAAGTGGGCAGTTCCATATGTTACAGACGTTTTATCGGCACATGTATTTAATGGGACAACAGCAACAACTATTTCACCAAGAGCAAACTTGACTTATGCGGAAGCAGCACAGGCAATAAAGAATCTGTTGGTGGAATCGAAATTGATAAACAAATAAGTGAATGAAAACGGAGTGCCGCAGAAAATTTGGCACTCCGTTTTCATTTTAGTGTATATTTATGTAAATAGTATTTTGAAACTGTTATAATGTGAATATATGAGGGATAGGGAGAGAAATAGGTGCCAGGCACGTCAGTTAGTCAGTTATTGAATGTTTAATATTATTTAAAATATAAAGATGTTACTGTAAGCAACAAAATTTGTATCATTTGATACAAATTTTGTTGCGTTTTATGTATCAAAAATGTATAATGAGCATATTTATAGGGGGTATTTATATGATGACATTTTGTGAAGAATGCCATGAAATGGTGGAGTACACAACTGAAATCGTCAAAATGGAAAAAGAAATAAAAGGTAAAAAAATTGAATTTGAAGGTATGGAAGTTTTTTGTGCGTCATGCAAAAGTGTTTTGTTTGTTGCGAGTATAAGAGATTATAATTTACAGCAATTAGATATAGCTTACAGAAATTTAGAGAAAGTAATAACAGTTTCAGAAATTAAGCAGATTTTAGAAAAATATAATATTGGAAAGAGACCGCTTTCTGCACTTCTTGGGTGGGGGGAAGTTACTTTAACTAGATATTTGGAAGGATCAATCCCGACTAAACAATACTCCGATAGACTTTATGATATTTTAATTAATCCTGATATGATGGAGTCGATATTAGAAAGCAATAGAAAATTGGTCGCAGATACAGCGTATAAGAAGTGTAAGGAAGCATTAGAAAAAGTTAAAGGCTCAGAAATTACTAAATCGACACTTGAGAATAAAATTGACAGTGTTACAAAATATTTGCTATTAAATTCGTCAGAAATAACTCCGCTCGCATTGCAGAAGCTTTTATATTATGCACAGGGATTTAATAAGATTTTTAATGGAAATTTTCTTTTTAAAGATGATTGTGAGGCTTGGGCACATGGCCCAGTTTATAAGGAAATTTATCACAGATACAAAAATTTTGGTTACAATCCAATTGATGTTGTATTATCCTACAACGAATCTGAATTAAATATTTTAGATAGTGAGAAGGAAGTATTGGATACCATAATCAGAAATTTTGGGTGTTACAGTGGAAAAATACTTGAAAGAATGACTCATTCAGAGTACCCTTGGATTACAACTAGAAAAGGTCTAAAAGTTGATGCGTCATCCAATGAAATAATTGGGAAAGATTTAATTACCCTTTATTTTAAACAAATTAAACAAAAATATAATATGTTAAGCACTGGTGATGTTAAGGACTACAGTAAAGATTTATTTGAAAAGTTATTTAATTAGTTGAAGGGGAAAAGAAAATAGGGAAAATAGGTGCCAGGCACGTCAGTTAGTCAGTTATTGATGAAGAATTTGATCAGGTTCAGGAGGAAACGAACCGCATAACTTTTAAATGACAAAAGGAAGTGAGAAAATGCAAATTGCACTAACTAAAAAATTAGCTGATGCCATGGGAGTAATTTTTGCACCCACACATGAGGATGAGAATTCATTTTTTTCTTGGACAGCAAACTGGACAAAAGTATGGGGTAATCGTAGAACAGAGGATATGATCGTGTTGGTGAATAACGCCACACGATTTACCGTTGCGATTTACCAAGTCAAGCGGAAAGATTTGAAAAATGTAGAGGAAATGATGAGAACGGCCATTTCAAACACACTATTGTTTATGAATCTAAACCCCGATCTTGTAAAGGAATATTTGCGTAAGGCTGGCGAAGTGAAGTTTGTCCAAAATCGTAGCAAACAGTCAGCTGCGTTGGTAACTAAAGCGGGACTGGACTGTGCTTTTTATGTTGGAAATGAATACAATGGTATTGCAAAAATGTTCAGTGATACGGTTGGGGCTCCCGCAAATTATCGCTATGTCAATTATTCCGGGAATATTAACAAGGGGTATATTCCTTATCAGGCAATGATTAACGAACTGTCTGAACTTACCGGTAAGCAAGCCTACAAATATCGTGCCTTTGAATTGCTGGTAACACTTGATTTGGAAGTATATAAGGCGGTGCGGAGAATTATTGTACCTGCGAACATTGAATTTATACGTTTACACGAAGTACTGCAGTCAGTGTTTGGCTGGAAGAACTACCATCTATATGACTTTACCATCTTTAATGGCAATAAGCGCTTACCAATCGTTAGAATTGTTCCATTTGAGGATGACCTAGAGTACGATGAAGACGCTGTTTTAATGAAAGGGCATACCTTATCTGAGTTTTTACCTGAGCATAAACATATGCTTTATACCTATGATATGGGGGATAACTGGGAACATGAAATCCAGCTTATACGTGTGATTGAGGATCACGATAAGGAATCACCCTACTTACTGGAGGTAAGTGGTCAAACACCACCTGAGGATGTGGGCGGAGTTGGAGGATTCGTGAATTTCCGTGAAATCATGTTGAATCCTAGCCATCCGGAATATGAGGAAATGAAGGAATGGGCAAAGTATTGGACAACTGAGCTTAGTGATCGGAAAGGATGTCCTAGAATCATACATGTGTAATACAAGATGGCTTCAAAGATATGGTCATTATATGGGCTTTGAGCCGGTAGTATTGATATCGAAGGTATAAGTCTTTACTCCTAACCTCTATTGAGAGTTAAATTAAAATAGTGGACCATTTTTCAATTAATTATTTTGAATTAATGGGCCACTATTAAAGTAACAAAAAAGTTATATCGCTATCGGAACAAAATTGACATTATTCCGATAGCGGTATATAATCTTTACGAGGTGTTATATATGAAGTATATGAGTACAAAGGAAGTAAGTGAAAAATGGGGAATAAGTGACCGACGAATCCGAGTGCTTTGTAATGAGGGGCGTATAGAAGAAGCAATAAAAATTGGACGGAATTGGTCTATCCCTGCAGATGCTGTTAAACCTGTGGATGCAAGGGAAGGAAATAAAAAAAGCTACTTAGGATTGAAATTTGACTTCAGTTATATTGATTCTCTTAATGAATCTATTGCTCAGAATCGACCATTTTCAAAAAAACTTGCAAGTACTCTTCATGAAAAATTAATTGTTGAATGGACATATAACAGTAATGCGATAGAGGGGAACACCCTGACACTATCAGAGACCAAAGTTGTTCTTGAAGGAATTACAATCGGTGGAAAAAGCATGGTGGAGCATCTAGAAGCAATTAACCATCGTGAAGCGATACTGTTTGTGGAAGATTTAATTACAAATAAAGAACCACTTTCTGAATGGAATATCAAGAACATTCATGCTTTGATTTTAAAGGAAATTGATAATATCAATGCTGGAAAATACCGTACTGAAAATGTTGTAATTAGTGGAGCAAAACATATTCCACCTAAACATTATGAAGTTGGGGATTTGATGCAGAAACTTATTGCAGAATATCAAAAAGAATGGAATGATTATCATCCAGTCTTAAGAGCAACATTGTTACATGGTGAGTTTGTGAAAATTCATCCTTTCATAGATGGAAATGGCAGGACTTCAAGACTACTTTTGAACCTTGAACTCATGAAGAATGGATACACTCCAATTATTATAAAGAATAAGTATCGGGCAAAGTACTATGGTGTCCTAGATTTGGCACATACAACTATGAATTATGGGCCCTTTATAAAATTAGTATCAGAACTTGTGATAGAGTCCGAAAAGCTATGGTTATCTGTAGCAAAATAGGTGCCAGGCACGTCAGTTAGTCAGTTATTAAACAAGTATTCATTGTAAAAAAACTTGATAGAAAGGGTCTAATAATCCCTGCTGGTTATTCCAAGACAGTGGGTTTTATGATTGCTGGGTTTTTAATCATGTTTACCTTTGCGTTTATTTTGGCACTATTCCCTTAAAGGAGGAAATATCTCTGAAAAAATGGTTTAAAATTACCCTTATTACGATAATATCGTTTGTAATTATATTGGGAGGCGCATTTTTAATTTATGCATCTGATTATTATAAAGCTGAAGATGTGTCAGTTCCAGCAATGCAAGGTGATTCAACAATGCGTATTCAAGATAACCTTATAGTACTATCACCTACAATGCCCAGTGATACTGCTCTGATATTTTATCCAGGCGCCAAGGTAGAATATATAGCCTATCTGCCTATTCTGGAAAAAATTAAACAGAACTTGGGAATTACCTGCATTATTGTTAAAATGCCTTTTAATATGGCTATTTTTGATACGAATGCTGCTGATAAAATTATTGATCAGTTTCCGGATATTGAAAAATGGTATATAGGAGGTCACTCCATGGGTGGTGCAATGGCTAGTGATTATGCGTCAAAGAATCAGGACAAGGTAGAAGGATTGATTTTGCTGGGGGCTTATATTTATGGCGATTACCCTGCTGAAAACGCGCTGACAGTTTACGGCACATTCAATACAAGTGTAGCGGAGAAAATAAACTATTCCGAGAACATTGTAGTTATAGATGGTGGAAACCATGCCCAGTTCGGTAATTACGGTAAGCAAAAAGGTGATCCTGATGCCACGATTTCAAGAGAAGAACAACAGGATATCACAGTGGAAGCTATCGAGGAATTTTTGGCAAGAAAATAGGGGAAATAAGTGCCAGGAACATGGAGTGTGTCGCGTTGATAGAGAGGGAATAGGCTGGTATCAAGGGGTCTATCAGATTTTAACTGAATAACGAAGTAAGTTATATGTTCCCTCAGACTAATTCGTTAAGGTAGTAGCTCTATTTGTCAATTAAATACGCAAAATGAAAAATATTGAGTTATATGACATCAAATTTGAGTTTGGAAGAGTAGGAGAAGACAAACATATAGCCTTAATAGATGAAATTTCCGTTGGAAACATGAGGGCTTATATGGATGGGCAGTACATAGAACCTCTTAATTTAGAGAAATTGATGTTAAAATAAAAGTTAGAAAGGAGCTTATACTGTGATATTTCAATTTCAGTGTACAATATATGTATGAGACTAAACAACTTTATTAGTTCGACAGGACTTTGTTCTAGGAGACAGGCTGATGAATTAATTAAACAGGGCAAGGTAAAAATTAATAGTAATATAGCTACAATTGGACAAACGGTATATCCGGAGGATAAGGTTGAGGTGAATGGTAAACTACTTAAGTTAAAGAAGACATATGTATACATTGCCTTAAATAAACCAACGGGTATTACTTGTACTACTGAACGGCATATAAACGGGAATATCATTGATTTTGTAAATCATCCTGAACGTATTTTCCCAATTGGGAGATTGGATAAGGAATCTGAGGGATTAATTCTTTTAACGAATGATGGAAGTATCGTTAATGAAATTTTAACGGATAAAAATAAACATGAGAAGGATTATATTGTAACTGTAAATAAAGCTATTACTCATTCTTTTATTGAGGATATGTCAAAAGGGGTAAGAATTTATAACCCTGTTAAGAATGAATATACGATGACAAATCAATGTAAAATCGAAAAAATAGATACCAAATCATTTAAAATCACTCTTTCTCAAGGACTAAATCGGCAAATCAGAAGGATGTGTACACATTTTGGCTACAAGGTATTAAAACTAAAGCGTGTTCGCATTATAAATATTGAATTAAAGAATTTACCAGTAGGAAAGTGGAGGAACTTAACTGAAGAAGAGGTAAAGAATTTATTAGCTATCATAAAATGAGATTTGAATAAATAAGTGCCAGGCACGTCAGTTAGTCAGTTATTAAACAAGTAAGTTGAATATATAGGGAGAGTAAATAAAATGAACGTTCTAGATATTTCAATAATCATTTTTGTAATAATGGAAACTGCAAATGTCTGTATTTTATACTTTGCCCCAGATTCACCACTTGGAAATGGTGTGGCTGTTTTTAATCACTGGGAGAGCTCAAAAGAAGATGAAGATACTCATCTTTTTGCAAGTTACATGACTAATTGGGTTGCAGGGACTAAACTAATCTTCATTATGTTGCTTTTGGTTGTGCTTTTTACCGGCAGTGAAATCACAAAAATATTTACTGTTGTTGTAATGATTTTGTCTATTGCTACATATTTTTGGAGACTACATCCCATTGTAAAAAAACTTGATAGAAAGGGTCAGATAACCCCTGCTGGTTATTCCAAGACATTGGGTTTTATGATTGCTGGATTTTTAATCATGTTTACCCTTGCACTTATATTGGCACTAATCTTTTAAAGTATTCAGGTGACAATTTACGGCACATTCAATAAAAGCGTGGCGGAAAAAATAAACTATACTGAGAATATTGTGGTTATAAAAGACAATCCTGATGCCACGATTTCAAGAGAAGTACAACAGGATATCATAGTGGAAGCTATCGAGGAATTCTTGGCGTGGAATCTTTCTGAAATCATGAAATTACGATGGAATCACCTTGCCTTTGTTTGCTTTCCTTTTTGTTCTGGGCGATGAGGGCGGAGAGTTCCTCCATGGTTTGCGGATTTTGTGTCTTGTTGGTTACAACGGAGATAGACAAAGATGCGATCCCGTAATTCTGTGAAAAACCATTCCTGTCCGTGGAGACGATAAAGCCTTGCTCCCAATCACTAGTTGAGTAGAGAGTCTCGATAGCGCTGTGAAAATCCTGTGCAATGTTCTTGCAGAGTTCTGTAACTTCATGGGAGTGGGAAATAATTACAAAATCATCTCCTCCTATATGACCAAGAAAATCGCTTTCTCCAGCACAACGACGCATAGTGTCAGCCAAAGTCTTGAGCATAGCGTCCCCGTTTGCAAAACAATATGCGTCGTTATAGGCTTTGAAGTTGTCAAGGTCGAGGTAAATAATAGCCCAAGGTTCATGCAGTCGGAAGGTTGTTTCAATTACACGCTGAATCTCATGATTGCCAGGAAAACCGGTAAGTGGGTTTGCGTCGGAGGCACGTTGCACCTGAAGCTGGATGGAGGTTAGTAGCAGCTCCCGTACTGTGACAGTATTAAAATATTTTCCATTTCGAGTAATCGCAATTGAATCATATACACGCTCAGCGCTGCGCTGCATGGCTATCTCGGAGACTTTGTCGATGGGCATCTGTTCATCCACTGCCAGCACCTCTTTGAGCATCATGGCTGTAACGTTCATCCTTTGGCTTAGAATGTAGCCAAACTCTCCTCCGAACTTTTCAAAGATTTGCTGCCGTGTCAAAATGCCGCAAACCTGCTCCAGCTCGTCTAGAATAAAAAACTCGGAAAGCTCTGGATTTAACTTCAGTTTTTCATAAAGTGGTAGCGAGGGAGAACTTTTTAAGGCAGTTGCTCCTGTTTTACCGATATCGCCGACCCTGCCGAAAACAGATTGGCGACTCTGAAGTCTGGTTCCGTTGAAAAACTCACGAATCTGCTTCTTGCAGTCAAACGCAATATCCTGAAAAATTGAATTTGGCAGGCCAAGATAGAAGCCCTGCCCAAAATCCACACCCAGCTGGATAACCGTTTTAAGGTCCTCTTCATTTTCTATGCCCTCGGCTATGACTTGGATACCTGTCTGCCGACAGAAATCAACTATGGAACCCACTGCAGATTGTTTGATGGTATCCTTATGAATTTCATGAACAAGGTCTAAGTTGATTTTGAGAAATTTAGGGGATAGGGAGCAGGCTCGGTTAAGGCCAGAGTAGCCGTTGCCGAAATCGTCAATAGCAATCTTTAAGCCCTGCGTCTGATAGTGCTGCACGGAGCTGACAAAGCTGCTCATGTCGCTGATAGCGCTCTGCTCAGTAAGTTCAATCACTACACTGTCGGCATTGATACCGTATTCTTGCAGCTTTTCCACTGTAAAACCCGCGCTAAACTTAGGATCATGGATGATATTAGTGTCCAAATTTAGGAAGAGCAAGCAGTCTAGTGACTGGGCCGCAGCGTTTTGTAATGCTTTCATCAGGCAAAGTTTTTCCAAATCCCAAAGACGATCCTGACGGCGGGCGATTTGAAATAGTTCCTCAATATTGATATAGCAGGACGGTACGGAAATGCGACTCAGTGCCTCGTAACCGAAAATGATGCCGGTCTCAAGTGAGACGATGGGCTGGAATACCGTACTGATGGAGCTGTCAAGGAGAATATTGGAAAAAAAGTCTTCTTTTTGCAAGTTAGTCCACCTCCTATAAATCTTAAAACCTGAATAAAATAGAACGTGCATATCTACAAAAACTCGCTTTATAATTAGCATGGTGACACATCATCAGTTTAAACAAATTCATATAAAGTAAAAACAGGAAGAAAGTTAAGATTATGTTAAAGTTTTGTTAATAAGAAAGATTAATTTGAGGCGTTGAAAATTAACTTTATAATGTGACAAAATAATATTATTTTCGAACTTTTTATTGTAAAGATAGTAATAAAATAGTAGATTTAAAATATAGTTTGTTAAATTTTGCGTATAAAATTTATAGAAATGGAGGTAACATTGTGAATAAGAAATTATTAATAACATCTTTTGTATATGCAATAATCGGAATGTTGTCTGGAGCGTTTTATAGAGAATTTACGAAATTTTATGATTATTCAGGTGAAACTGTTCTTTCCGTAACACATACCCATCTAATAGTTTTAGGAACTTTCTTATTTTTAATTCTATTTCTGTATGAAAATCAATTTAAGATTTCCAGCGAAAAGATGTTTCGTAAATTTTATTTAGTTTATAACCTAGGGTTGGGATTAAAAATAGTTACAATGTATGTTAGAGGAATTACTGAAATAACTGGTGTTGAGGTATCAAGTGCACTTAATGGAGCTATTTCTGGAATTTCGGGTGTATCCCATATGATTTTAGCTGTAAGTCTTATAATGTTATATGTAGCATTAAAGAGAGTTATTTTTGATAGGAAAATATCTTTAGATTTATAATATCTACACATTAAAAACGGCGCAAGAACAGAGCACACCTTCAAAGTAAGGTGTGCATTTTTAATAAGTGCCAGGCACGTCAGTTAGTCAGTTATTGAAGATATGATAATATTGTACTATAATTTATGAAAGGATATAAGCGAGACAAGACGTAAGCCGAAAGATGACATATTATAGTTTCTTTTTTATATCTAGAATGGGAGTGAAGAGATGAGTCTGTTTAGATACGAAAGTTTAGAGAACAATTATAAATTAGCATCTAAAATCTATGATAGATATTTAACAAGGCTCCCATCACTCCAGAATGAGTATTCGGATGCTCAAAAAAGATCTATGTATAATGATATTATTTACAATCTAGAGCATCTTCAAGCAGCTATAAAGCTGCAAGACGGGAAAATTTTTGAGGATTATGCACTGTGGCTCTTTCAGCTTTTATGCCACTTTATTAAAAATATAGATGAAAACATTTTAAAAGAGCAAATGATAGTTCACTACGAGATTATAGAAGAGGTCCTTAAAGAAGATCTTTCAGACGAATCCTATCAGCTTGCAAAAAAATATTTAGAAAGAGCTGTAGAGTTTACCAAGTCTAGCATAAAAGAGCAGGAAAGCATAAGCACCCTTACTATAGATGAGTATATAGATATTAAAAGAAAATATTTATTTGCCCTTCTTGATAACAAAAGGAATGAGGCCTATGAAATTATTCATAAAGCTATTGAGGCAGGAATCTCTATAGAGGATATTTATCAAAAGATTCTTAGAGAGGTTATGGTGGAAGTAGGCTATCTATGGCAGAAAAATATTATATCTGTAGATAAAGAGCATTATTGTACAGCAGTAACGCAAACAGTATTGGTAAATTTCTACTCACAAATATTCGATAAACCAAAAAAAGCGTACAAAGTGCTTACCACGGCAGTAGGAAGCGAATTACATGAGATGGGGATTCGAATGATTTCTGATATTTTCGAGAACCATGGATGGGAAAGCATATATCTTGGGGCTGCGGTGCCTATAGAATCGATTTTACATGCGATTAAAGAACATCAACCAGATATTGTTGCCTTATCTGTTACGCTGCCTACTCATTTGCCACTATGCAAAGAAATAGTAGAAGAGGTTAGAGGGAAATTTCAGGATATTCAAATTATTGTTGGTGGGAGAGCCTTTAAAACAACAGAAAGAATTTGGGAAAAATGGGAGATAGACTTTTATACAGAGGATCTATACCAACTAATAGAGTGGGCGCAAGTAAATGTTGAAAAGCGTGATGTTGGACTATGATAAGTTTTTTGGTTTTCACCGATGTCTCTGGGATTGTGAAGGATATTAAATGGAGTAATCCTATCTATTTAATTCCAAAACTAAACATCCGCTTGGTTGATCTTTTTGATAAGGAAGATCAAGAAGACTTGGAGAACTTTTGGCAAAGTTGTGATAATGGAGAGCTTTCCCAAAGTCCTATTTTTCACAAATTAAAGGTTTTTGACGAACCTCTGTGGTTATGGGTGTATAAAAGAAAAGAAGACTATTTAGTTTTGGGATACCAAGATAATGAGAGCACAACAAGTCAAACAGAAGATCAGACAGTGGATGTATTGAAAAGATGTATCATGCTTGTAGCTCAAGAGTACAATGAAGAGGATATTTTATATAGGGATACCGCCTGGGGACAATTTGATAAAATTCAGCAACTAAATAGTGAATTAGTTAACACTAGGAGATTATTAGAAAAAGCAAATGTGAGATTAAAACAACTTAATCAAGATTTAAATAATAAATTAGTAAGAGACGAGTTAACAGATCTAGTTAGTCGCTATCAATATCGAAGTGAGATGGAACAAAAAATCAACATCTATCCCGATAGATACGGAATCTTTTTATATATAGATGTAGATGATTTTAAATCGGTCAATAATCTTTATGGTCACAGTGTAGGAGATAAGTTTTTAGTAACCTTTGCGAAAAGACTTAAATCTATTAATATTAGGGACACCATAGGTATTAGAATTGCTGGGGATGAATTTGGGCTATTTATCTATGGGCTTGAGAAGGCCAATAGCGAAATTTATGAGAAAATATGGGAAGAGATTCAGCATATAATTTTAATAGAACCCATTGAGATAAATGGAATTAAGTTGCCAGTTTCAATAAGCGTTGGGATGGCAATCTACGGAAGGGACACAAAAAATATATTTGAGCTAATAGATTATGCGGATTTCGCTATGTATCAAGCAAAAAACACAGGTAAAAATCATTATTGTGTTTTTGACTATAATAAATACGTAGAAAAGCACAAAATAGATTACGAACTGTAAAAATTGCTAGTTGATCTCTAGCTTATTCATTCTAATCACGCTCCTTATAAAATGACTTATTTAGTGTAGTCTTTTGGATAACCTTATCAAATAATACAAGTAGAGCAGGCAGAACAAAGGCTACCATGGTAAGTGATAATATCGTTCCTCTGCCGAGCAATATCCCAAGTTCAGCGATAATCTGGTTGCTGTTAGTAAATCCCAATATAAATCCTGTAGAGGCAAGAATTGTAGCTGATACTAGGATTGATACCAAATTATTCTCAATAGTTACTCGCATAGCGTCCATTTTCTGAAGTGTTTCTCTGTTTTTCAAATAAACATTAGTGAACAGTATTGCATAGTCAACTGTTGCCCCGAGCTGCACTGTAATTAATACCAAGTAACCAATAAAATTTAAGGGTCGATCGGTGAAATATGGAAACGAGAGGTTAATCCAAATTGCTGTTTCAATTGTAAAGAGCAATAATAATGGCAAAATCAGCGAACGGAAAGTAATAAGTAACACTATATATATACCAATTATTGCTACAAGATTAATTCGCATGGTGTCTATTGATACAATATTTTTCATATCGTAAAGTGTGGCACTTGTTCCTGCCAAGTAATACGTCTCATAATGCATTGCTGCGGTATCTAAAACAGCTTTTACAGTATCAAAGGTTTCATCGCCTTCCTCGGGTATATCTGTATAAAGAAGAATTCGCGTATAATTCTTTGAATAGAACTGATCGGTAGTTTTTTGTGGGACGATTTCCTTCGGAATTTCAGCTCCTACAGCCGTAACATAGGATACAACATTTGTCACATGCGGAATTTCAGCTAGGTCATCTGTAAGCTCTAATTCCCTTCCTGCATTATGCTTTGGCACGAGTAATACAAGTACATTTTCCTTACCGAATTTCTCCTCAATAGATAAGGTATCCTGTCCCACCCGAGAGGTGTGATTAACGGTGCTGCTACTTCCATACATAAACTCTGTATTTGATTGAGCAAGGAAACTTGGTATGACAATGATAAGTGCAAGTAACAAAAAAGGTCTCCTTACTTTCATCAACCAACCGCCTGTTTTTTTGAAATCAGGCATCAGCTTGCGGTGCATCGTCTTTTCAATAGCTTTATAGCTTAATAAGGTAAAAACAGGTAGAAAAGCCATCACTGTTATAAAGCTAATTAAAATTCCTTTTACTAAGTTAATTCCCAAATCTGAACCGATACCGAAGCGCATAAACATTAATGCTGAAAAACCTATTACCGTTGTGGCAGCACTTGCTGCGATTGTAGGAAAAGCTTGTTTCATAGCAAGTTTCATTGCTTTTTGTGGATTATGCTCGTCTCGATAGTCATTAAAGCTGTGAAGTAAAAAAATCGCATAATCAAGTGATACTGCAAGTTGCAAAACGGGACTTACTGTCAGCGTGATAAATGATATTTCACCGAAAATAATGTTTGTTCCCATATTGATGAGTATGGCAATTCCGATCGTAATCAGAAACAACAAGGGTTCTATCCATGAAGAGGTAGAAATAATCAAAATGATTATTATAATCGGGAGTAAAATTATCACTGCATTCACTACCTCTGAAACAGACATTGCTTGTGTTTCTGCTGTATTGACTGCTTCTCCTGCAATTGCGTTATTTTCTCCAATTAGTTCATAAATAGCATTGACAGTACTTTCTTCTTTTCCGCTCTCAATCGATATATTAAGCAAAGCATTATTGTCTTTATAATAGCTTTCAGTTATAGAAACATCCAATAAAACAAGGGAAATGGTCTGAAGCGTTTCTAGACCTATTACGTCATCAAGCCAACTTACCGATGTAACCCCATCTATTGCAACGATTTTTTCTTTGTACTCTAATGCTTCTTGTATTGATACGTCAGTAAGCATAACCCTTGCATTTGGCGTTTCACCACCAAACTCTTCATTCATTATCTCTATAGCCTTTGTAGATTGTGCGTCATCAGGCAAATAATCTACCATGTCATAATTAACTGAAACCAGCAGTGAGAAGATACCGCTTAATACTGCAACAATCAAAAATGCTATTAAAATGCTTTTTTTATATTTGATAACAGCATGTGAAAATATATCCACTAAGTCCACTCCTTTATTGTTATACACGATGTTGACAAATCGTTACTTGTATAATTTAATAACATTACCTTAATAATTCAACAGACAGATGTTTTAAAAATGTCATTTATTGAGCAAAAATAGATAAAGTGTATAATATCTAACATATTTAAGCATTTTGGAGGATTAAAATGAGAGAAAAAAAAGTCGACAGACGGGTCAAATATACCAAGACGGTGTTAAAAGAGAGCTTTATAAAACTACTTGAAAAAAAAGATATCTCGCAAATAACTATTAAGGAAATTTGTGAAGAAGCTGATATTAATCGTGCCACATTTTATGCGCATTATAATGACCAATACGACCTGCTAAGAAAAATAGAGAATGAACTACTTGATAATATCAATTTTCATCTTGCGGAGTATGACCAACAAAATAATAACGTGAATATTGTAATAACAACGGAAAAAATATTTGAATACTTAAGGGAAAATGCTAGAGTATATAAATTGTTGTTAAATGAGCACGGAGACTTCAGTTTTCAAAAAAAGCTAATGATGCTCGTATATGATAAAATCATTACCGAAATAACTGATAATAATAACATTACCAAGGAAGCTGCCGAATATGTCTATTCATTCACAATAACTGGAATTATCGGTGTTGTTCAAAAATGGTTTGATGATGACATGGAAAAATCGTCACATTTTATGGCTGAAATGGTGATAAAACTTACATTGGGATTGATAAGTTTACTAAAAAGCTGGAAACAAATTTAATGGAGATGAGAAGAGGAGTTGAATGATATATGAATAAAAAGTCTGAAATGATTAAGGAAGGAATACTTGTTACAATAGGTAGCTTTGTTGCTTTGGCAGTAGCCTTTATGTTGTATTTTCTTATCTTCATGCTATTTGAAACCATGGCAAATCAGGATGGTTCCTATGGATTTGTGTCACCGGTGCGGGTTGGATATGGGATTATATGGATTATTTTTTGTTTTATAATATATCGTACCAGAATATACGACTGGCTTAAAGCTAGCATGCTTACTGGTTCACTTACCACCTTTATGGTTGGAATTGGAGTACAATTATTTCAAACTCCGATCATAGTCGGTTTAATCATGTTTTTGGTTGCTGCAATAGGTGTATTTCTACTTCGTAGAATGAAAAAAAAATGGTATCACTACTATGCTATTGTAATTTCTATAATTGCCGCATTATTTTATCTTTAAATTAGGTGCCAGGCACGTCAGTTAGTCAGTTATTTCGATTTAATTCAAGCCCTCGGTATGTGTTTATGAAAACATATCGAGGGTATGTTTTTGGGTATAAAAATATATTACTAGACAACTGAACTACTCTGTGTTACTATATACAGGTAATAAGTAATACTGAATACAAGTCATACAGAATAGCTAGGAGTGATTACACTGGAAAATATTACGGAAATGTTAAAGGGTGTGCTGGAAGGTTGCGTTCTTGAAATTATCAACCACGAGGAAATCTATGGATACGAGATTACGCGGAGGCTAAATACCCTCGGATTTTCGGACGTTGTGGATGGGACGGTTTACACCATTTTGGTGCGGCTTGAGAAGAATAAACTTGTGGACATAGAAAAAAAACCATCCGATATGGGACCGCCGCGAAAGTTTTTCAAGCTCAACGACGCGGGGCGTGTGGAACTGACGAGGTTTTGGGAAAGATGGGAATTTGTATCATCAAAAATCAACGAGTTAAAGGAGAGAAAATAATGAATTTTTGGGAAAAAATTAACGGAAACGATATGACTAAAGAGTTCAAAACTTTTGAATCGCGAGCCAAAAAGCTACCGACTGATTATCAAGCTGCATGGGAAAAAATTAAAGCCAATCTTTGGCTGTACTCTGATTTCACCGGTCGCAACCTCATGCCTATTCTTGACGGTGTCCTTGGGCTCCTCGAAGAGACGGCGGCGGACGGTCAGAGTGTCCAAGAGGTCTTGGGTGACGATATCAAAGGCTTCTGTTCGGCCCTGGTCGGCGAAGAAGGGGCAAAGTCTTTTCGTGACAAGTGGCGAGAACAACTCAACAATAATATTGCTAAAAAATTAGGTAAATAGGAGGATAATATGAGAATACAAGATATCATCGAAGGCAAAAAAGAGTGGCGAGCGCACGTGGCGCGTGTTAAAGCGCTCCCGCAAGATTATCAGATTGTTTATAAAGAGATTCAAAAATATCTCTTTAAGGTCTGCCCTATTGAGCTAACAGAAGGTATAGGTTTGCTCTCGGGAATTATTGATCTTTTTGAAGAGGGAGCGACCTTGGGAAAAGGCGTACTCGAAGTGACGGGCAGAGATGTAGCGGCTTTCTGCGACGATCTAATCAAAGATTCAAAAACTTACGCTGACGTCGCTCAGGAATCTGTTAACCAAGAAGTTAACAAGGCCATGAAAAGGTTTGCGGCTAAAACAAATAAAACAAAGTAAAAGGAAAGAGGTGGTAGTGTGTGTAAATGCGAGTGGATATTTTGCCCCAAGTGCAAACAGGAAACGATTATCAATGTAAAACAAATGAATATATCAGTTATTAAAGAGCCAGATGCTAAGACACAGAGCCGATAACCGTGAGTTAAATCACAGTTGTCGGCTCTTAATTTATTGAGGAGGATAAAAAGATGAATAAAAATATCATACAAATTAAAGGAGTAAGAAAATCATTTAAAGATGTAGAAGTACTCAAAGAAGTAGATCTCGAAGTAGAGCAGGGAGATATCTTTGCATTACTAGGTTCCAATGGAGCAGGAAAAACAACGATGATTAGAATCATGACTACTTTACTCAAAGCAGATGCTGGAAGTGTTGTAATCAATGGTTTTGATATTGAAAAAAATCCAGGAGATATTAGAGGTTTTGGTATGTCAGAGGCTGCAGACCGCAGAGTAGGTACATATTCTGGAGGTATGAAAAGAAGTATTGATATTGCAATGAGCCTTGTGGGAAATCCAAAGATTATTTTTTTAGATGAGCCAACTACAGGACTTGATTTAGAAGCACGTTTAGAAGTTTGGAAAATCATAAAAGAGCTATCAGCTGTAGGAACTACCGTATTCTTAACCACTCAATACTTAGAAGAAGCAGAACAACTTGCAGATAAAATTGCTATTCTTCATGGGAGAAAAATCATTGCTTTAGATACATTAGAAGGATTAAAAAAATTATTCCCACCTGCAAAAGTAGAATATGTAGAAAAACAACCGACATTGGGAGAAATTTTTTAACAATAATTGGTATAAAAAAGGAAAATAAATGGAATCAAAAAATAAATATTTTTTCAAAGATATGAATGTTATGTTTAGACGTTCTATGCGTCATATTTCTAGAAGTACAGAAAATTATGTTAATTATCTATTGCCAGGTATAATGTTAATGGCTAT
The DNA here is from genome assembly GCA_050175155.1 of Vulcanibacillus sp. Classification (GTDB taxonomy): domain Bacteria; phylum Bacillota; class Bacilli; order Tepidibacillales; family Tepidibacillaceae; genus JBFXJF01. Next base: position 46,912 of record JBFXJF010000002.1, read on the forward strand.
TGGTAGTGGGATTGCATATGTAGCTTACCGCTTGTTTATAGATAAACAGCGTGGTATCTTTGAACGTTTTCACTCTATGCCTATAGCTCGTTCTACAGTATTATGGGGACATGTATTAACATCAATAATCTCTAATGGAATTTCTGTAGTAGTTATTATACTTGTTGCATTATTAATGTGTTTCCGTTCTTCAGCAGGAATATTAGAGTGGTTAGCGGTATTTGGAATTCTTGGGGTATTTACACTTGTTTTGACTTGGTGTATTGCAATAATAGTTGTTGCGTATATATTTGCAATGAGGATTTATAAGAAATAATAACCTAACTTTATACTAAGTACAGTTACTCACCTATAGGGGTAAATTACGCAAAAGGGCTATTATATTAATAACCTTTTTTAATTGTATAGATATTATGTTCGTTTCAAAGCTTGATAAAAAAATATATATAACTGACTAACTGACGTGCCTGGCACCTATCAGCACGTGTCCATAGATGAAATAGCTAAGGTAGTAGATAGTATAATTGCTAATAATCCGGATTCAGTTGAGGATTATCGCAATGGCAAAGAAAAGGCGATAGGCTTCTTAGTGAGTCAAGTAATGAAGGAGACCAAGGGAAAAGCCAATCCACAGCTAGTAAATAAGCTGATTAAGGAACATTTATCTTAATCTAGCTAGCTATTGTAAATATATCGTTATGAAATTCTATTGAATTTATTTAATTTATTAAATTTAAAATATAGTAAAAGTTCTAAATAGTATAGTAATATATAATAAAGTAATATTTGTGAAGGTGATATATTTGAGTCCACCTAGAAAAGAGCAAAAATCTCAGATCTATTTTTCGCGTATATATCGACATTTATTGCCTAACAGAGTAGAACGTTGGATTTTTCTGTTGGGAGGTGTACTTCCTACTATTCTCCTTTTTCTTTTATTTTATTCCAAAATAACCTACATGCTTGCTGTTTGGGCAAATCAGGTGTTTTCGCTAATCTCTCCAAAGAATTCATTAGGTATAGGTTACGAAGAATTTATTCCAATTTTTGGTGGTGTTTACTATGTTATACTTCCAAATAAAATGCCAATTTTTTCGGAACTTGTAATTAATGTAGTGGTTACTCTTCTACTGTTATTTATATTATATCTTTTATATAAGAAGAATACGGGTTCGACATCGCTTATAATCTATTTCAATATCATTTTATTGATACATTTGATTTCATGCATTTTTTTTATATTCGCTGAGGCATATTTCCCTTATTCTGCAACTGTGTATTCAGAGTTGTACATTAAACAGCAGATAGGGATTTGGTTGTCCATAATGATACTAGCAGGAGTTATTATTGGGATTTTAGGGTATGGAAGTATTTTAGTCAGATTCAGCTTCTTTTTGGGAATAGTTGGATATTCTCTTGTATACGGGTTTGTACGCTACATCACTTTTATGTTTATTATTTCGAAGGGATCTAACCTCTATATGGCAACACTGTTCTTTTCACTGGGTCCGCTTTTTGATTTCTTATATCTTGTAGGTTTTTATGGGATATATATCTATTCGCTGGTTAACTACTTTAACCAAGGAAAAGGGAGGTTGAAGTGGCTTTGGTTATAATTTCTGTATTAAAAATCTATTTTGTGATTGTTGTCATTATTATGCTTGTCTATGCAGTCCGCCATTTCATTTTTTCTTACAATCGGATCTTTGGGCGACAAAGGATGTATTACAACGACATATATGATCATGAATTACCTTTCATTTCAGTGTTAATCCCCATGCATAACGAAGAAAAGGTGCTTCAATATGTTTTAGATGCTTTATTGGAAAGTGATTATGATAGAAACCTGTTGGAAATTGTCCCTATTAACGACAATTCATCTGACCGTACTGCTGAATTATTGAATGAGTATGCAAAGAAATATCCATTTATTCGACCATTGCACAGAGAATCGAAATGGCGTGGCAAACCAGTATCATTAAACGATGGTTTAAGGATTGCAAAAGGGGAAATCATTATTGTTTTTGATGCTGATTATCGACCTGGTAATGACTTATTGCGACAGCTAGCACTCGCATTTAAAGATCCTGAGGTCGGCGCAGTGATGGGAAGAGTGATTCCTTATAATACAAATAAGAACTTATTGACAAGATTACTTAATCTAGAACGTTCAGGGGGTTATCAGGTGGATCAGCAAGCGAGGTATAATTTAAAGTTAATCCCTCAATATGGCGGTACTGTCGGTGGGTTTCGTAAAAACTTAATGTTAGAGACAGGAGGATTTAATACACGTATTTTGGCTGAAGATACAGAGTTAACATTCCGTTTATATACAATGGGTTGGAAGGTGATTTATGCCAATACCGCAGAATGTTACGAAGAAGTCCCTGAAACCTGGGATGTTCGAGCTCGACAAATCCGACGTTGGTCCCGTGGGCACAATGCTGTAATGTTTCGTTACTTTTTTCCAGTTATTTTTTCTAAGAATATGAACCTTCGTGAAAAAATCGATGGAATTTTGCTTTTAATTGTCTATTCTGTCCCCTTTTTACTAGCCCTAGGAATTGTAGACTCATTAGCGCTGTTTTTCTTAGGAGAAATGAACATTATTTCAGCGTGGTGGGTGCTTCTTTTTTTGGGGGCCTATAATAGTTATGGTAATTTTGCTCCTTTTTATCAAATTGCAACAGCATTGTTGATAGACGGAGTAAGAAAAGACGTTCTATTGTTGCCATTAATTACCTTTAATTTTTACTTTTATTTATGGAATATCAGTTTAGGCTTCTTAGAAGCTTTGATAGACCTAATCACAGGGCGTAATGTAATTTGGGCAAAGACGGAACGTTTTGTAAAAAATAATAAGGTGGGAGCGGAAGAGAATTGGCATACATCATAGTTTCGATGATAGTCTTTGTCTTCATGCTTCTATTTCCAATCGTCTTAAGTCTGTTTTTTTTACGTAATGGAGATGGAGAAGCGATAGTAATACAACAATCAAAAGTGAGAGACCCACGTTATTTTGTTAAATCCTTTATTGGATTGTTCGAAGAGAACTGGAAGGATTATGACGGTTCAGGAAAGATTTTTCTTTCACGTGAGGAAAACATTATAGAAAGTGATAAGGTAACGGATGATTCCCATGTCTGTTCTAGCATTATATATGCTGAAAACCAGGAATTTCAATCTCAAATGGGAGTTCAATTTAAAAAGGAGATTTATGCACGTCAGAATGCCTATTTATATGGATTTAATACGCTTAAGGCTGCTTGTTCAAAAAAAGATTTGATTCTTGGTAGCGGCACTCATGTGACACGATGGGTGGACGCTGAAGGAACACTTATAGTTTATGATCACTGTAACTTAGGTGTAATCGCGAGCAGTATTACGAAAATCATAATTGGGGAGAATTGTCGATTTAAACGTTTATTCGCCCCAATTATTTTATTAGGGATCACTCCAGAAGAGGAAAAGTTACTTATTAAGAATGAGCAGGTTGTAATTCCAAATATCTCAATTATGAAACAGATTAGGAACATTAAATATGTAGATGATTATATTACAGAAGGAACTAAAATTTTATCGAAATCAGTCGTAAGCAAATATAACATAAAAGTACTAAATGGATTTATCATTGAAGGACATATCCGTTCAAATAAAGGAATAAGACTCTATGACAATGTGACAGTTTATGGAAATATTTTTGCGGAGAAGGATATATTTATAGGACAAGACGTACGGATATATGGATCGGTCTTTACACAGGGAAATGTATTTACTGAAAGTGGAGTGGTCATCGGTCAATATAGTAGACCAAAGTCATTGATTGCACGGGGAAAAATAGTTTTTGGTAAAAAATGTTGTGTGTATGGTTATGTTAGTTCAGAGACTGGAGGAGAGTGTAATACTGATGTAACAAAAATAAATGAAAGATACGCTTATCAAAATAGAATCTAGCAGGAGGGCTTGCTGATGAAAAAATATTGGTTGGCCACATTTAGTGCTCTATTGCTCATAACCGTTATTGCTACAAGTTATTGGGCGACAGATATGATAAATAAAGTGGAAGAAAGGCAAGTAAGTCTGGAGAAAATGAACCCAGTTTCAGATGAACCAATATTAAATGCGGATGATAAAATAATTGAAGATAAACTGACAGCTAATCCAAATTCGATTACAGAGGAATATCTATATTTTGATGATAGAGTATTAGAACGTTATCATTATGATGAGAATCATATCCTAAAGAGTTCAGAAATACTGAGTTCTGCCATGAATAACTTGCCTGAAGATATAAATAAGTACCTGATGCTTGTTCCTATGCCTATCAGTCTTGAAAGCGACGAAGTTAGGCAATATTCAGACGATCTAGTAGGTACAATTGAAGAAATTTATGCTAAGATGCCTTCGGATGTAGTCACTCTTGATGTAGCCGGCGGGTTGGTTGAGCATAAGGATGAATATATATATTTCAGAACGGATCATGTATGGACAGCCCTTGGAGCATATTATGCTGCTGATAAATTTTGTCAATCGGCTGGCATAGAAATAATTGGAATTGAAGAATATAGGATGAACCGTCTTGATAACTATATTGGAACAATGGGTATCCTGCCCAATACTGAATCGCTTTGGAACAATCCTGATCATGTGAACTATTATATTCTGAATGATGCTGCAAATGAGCAAATTATAACTTCACGCCGTAGTAAGAGTGAATATATTACTTATAAATCCCCTATGGTAGCTGTTTCACGCGGCGGGTATGATACTTTCATAGGAGCATATTATTCTCATTCTATTCTTAAAGGGGACGCAACGAATGGGAAAACGCTTATGATTCTGGGTGATCAGTATAGCAAAGCATTCACACCATGGCTTACACCTTATTATACGAATATAGTTCTGGTTAGCCCGAGTCTTTTTAACGGAAGCTCGGAAGAATTTTGGCATTTATTTACAGAGTATCAAATCACGGATTTCTTAATCATAGAATATGGTAGATATTTAGGGGACAGCGTTATGAATAAGAGGATAATAGAGCTTATGTCTAGTGCCGAATAGGAGGTTGTATTATAGATGTACAAGGTATTTAGGAAAGAGTTAAAGTACCCGATTTCTGTTTTGGATTTTGCGTTACTTAGGAAAAAATTAGAACCACTTGTACATTCTGATTCACATTCAGGTGATAATGGATATCAAGTTCGCTCACTTTATTTCGACTCAATAGATGACCAAGATTTATTTGATACATTGAATGGAAATATGGAAAAAAGGAAGATTAGGCTACGTTATTATCCTCCTAATACAGATGTCATTCATTTGGAGTATAAATGCAAGTCAGGTTCTGATGTGATCAAACATTCTATTAAACTATCAAAAAGGGATGCAGAGCGGTTAATGTTAGGAGATTACAGCATGCTGTTAGATTTTCAGGAATCTTTGGCGCAGCAGTTATTAGCTCAGCAGATTTACGCGCGTTTAATGTTGGGTGGATACCAACCTAAAGTGATTGTAGATTATAGACGCTTGGCTTATACATATCCAGTTAGCAATACTCGTATTACTTATGATACCGAGGTCTCGGCCTCTTATATAATTCATTCATTTTTTGATGAGAATCCTGGATTAGTTCCTATAACGGCACCAAACACTGGAGTATTAGAAGTAAAATATAATCATTTTCTAGTTGGAATATTAAAAGAAGTATTGCAGTCGGTAGACTCTTTGCATAGTGCAAACAGTAAATATGCATATTCAAGGTTCTTATTTTAACTATTGGAGGGGAAAAAATGGAAGATTTTATTATGATGTATTTTAATGATTTATCCAGTTTGGATCTCACTACTATTCTACTAAATAATGCTGTGACTATTGTGATAGGCTCCTTTATTATGTTAACATATCGGTTAACCTATTCGGGAACAGCATATAGCAAGAAATTTAATGTATCTCTAGGTATGCTAACGATTGTAACTACACTTATCATGAGTGTTATCAGTAATAATATTGCCTTGTCTCTTGGAATGGTAGGAGCGTTATCTATTATTCGCTTTCGTACACCGGTAAAAGATCCTCGGGATATTACATTTATTTTCTGGAGTATTTCTATAGGTGTAGCATGCGGTATTTCTCAATATATACCTGCAGCTATTACCTCCGTCATCATATTTTTATTTTTAATTGTAATGAAACAGACCTATTCTGATGGAAAAATGTTATTGATTATTAAGTGCAATACGGATGCCCAAATCAAGGTTCAGGTGGCTATTGAACAATATTTTTCTAAAGCGGCTTCTTTACGCATGAAAAATGCTAATGCCCAAAATTGGGAACTAGTATATGAAATTAGCAAGAATATGTTGCGTAAGGCAAAGAATAAAAATCAAATAGATATTTTTGATAAATTACTTAAGATTGAAGGGGTAATGAGTGTTAATCAGGTGGATCAAACTGAGGATATTAGTCGATAATATGGGAGTTGAAGGTGATGCGTAGGTACATAACTTATCTTTTTATAGCAACGACATTCCTCGCTATAATTATTGGTATCAATGGAGTTAAAGTAGTCCTAATGAATTATCAAGAAGAACAATCACAACAGCAGGACGTAACAGAAGAAACTTCTGTGTATTATAATAGTTCCTTTTCCACACATCTTCCATTGGTAGTTATAGAGACTGGTAATGAGCAAATTAAAAAAGAGAGTAAGACTTGGGCAGAAATTACAGTGATTCATCCTCCCTATACAAATAACGATCTTAATGATACGCTTGATTTTACGACCACCGCATTAATTAATTATAGAGGAAGCTCTTCATACAAAACCTTTGATAAGAAACAATACCATATTGAATTCCATGATGGATATGATAAAGAGAAAAAGAAGAGTTATCCGGTAATGGGTATGGGTGCTGATAGTGACTGGGTATTAAACGGCCCTTTTCTCGACAGATCCTTGGTTAGAAATCAATTAATTTACAGCATTTCGAGAGAGATATTGCCATGGGCACCCGATACTCAATACTGTGAAGTATTTTTGAACGGGGAATATCAAGGCTTGTATTTAATGGTCGAGCCAATAACAAATGGAGAGAACCGATTGAACTTAAACAATTTCGGTTTAGTATCGGGACAAACAGCTTATATATTGAAACGGGACCGAGAGAATACGGAAGAAAATGAGTTTTATAGCTATGGAAATATAAATGGGAAAACAAGCAATCCATTCAGTATTATTTATCCTAAGCCAAGCAGGATAACCAAGCAACAGTATCAATGGATTGAGAAGGATATTAACGATTTTGAACGCGTTCTGTATTCTGACTATTTCGACAACCAAGATTACGGATATGCGGCATATATTGATGTACAGTCTTTTGTAGACTATTATATTATCAATGAATTGACGCTTACGACAGATGCTAGTTATCTTTCTACTTATGTGTATAAGGATATGGGCGGCAAATTGAAAGCAACCGTTTGGGATTTTAATAACTCATTTAATAACTATCCTTGGGAGCCAAAATCTTCTAATCAATTTCACGTAGCTCAAAACAATTGGTATAGCCGTTTATTTCAAGATAAAAATTTTACGAAAATGGTTGTGGAACGCTACAAAGAACTGAGAAAAGGTTCGCTTAGTGAAGAAAACCTTTTAAAGCTTGTGGATGAGAATATATTGTATCTAGGTGATGCAATATACAGGAATTTCGAAATCTGGGGGTATACGTTTAATGAAGGATTATTATCAAAAGATGAACAGGGTAATAACCGTGACCCGAGAAGCTATGAGGAGGCCATTCAACAGCTCAAAAAAAGTATTGTGGAGCGAGGAGATTTTCTAGATGAATACATTGAAACGCTTTTTCAGTACGCAATCAACTAAAACCTATATCATTTTTTTGGTTATCTTTCTCCTTTCGTCTGCTTCCCTACTCTATTACGATTATGTGAAGAAGATGAAAACAGTGTATCAATCACGTATAGATTTTTATGAAGGTATGGTTGAGAGTGAACAAGAATGGCTTGTTTCACTTCAGCAGTCTAATGGTGCTCTGGCATTTACTGAAGTAGAAAATGGCACCATTAGTATCGTACCTTATTTTTCAAGTATTACAGCTATCGCTCTTTTGCAAAAATCTTTAAATGTAGAATATGTGGATGAAGTTAAGGCATATTTTGATTGGCATTTTGCTCGCCTAAACAATGTAAAATCGGATAAAACTGGAACTGCGGGCACAATATATAATTGTACAGCTGATGTTGTAAATGGCGTTGTTGTTTCGGAATATAACAACCAGGGATACGATTCTGTTGATTCTTATGCTGCGTTATACTTAATGGTACTTTGGAATTATTATGAGCAGACTGGAGATGCAGAATATCTTATTCAACACTTTTCGCAGATCATGGCTGTTATTGGGGCAATGAATGCTACAATTGATAATGATGGGTTATCTTATTATAAACCTAATGGGGATGTAAAATATTTAATGGATAACTCAGAAGTTTACCAAGGCGTATTATCAGCTATTAAACTATTGGAGCAGGTTTTTTTGCCCCATTTTGGGAAGGAAACAAAGGAATATTGTGAAGTAGAACAAGTGATAACACATTTTCATGAAATAAATAGCAAACAAGCTCTAGCCTTTGACACTATTCTTTGGAATGATACGGAGCAACGCTATGAAATTGGTTTAAATAAAGAAGGCACCATTTTAAATTTCAACAGTTGGAAGAATTTTTATCCTGATGCTGTGGCTCAATTATTTCCAATTATTTTTGGTGTGATAGACTCAGATAGTACGCGAGCGATTAAGCTTTATGATACATTTGGAGAGAATTTTGAATGGCAAAGCATGGAGCACTATAATAAGGGTTACATCGACTTTTATTGGGGTCTAACCGCATACTGCGGTGCATTAATGCATGATGAAGAAAAGGTATATGCATATCTAAATTACTATAAAAATAACGTTTCTCCTAATCATGATTATCCCGCCTATAATGCTGACGGTGCATGGGTGGTTTTAGCTAGTGCGGAAATGAATCAATATTATAAAGAGCAAATGCAAAGAATTGACCCATTAGGATTGGTTTCGGTAAAATAAACTAATTGAAGAGATATTATAGTCGGTGTATAAAGCACGATGAGAAGTAAAGAACAGGCGATAGACTTCTTAATTGATTGGTAGATTTTCTTATAATTTATTGTAAACTACTTAAGTTAAATTATTGCAAAATATTCGTTGGGCTTATGTTAAATAAATGACATAATAAAAAAAATAATCTTTTGGTGGGAAATAGGTGCCAGGAAATAGGTGCCAGGAACGTCAGTTAGTCAGTTATTGAAAGAAATTTTTATTATTATTATAGTCTGTAGACGCCCCCCCAAAAAAAGCTTTGTTTTAGATCAATTAGAAGCTATTATGGAGTTAAGCCCTAAGAGAGTAGTATACGTATCATGTAATACTAGCACTCTATCTTAATTTGAAATAAATTTCAAACTAAGTTCCATCAGTTTCAAGACATAATTTTTGTCTACCCAAGTCATATAGAATGTGTTGTGCTCTTAAATATATAATATAAAAATTAAGGGAGAGTAAATAAAATGAACGTTTTAGATATTTCAATAATTATTTTTGTAATAATGGAAACTGCAAACGTTTGTATTTTATACTTTGCTCCAGATTCACGACTTGGCAATGGAGTGGCTGTTTTTAATCACTGGGAGAGTTCAAAAAAAAATGAGGATACTCATCTTTTTGCTAGTTACATGACTAATTGGGTGGCAGGAACTAAACTAATTTTTATTATGTTGCTTTTGGTTGTGCTTTTTACCGGCAGTGAAATCACAAAAATATTTACTGTTGTTGTAATGATTCTGTCTATTACTACATATTTTTGGAGACTACATCCCATTGTAAAAAAACTCGATAAAAAAGGTCAAATAACTCCTGCTGGCTATTCCAAGACGTTGGGTTTTATGATTGCCGGATTTTTAATCATGTTTACCCTTGCACTTATTTTGGCACTATTCCTTTAAAGGAGGAAACATCTATGAAAAAATGGTTTAAAATTACCCTGATTACGATAATATCGTTTGTAATTTTATCGGGAGGCGCATTTTTAATTTATGCATCTGATTATTATAAAGCAGATGATGTGGCGATTCCAGTAATGCAAGGTGATTCAACCATGCGTGTTCAAGATAACCTTATAATACTATCACCTACAATACCTAGCGATACGGCACTGATTTTTTATCCAGGCGCCAAGGTAGAATATATAGCGTATTTGCCGATTCTGGAAAAAATTAAACAGAATTTAGGAATTACCTGCATTCTTGTTAAAATGCCGTTTAATATGGCTATTTTTGATACGAATGCTGCTGATAAAATTATTGATCAGTTTCCGGATATTGAAAAATGGTATATAGGAGGTCACTCCATGGGTGGTGCAATGGCTAGCGATTATGCGTCAAAGCATCAGGACAAGGTAGAAGGATTGATTTTGCTAGGGGCTTATATTTATGGAGGTTACCCTGCTGAAAACTCGCTGACAGTTTACGGCACATTTAATACAAGCGTGGCGGAGAAAATAAACTATACCGAGAACATTGTAGTTATAGATGGTGGAAACCATGCCCAGTTCGGTAATTACGGTAAGCAAAAAGGCGATCCTGATGCCACGATTTCAAGCGAAGAACAACAGGACATCACAGTGGAGGCTATCAGAGAATTCTTGGCGAAAATAAATGATTAAGCTGGTTGAAATTACGGAAAAAATGTCTGATATGCGCTCAATGGGAATTCGTCGCGTCACCTATCAATAAAATTATTGAAGACTGTTTTTTATACTTTATCGCATTTTAAAACATATACTGATTTAGGTGCTCCTACGTGTAACTGTAAAGACTGGAAATTTCATTTAAGTTTACAGAACGATAAATAGTTTTAGGAGGGAAAGTATGGATATTTTTAAATTGATTAACGATCAGCTTAATAACCAGGACACTTTGAAGAAACTGGGCCAATCTGTAGGAGCAGAACCATCTCAGGTTCAGCAACTTGCCCAGCTTGGGATGCCAGCAATATTGCAAGCATTAGGACGTAATGCAAGTACGTCTGAAGGTGCAGCAGCTTTGGTCAGCGCATTAGACCAACATCAGGATGAAAATGTGGATGATGTCCAAGGGTTTTTAAGTAGCGTCAACACTGATGACGGCGCAAAAATGCTACAGCACATATTTGTAGGCAATAACGACAGAGTACAAAATAATCTAGCCAAACAAACAGGACTGGATATGGGTCAGGTATCCGGTATAATGGCACAGCTAACACCGCTATTACTAGGTGCATTAGCTCAGAAGAAAAAACAGCAGAACTTGGATCCATCAGAAATCACTGGGGTGTTAACTGGGCTGATGGAACAAGGTGACAACGGCGGTTTGATGGGTATGGTGACGAATCTGCTGGATTCTGACAACGATGGAAGCATAGTTGATGATGTCGGAAGCCTATTGAAAGGTTTTTTAAAAAAATAGCTAATTGCTAAAAATAGGAGGGGTTATTATGTTAAAAGAATTCAAAGAATTTGCCTTAAAAGGTAATGTCCTAGATCTTGCAGTGGCCGTGATTATTGGAGCAGCGTTTGGGAAAATAATTACTTCATTGGTTAATGATATACTAATGCCTGTGTTAGGTGTTTTTTTAGGCGGTGTCAGTTTTACACATTTGAAATATATCATTACACCAGCAAGTGAAGGTGTTGCAGAAGCAGCCATTCTGTACGGTGCATTTATCCAATCAATGGTCGATTTTTTGATTATTGCTTTTTCTATTTTTATGCTTGTTAAATTACTTACATTTAGAAAGAAAAAGAAACCTGAAATAGAACCTGAAACAGAACCTGCCGTTATAGCACCAAGTAGGGAAGAGCTTCTGCTTGAAGAAATCCGCGACCTAATCAAAACAAAACATTTCTAGACAATAAAATAATAGGTGCTAGGCACGTCAGTTAGTCAGTTATTGAATCAAAAGAAATTATGAGCAAAACCCTAATACAGAGTACCCTTAGACATGGGTGCTCTTTTGTTTGTATTCAGTAAAATCTATACTTGATTAGTTCCGATTTTGGTAATATAATTAGAAATGGAATTAATGGAGGTGGGAAATTATGAAAAACATAAATGAGATTATGTTAAATCCTGTTCGATTAAGAATCATACAAGAGCTTTCTACAAAACAAAGCATGACGACGTCAGACCTTTGTGAAAAGATAAGCGATGTACCGCGGACTACAATGTATCGTCATATCAATATTTTATTGAATAACAACATATTATCCGTTGTATCTGAAAAGAAGATTCGGGGAAGTCTTGAGAGGACTCTTGCATTGAATATTGAAGAGATATCAAAGCATAACACTATTGAAAATGCTTCTCAAAAAGTATTTGCTTTTTTGATGAACAAGTACACAAGGTTTCAAGAATATTTTAGTGGCAAAAATCCTGACCCCGCTCATGATAAAATTTTTTATAACAATACTGTACTGATGATGGATGATAATGAGTTTGACCAATTTCTGTTTGAGCTGCGTGGACTTCTTATAAAGTACAACTTTGAAGTTGCAAACGGAAGAACAGCCAGGGATATATCCGTGATATCCGCCCCCACAGAAAAGAGTGAACAGAATATCAAACAAATCATTTGAATAGATTAGGAGTAAAGGCTGAATCAATAATTATTGACTCATCACATTTCATATATCATACTAATGTTACAGATATCAGTGAGGCGACAAAAACGTTTCTTAATAAAATCTACTAAAGTATTATGATAATGAGGTGGAGGAATGTCGAGCATTGAAAGTAAATTGTTGAGTTCTATTCTGAAATATTCTAATTTTAAAGCTTATATAGATAAAGTATTTGATAAAGAGGAATTTGGTAAAAATGATATTAATCAGCCACCAAAAAGATTATATCAAAATTTTAATGTCGATAAAGATCAGACTAATGGAAGAAATACTTTTACTATAAGTCCAAAAAGTAAAGGTAGCAAGACTTATATTCTATATCTTCATGGAGGGGCTTATATAAATGGTTTTAACAGAATGCATTGGAATTTTTTTAATAGACTTATCAATGCAACTAATTGTACAATAATTGCGCCGGACTATCCCGTTGCACCAAAGTATACTTATAAAGATTCCTTTGAAATGGTAAAGCCTATCTATAAAAAACTTGTATCTAAAGTAGGAGGAGAAAATATAATTCTTATGGGAGACTCCTCTGGAGGAGGTTTTGCACTTGCATTGGCTCAGAATATGAGAGAAGATAATATTGAAAATGCAAAGCAAATTATATTACTCTCGCCTTGGCTGGATATTACTATGAAAAACAAGGATATTAGTTTAATAGATTCCATAGATCCTATTTTAAGTATAAGTGGTTTGATAAGGGCTGGAAAAGCATATGCTGGAGACACCAACCCTAATAATTATTTATTAAGTCCTATAAATGGACCTATTGATGGATTGGGGAAAATTAGTATATTTATTGGTACTAAGGATGTTTTAGAGGCCGATTCACGTAAGTTTAAATTAAGAGCGGAAGAGGAAAATGTTAAAATAAATTATTGTGAGTATAAAGACATGATTCATGTATGGATATTTTTTAATCTACCTGAATCAAAGCAAGCGATTGAAAAAATAGTTAGTTTAATAAATTCTAATTAGTAATTTTAGTGCATTATATTTTATTACATTCATATTTTTGTCTGTAAAATAAAATAATTGCAATGCAATATGTAAGATTTTTTTATAATTCGACATTATTGACAGGAAATTTTTATGTCAAGTATAATAATGTAAAAAGAAGGAAAGGGTGCGAATGGTAATGAGGAAAATTCAAATTGTATATTTGCTGGTTTTATTATTAATTATTGTTCCTCTTTCAATTGGCTGTACATCTAATACCAATCTGGCAACAGAAGCTGCATCAGACAGCTTATCAGAATTGGGAATTTATGATTACTCAGTAAAAGAAGGGGATGCCAAGGAAATAACCACCAATGATAGCGAAAGCCATCAAATGATTGTAAAGATGAGACTATTGCAATACGATATGTCACCAAATCTTGAAGATTACTATGGCGCTTACTTGGTGGATATGAAGAATGAAGATGGGAAAATCATAACTGTAGTTGTAATCAATGAAAATGGGGAGATGAAATCCTTACTGCCAGAGGATGTAAAAAGTACTAAATAAAGAAACCTTACATTCATCGGCATAAATAAAATCATTAGTGTTTTGTATTAGCAATAAAATCCACAAACTATTTCGTGGATTTTATTGCTAATATTTTGGAAGGAGAAAACGATATGCAAAGAAGAAAGATGATTGCTCCAATTGTGATAACTGCTATTATTGTATTGTACTATATAGTATTTGTGACTTTTTTTGTATTTTTGGAGGGCATTCCGTTGTTAGTTAAAATACTAGGAATTGTTATTCCTATGCTTATAGCTGGAATCTGCATATATGTCCTTTTGGATCGAATAAAAGAAATAAAAAGCGATGATGAAGATGACCTTAGCAAATACTAAAAAAAGAGAAGAATAGGTACCAGGCACGTCAGTTAGGCAGTTATTGAATTGGTTAAGAAGAGACTCGATAAATTTTTAATTTTGCCCCTAATTTATCATGATAATTATCATTGTTATTTAGTTGAAACAATATTACAATTATTATATATAGAGGGACTCTGATGATGTCCAAGATTGAATAAAAATATTAATAGAGTAGCTTTTTAATTATAAAATTATAGGGAGGTACTCCTTTTTTTTGTGTTTAGAATATAAATGGAGAAGAGTTCGCTTTATGATATTGATTTAAATACACAAAGTAAAAAATATAAAAAGAAGGTTGACTCTATGGGAAATTTAAAGAGTAAAATAAAGATGACGAAGCTGAGAAGGATTCTTCAGGGTTTTTTATTAGTGGCTGGAATAATTTATTTGATTCAAATTATTCCAAACAATGAAACTTTTTTGATCGCTATTCTGTTAATTATTCTAATTACTGTCGTATTTCGTACTGGTTTTTGTGGTTGGATTTGTCCGCTTGGAACTATATTTGATTTTATAAGAAAAATAGGTAAACTAATTGGAAGTATCCCTTTTATGAGACCTATAAACAAAAATTATAAAATTTGGATTAATAATAATAGAAATTTATTAAATAAAATTGATAAATACGCTAGATATTTTAAATATATATTTCTACTTTGGATGATGCAAGCCGCTTTTATTGCTGAAGGCGATCAACATGAATCAGTAAATAGTCTACTAATATTTCTATTTTTTGTAATTATTGGACTCTTTATTGATAGATCATGGTGTAAATATTGTTGTCCATTAGGAGCCACGCTTGGGTTAGTAGGTAAGATAAGTCCTACAAAGGTCGAAAGGGATGAAAACCTTTGTATTGATTGTGATCTATGCACTAAAATTTGTCCTATAAATATTGATGTGGCACACAAAAAGATTGTAAATGATAAGGACTGCAATACTTGTCTAGAATGTGTTGATGTATGTCCTGTAGAGGGTGCATTGGATTTGAAATTCACTTCTTTGACAATGAAAAAATTTAAGATATCAAAAGATATGTATGGAGTAATAATAATTTTTATATTAATAATTGGTCTAATAGTAATAAAACTTGTTGAGACAGTCACAGCTTAACATGGTTATAAAAGCAGTGGTAAGTCATTAGTGAATATAGGATTGAAGTACAGGATTAATGCACTGGTTGAAAAGATGAAAAACATCTAAGGCCAGTGCACTTTTTGTATAAAGGGTTACATTTTGGAGAAAAAATTCTAAGCTAACTGTTTAATGGTTTTTTCAGCAGCCTCTGCGTCAGCTTTTGTTTAAAAAAAATAGGTGCCAGGCACGTCAGTTAGTCAGTTATTGAATCAATCTAGTATTTTTGATAGCATAGTTATATAGTTATTAATAGAGTTAAAATATAGGGTAGTGAAAGGAATAATAATATGCAATATAGAACTATGCCTAAATCTAAGGATAAGATTTCCGTACTAGGTTATGGATGTATGCGACTACCAACACATGCTGGTGGAGAGACATCTAGATTTATAGATAAGAGCAAAGCAGTCCAACAAATACGTGGGGCTATTGATGCAGGGGTTAACTATTTAGATACAGCATGGATATACCATCTGGGAGCTTCGGAATCTTTTTTAGGAGAACATGTTTTGACCGATGGATATCGCGAGAAAGTTTATATAGCTACAAAATTGCCTTGTATGATTATTAGTAAGAAGGAGAAAATTGAAGAAATATTTAATAAGCAATTAGAGAAATTAAAAGTTGATTATATCGACTACTATCTTTTACACTCGCTTAAAGGGTCTACTTGGGATAAAATGCTATCACTTGGAATCATAGAGTTTATGGATAAGATTAAAAAAGAGGGTAAAGTACGACATATGGGATTTTCTTTTCATGGTAATCATGATGATTTTGTTCGGATTGTTGATTCATATGATTGGGATTTTGCTCAAGTACAATTCAATATTCTGGACGAAAATTATCAGGCGGGTATCAAAGGTATAGAGTATGCTTCTAGTAAGGGATTAGGCATTATAATTATGGAGCCTTTACGTGGTGGATCATTGGTAGGTAAAATACCAAAAGAAATTAAAAAAAATTATGACACAGCTCCTATTAAGAGAAGTGCAGCTGATTGGGCTTTTAGATGGATATATAATCATCCAGAGGTAACTCTGGTTTTATCAGGAATGAATGTAGATGAACACATAGCGGAAAATATAAAAATTGCATCAGAGGCTTTGCCAAACGGGCTGACTGACGATGAGATGTCTATAATACAACGTTCTAGGGATATATATCTTGAATTAATGCAGGTTAATTGTACTGGTTGTGGTTATTGCATACCTTGCCCAGCAGGAATAAATATTCCAAACAGTTTTAAGAATCTAAATAATTATCATATGTTTGGAAAATTGGGAGCCCAATTTAATCACTTAACAAATAGTGGAGTAATGACAGAAGATGGTAGGGCACACTGGACTAGTGCGTGTATTGATTGTGGAAAATGTGAGTTAGTTTGTCCACAAGGTATTAAAATAAGGGAAAAGTTTAAGTATGTACAAAGAGATTTAGAAGGTTCAGGTGTGAAATTCATCGCCAAAATAGCAAGATGGAAGAAAAAGTAGGTGCCAGGCACGTCAGTTAGTCAGTTATTGGATGACATAGATAATAGTCCTTGGAGGTTTGACGTTGATGATAGTAGATTATTTTAAGAAGAGGCAAAAAGAATTATTAATATTAATTTTGATATTGATAGTTTTTGTTACTATTGAAGCATACCTCTTCTTTGTTTTGAAGGAATTACTAATCACTGGAATAGTAATACTCTTCTTTGTTATTGTGACAATATTTTATATTTTAGTTAGCATAATTTTTCAATTTAAGGGAGCTGAAGAAGGTCTGCTTAGAATAATATTCGAGCAGACACCTCTTGGAATAGCGATAGCAAGCAATAATCGTATTATAGAAATAAATCCAAAGTTTGAAAGAATTGTAGGTAGACCAAAGGAAGAACTCATATTTTTAGGTTTAGAAAAAATTACACACCCCGATGATTTAAAAGAGGATTTATATAATTTTAATAAACTTACCTCTGATAAGACACCAAATTATTCTACTAGGATAAGATTGATTAAATCGGATCAATCAATTATTTGGGTTCGAATGACAGTTACTATTTTACATATAGATAAAAAATCCGATAACATACATCTTTGTATAGTTGAAGACATAACTGAACAAACAAAGGTAGAACAGAATTTACATGAAAGTGAACGAAGTAAATCAGTATTATTATCTAATTTACATGGACTAGCCTATCGCTGCAATTATGATAGTGATTGGACAATGAAAATTGTATCTGAGGGATGTCTAGATTTAACAGGTTACAAACCAGAAAGCCTTCTACATAATAATGAGGTATCCTTTAATTCTCTGATTGAGCCAGAGTATAGGGATTATATTTTTGAGAAGTGGGCACGTGTAATAGAGACTAAAGGTAAATTTAAGCATGAATATGCAGTGAGAACTGCTTCTGGTCAAATAAAATGGGTTTTTGAGCAAGGACAGGGTATTTATGATAATAGTGGAAATGTTGAAGCGTTAGAGGGACTAATTATAGATATTACTGAAAGAAAGCAAAAAGAGGATGAAATTAGTTATTTGAATTATCATGACTATCACACAGGTTTGTTTAATCGAAGATATTTTGATCAACAAAAAGAACTGCTTGATAATGAAGAAAAGCTTCCGCTGTCAGTAATTATAGGAGATATAGATGGGTTAAAACTTATTAATGATGCTTTTGGACATTATGAAGGGGACAAACTAATAATAGAGGCCGCGAAAATATTAAAAAGTTGTTTTGGTAAAGATGACGTTATTGCAAGAACCGGTGGAGATGAATTTAGCATTCTTTTACCAAATACTGATAGCAGTGCTGCTTTTCAAATCATTAAGCAAATAAAGAAAGTTAGTGAAATTCATAATACTAATTCAATTAATGAAATATGCTTTATCAACATTTCATTAGGGTACGATACTAAGAATTCTAGTGATCAAAACATTAATCAGATAATTAAAAACGCTGAAGATTTTATGTATAGAAGAAAGCTATTAGAAAATAAAAGTTCACATAGTAATATTATTTCATCAATTAAAGCTACAATGTTTGAAAGAAGTCAAGAAACGAAAGACCACGCTGATAGACTAATAGATTTTTCTAAGAGACTAGGAAGGGAATTAAATCTTACTCCTATAGAACTATACGAACTAGAGTTATTTGCTACATTACATGATATAGGGAAGATTGCTATAAATGATCAAATATTAGGTAAGCCGGGTGAATTGACAAAGGATGAATGGATAGAGATGAAAAAACATCCTGAGATTGGGTATAGAATTGCAATCTCATCACATGAGCTTGTCCCCATAGCTGATTATATATTATCACATCATGAACGTTGGGATGGCAATGGTTATCCACAGGGATTAAAGGGCGAAGAGATACCGTTATTAGCAAGAATACTTTCAGTTGTTGATGCTTATGATGCAATGACTCAAGATAGAGTATACAGGAAAGCTCTTAGTGAAACAGAGGCTATTGAAGAAATCAGAAGAAATGCAGGAACTCAGTTTGACCAAGATATAGTTAATGTCTTTTTAGAAAAAGTATTATTTCAACATATTAATAAACATTAAGTGTGCTGAGAAGGAAACTCTCCCAGGACTTAGGGGGAATATTTTTCAGTTTATTCGTTTATATTATAAGCAAACTGATAGTAAAGTCTTCTAAGGAGGGAAAAAATACAATGAATAAAAAGTTAATTTTTGTGAGCGTATTGGTGGTATTTCTATTAGCAGTTAATGGATGTAGTACAGAACAACCTGCGGGCGAAGATACAATCAAAATTGAGTATGAGTATACAGAGGATGGATTAATCAAGCCGGAAATTGCCGAAGAGGTTATTAATGAAACATCTACCAAAATAATTAATGCAATCAAGGAAAAGGATGCTGATACAATTTCTGATTTTGTTCACCCGAATAAAGGGGTAAGATTTACTCCATACACTAATGTATCTTTAGAAAATGATGTAGTATTTAATAAAGAAGGTGTAAAAGATTTCTTTAAGGTGCAAGAGGAATTTTTATGGGGATACTATGACGGAATCGGCGACGAAATTAGATTGACGCCTAATGAATATTATGAAAAATTTATCTACTCTGAAGATTTCGTAAATGCCGAAGAGATTGGATATAATCAGGTTTTGAGTTTTGGAAATATTCTTGAAAACCAATTTGAAGTATATAATGAAGCCATTGTAGTTGAATACTATTTTTCAGGGTTTAATCCAGAATATGAAGGTATGGACTGGAAAAGTCTAAGGTTAGTATTCGAAGAGTATGAAGGGAAATGGCTATTAGTAGGTATTATTCATAATCAATGGACGATATAACAACACCTAGGGGGATATATGAAAAAAGATAGATTTGGAGATAGGAAAGAACTAAAAGTTATTAAGAAAAATAGGCGACTGCAAGTTTCTGAACCTGTGGAGTTGATGATTTTTCTAATAGAAAAAATGCCCGATAAATCACGTAATAACATTAAGTCCATATTGGCGCGTGGACAAGTATTGGTTAACGGTAAAGTAGTAAAGCAGTACAATCATCCGTTATTAGTTGGACAAGAAGTTATTATTGATTTGTCACCACCGAGTGAAAAAGAGGAAGACGATATTCCAAATATCATATATGAAGATAATGATCTTATAGTCATTGATAAGCCTGCGGGACTTTTAACTATTTCAACTGATAGTGAGAAAGAACACACTGCCTATCACCAATTAATGAATTATGTTCGTAAAAAAAATATAGAGAATAGAATATTTATAGTACACCGACTGGATCGAGATACTTCAGGGGTATTAGTGTTTGCCAAAAATGAAGAGTTAAAAAATCTGTTTCAAAACGGATGGAAGGAAATTATGGTAGAGCGAACTTATGTTGCAGTTGTTGAGGGACAGGTTCGTAAAAAGGAAGACACGATAAAATCGTGGTTATTAGAGACAAAGACCAAACTTATTTATAGCAGTAATAAGCCAGGTGATGGATTAGAAGCTATTACTCATTATAAAGTTTTGCAAGATACGGCTAATTACTCATTACTTGAAATACATCTAGAAACGGGCAGGAAAAATCAAATACGAGTTCAATTACAAGATATAGGACATAGCATAATAGGGGACAAAAAATATAGTTCAAAGGTTAATCCGATAGGACGTTTGGCTTTACATGCCAGAGTCTTATCCTTTCACCACCCCGTCACACAGAAGTTAATGCGTTTCGAAACAGAAATCCCACCAAATTTTTCAATGTTGTTTAAGTAAGTGCCAGGCACGTCAGTTAGTCAGTTATTAAACGCCAACATATAGTTGGTGTTTTTTATTAGACTGTTATTATATTGACAAATATATAGCATGAATGTAATATATACATATTCCCATATAAGCATATGAATATTTAGACGAGCATAATAAGACTAAAAAGGAGTCTGCTATGAATCAATTAATGAGTATATTTAAAACTTTATCCGATGAGACCAGATTACGAATAATTATTCTTTTATATCAAGAGGAGCTATGTGTTTGTGAGCTTTGTGGCATATTAAAGGCTCCGCAGCCTAGGATATCCAAGAATCTTTCTAAATTAAGAGACATGAATTTAGTAGAAGATAATCGAAAAGAGAAATTCGTCTTTTATTCATTGAAAAAAGAAAACAAATTGCTTCTTAGTATAGTGGAATACATCGTTGGTGATTTAAAGAATTATCCACAGCTAGTCATAGATAGTAATAGATTGAAGGATAAAGAGCAATATCTGAGCCAATGCAAAATAATCTGTGATTAATTAGATATAAGGAGCCGATTCTATGTTTATACTAACATGGTTAAATGACCAACTATTAAAAATGGAATGGTTGTCTAATCTTATACAAAATTTAGTTGAAAATGTCTTTGGACTAAGTACTCAAGAGAAACTTGGAGGAAGTATACATTTTTTCATCTATGATGTTATTAAAATTTTTATTTTGTTATCCGTACTTATATTTCTTATTTCATATATCCAAAGTTTTTTTCCACCGGAGCGTACAAGAAAAATACTGGGCAATTTTCGAGGAATAAAAGCCAATATATTAGGAGCGCTACTTGGGACGATTACACCATTTTGCTCATGTTCTTCGATTCCGCTTTTTATAGGTTTTACAAGTGCAGGACTACCAATAGGGGTTACATTTTCGTTTCTGATATCTTCCCCTCTTGTTGATTTAGCAGCAGTAATTTTACTTGCCAGCATATTTAACTGGAAAATCGCTTTTGCTTATGTGCTTGTTGGACTTGTTCTTGCTGTTATTGGTGGTACAATAATAAGCAAAGCTAAGTTGGAAAAATATGTGGAGCCCTTTGTTTTTAATAACGAAATGATAGAAATAGAGCAGAAAGAATTGACAAGGAAAGATAGAATAAATTTTTCCGTGAATCAGGTAAAGGATATTGTAAAAAAAGTATGGCTGTATATTCTTATAGGAGTTGGTATAGGTGCTGCGATACACAACTGGATACCAGAAGATGTTATCTCGGCTGTACTAGGTCAGGATAAGTGGTACTCTGTTTTGGTTGCAACCTTTGTTGCTGTTCCAATGTATGCTGATATCTTCGGTACACTCCCGATAGCCGAGGCTTTAGTTTTAAAAGGAGTAGGACTTGGCACAGCGCTCGCGTTTATGATGGGAGTCACTGCACTTTCTCTTCCTTCTTTGATAATGTTAAAAAAAGTAGTTAAAATAGAGTTGCTCGCTGTGTTTTTTGGAATTGTAGTAGTTGGAATACTTATTATTGGGTATGCATTTAATGCATTTGGATATTTACTTATGTAATAAATAAAATTTGGGGGCTGATATGATGATTATTAAAGTTTTAGGAACGGGCTGCGCTAATTGCAAAAAGTTAGAAGCAAATGTAAGAGAGGCAGTTAGTGAATTGGGAATCGAAGCGTCTGTCGAAAAAGTTGAGGACTTAAAAGATATAATGTCCTATGGAGTTATGAAAACACCGGCGATTGTTGTCGATGGGCAAGTAAAAGTTATGGGACGAGTTCCCACAGTAGAGGAAATCAAAAAATATTTATAAAAAATAAGTGCAACACAAAGCAAAGTTCTCTCAATTAATTTGAGGGAACTTTTTTATTGGGGTAACGACTACTGAAGAATATGAATAACATATCAATAGAATATAGATGACCGGTAAAATGGGCTATTAAATGTTTATAAAAGAGGAGATGTTATATTTGAATAGACTTAATCCAGAAAAACTTTCTGTCGAGTTAAGACCCGGTGTAACAGCAACTGAACCAATTATACCTCGAAGTTACACACTGACTCATTCTGATACAACTGCAGAATTATTTCTAACCATAGGGCGAGAGTATGCATATGACAAAATTACTAGTATGAGAGATGAGGTTTTAGCAGAATGGCAAACTTCTAATGGAGCTTTGTTTTTATATGTATACGTATATGTAGGAAATTATGGACCAGTTAAAACACCTATACGTAACACTATTTTTAGACGTGAGTTACCGTTGGCATTGGAAGCTATTGTCTACGGGGATAGTAAGTTTTTCATTGCCCATCCTAAATTGGCTAATGCACCTATATGGATATATTTTGATTCAATAGATACCAGATATAAGCGTTTTGAATACTGGGGAACTCCTACAGATTATAAGTAAGGAGTTCCTTATTTATTTTATGAAAATAAATACAATAGTCTACAGGTTGTTGACTTTTTCAACAACCTAAGATAGTCTTTATATTTCTTTATGCTATAATTAATTAAAATTGATTTATTAAGTAAAACAATATGATGGAGGAAGAACTATGGAGGATGTTAAATTAACAGAGTATAGTCATGGTGCTGGGTGTGGGTGCAAGTTGTCCCCAACTGTACTAGAATCAATACTAAATTTACCAGGGGATAAAATCCACTATCCGAATCTTATAGTTGGGTATAGCAATAAGGATGATGCAGCAGCTTATGACTTAGGAAATGGTACTTCCATTTTAAGCACTACAGATTTTTTTATGCCAATCGTTGATGATCCATATACTTTTGGAAAAATAGCAGCTGCAAATGCGATAAGTGATATATATGCAATGGGTGGAAAGCCGTTAATGGCTATTTCTATATTGGGTTGGCCTGTGAATTTACTTTCCGCGGAAATTGCAAGGAAGGTTATTGAGGGTGGAAGTGCAATTTGTGATGAAGCGGGTATTCCTCTTGCGGGAGGACATTCTATTGATTCACCTGAGCCGATATTTGGATTGGCGGTAACAGGTATTGTTGATAATAAACACTTGAAGCAGAATAATAAAGCAATTCCAGGATGTGAAATATTTCTCACTAAACCACTAGGGATTGGTATTTTAACAACGGCGCAGAAACAGAAGAAAATTGAACCAGGGCATATTGATGTAGCAATTCTAGCAATGACTACCTTGAACAAAATTGGCGCTGAGATTTCAAAGTTAAATAGTGTTGTCACTTTAACAGATATTACAGGGTTTGGACTTCTTGGACATTTAGGCGAAATCTGCGAAAGTAGTGGTATTTCGGCGATAATAGAGTTCGAGAAAGTACCTTTACTTCCAAACACCAAGAAATATCTTGAAATGAATTGCATACCTGGAGGTACTAGAAACAATTTTAAAAGCTATGGAGAAACTATTGAAGAAATGACAGAAGAACAAAGGTACATTCTATGTGATGCGCAAACTTCTGGAGGACTTCTAGTATTTGTAAAAGAAGAAGGCGTTTCGGAGTTTTTAGAATTAACTGCTGATGCGGGTTTGTCGCTTCAATCTATTGGACAGACTTGTGAACGCTTTGGAAAATTAATTAGGGTGAGATAGAATAAGTTAGAATAAGTGCTAGGCACGTCAGTTAGTCAGTTATTTAAATCTTATGAATAAATTTTTAATTAAGTCAAGATACTAGTGTTTTATTATCTTGACTTTTTAGTAGTAAATATAATAATCGTTATGAGATATTAGGAATATAATTAAGCTAGATTAATATAAAAAAAGATAATTGCAACAAATAAAAATTAAATTAGAAAGGAAGTCACTATATGAAAAGGTATCTATTATCTTTTCCGTTAATTGTTTTAACATTTGCAATTTTAATTTCATTTATGGCTTTAGTTCCAGTACAAGCGATAGAAGGATCTTCTTTAGTTGTGAATACCACAGTATCAATTCTGGGCAAAATATCTGGTATGAGTTAACAGTACCAACTGATGGGGAGATAAGCTTTACGCTTACAGCATCTAAACAATATTTTTATGTTGATCTTTATCTTTGCAACACGGAAATGTATCAATACAATGTCAGCACAAATACTCGTGATAAATGGATTGTACAAGATTTTGCCATTGGAGCTTCTTCACCTGCAGAAATATCTTTTGATCATTTAAAGGCTGGAAAGTACTATGTATTATTAAGGGGTTGGCCTTCAGATTTTGCTGGAGTTATTGACACATCACAGTATAGCCTTGCAAACAATTTTACCCCAGCGTTATTGAACGGTGATATAGAGCCAAACGACACAGTTCAATCTGCACAGACAATAAGAACCGAATATAAAGGCACAGGTCATATAAGCTATGAAGAAGGATACGATTTTAAAACAGATAGCGTTGACTGGTACAAAGTTACAACAAATTCAAAAGGTACATTAACCATAAATTTCGAAGCAGTTCCTGGACAGTACGGCGATATTTATACATTGAAAGTATTTAAATCAGGTGCAACAGGTGATTATGACTACATATCGTTGGATTATACAGGCGGAGTTGGTAAAAAGACTGTAAAAAAATTAGAGAATCTTGCACCAGGGACATACTATATTAAGCTAAACGGGTGGTTTGGATATTTCTCATCATACAACTTATCGGTTTCGTTCGATGGGGCTCCAGTACCTGCGACTTCAATAACATTACCAGAGACAATGACAACTTATGTAGGCGCTAAGATTATGTGAAAAACTACATTAAAACCTGAAAACAGCACAGAAAAAAATTTAATTTGGGGTAGCAATAATTCAAAAGTCGCCACTGTTGACGCAAATGGAAATATATCAGCGGTAGGAAAAGGAACGGCAGTAATAACTGTAAAAACTAGTAATGGAAAAACAAATACCTGCAAGTTGATAGTTGAATCTACAGTCAAAGCATCACCTACAAAATCAACAGTACTAGTAAATGGTGTGAATACACCATTTGATGCTTATAATATTAACGGAAACAACTATTTTAAACTTCGTGACCTAGCTTATGTTGTAAATGGGACACAAAAGCAGTTTGAAGTTAGTTGGTATGGAAATAATAATGCTATTAGGTTAACCTCAGGAAGTCCATATACACCTACAGGAGGAGAAATGTCAATTTCTTCTAATACTCTTACCAAGCAAGCCACAGCTACAACCTCTAAAATTTATATAGATGGTAGACAGGTATCATTTACAGCATTTTTAATTAACGGGAATAACTATTTCAAATTGCGGGATATAGCAGAAGCGTTTAACATAGGTGTAACTTGGGATGGAAATACAAACACGATAGGTATTGATACAAATATAGATTATATCGCACCATAGGTATATTAAAAAACAAAGAGTGTTAGGAAAAATTTTATACAATTGAATTTTTTAGTCGAGATATTGGAAATTCCAAATCTCGACTTTTTTTATAGGGATTCATGCTTTAATTCTCTTTTAATATTGGAATTTATAGTTTTCTTCAGCGGCTTCCGCATCTGCTTTGGTTCTATGAACTGTACCATAAGGATGCTGTGGTGGCGCATAAATAGAGTACAATTTAAGTGGTTGATTGCCCGTATTAATCAGATTGTGCCATGTACCTGCAGGTATGATGAATGCATAATCGTCATAGACTGTTTCTTGAAAATCTAAATTATCTTTTCTGTTCCCCATTTTGACAAGTCCTTGACCTTCTTCAATACGTATAAACTGATCAAGATTTGGATGAATCTCTAAACCTATATCTTCCCCAACATTAATACTCATTAAGGTAAGTTGTAAATGGTTCCCTGTCCATAAAGCGGTACGAAAATTATTGTTTCGCTTGGTAATTTCATTTATATTAACTACAAATGGTTGAGGTCCATAATCCTTTAAACTAGTAAACGGTCTCCGTAAGTCTGTGCTATACATTGGCATGCTACCCCGAAAAGGATATGGACACGCCCTATAGAAATCATACATTGGCGTAAAATTGTAATAAGGACATGGAAATGGTTTACAAACAATATACATATTATTCATTCCTTTCATAGGCTTATTAAATTATCTTATGTTTTGTTGTTAGAAGATGTGCTTTAAAATAAGTGCCAGAAATATCGTATAGTTGTAAGAATATGCAGATATGATTATTAAGTTTAACAGGGTATTTTTTCTTAAATGACTGCAAGACAAATGTATTGACATTAATACAAAACAATGGTAAATTAGGTAATAAATTGGTGCTAATTACAATAAAATGGTATAAATGGTAAACAAATTTAGAGGAGGAGTGTTTTTGAAAAATTTACAAAGGAAATCAATAATTGCATCACTATTATGCCTTATCATGTTATTTTGTATAGTAATACCTACATCTGCCTATGTATTAATGGGTGTTAAGTGGAGTAGTAGTAATATTACATATTATTACGATAGTTATAATTCTTCACGTTTTAAAACATTTATTGATATAGGCGCTTCTGCGTGGAACATTACAGATGCAACATATTCAAAAAGTGCATCATACAATATTTATTGCTCTGAAGTAGATAACTCAACCGTAACGTGGGATGGTTATACCTCTGGAACAGCAAGTGGAGGATATTTTATTGGATTGACAATACTTATTAATAAGTTTTACACAAATACATGGAATAGTGATGGAGCTTTACAATCTGTTGTTTTACATGAATTGGGACATGGCTTAGGTTTGGCTGGTAATGGCTTTACTCAAACAATTATGAATGAAAATACTTGGGGAACTTATAGTAGGTATGGTACCTATGGCTTATCTACTCTACAAACTGATGACATTAATGGAGCCAATGCAATATATTAAGGAGGTGGGTTTAATGGTTAAAAAAAGAACATTATCTTTTGGAGTTATTTCTTTTGTTATGTTAATTGGAATAATTAGTGTTATCTATTTAACTCAGGAAAAGGAGAAAGACGTTCAATATGCATATGCAAGTTGGAATTATAGTTATAAAGACATACAGGAAATATCAGAAAAAAGCGATGTTATCGCAATAGTAAGTGTAATAGGAACAAACAGGAAGTACATGGAACAGGGAATACCTTTTACCGAATACAACGTAGAAGTTGTTACACCGATTTATGGTTCGGAGAAAGGTGAAATTTTAACTATTTTAATGACTGGAATGGAAAATGATGATAAAATAATAGAAATCATAGATGATCCATTAATGAAAGCTGGTGAAGAGTTTTTGATATTCTGTTGGCAGAATGACAATGGAACTTACACAATTTTGGGTGGACCACAAGGTAGATTGGAGTACCAAAACGGAAGATTGAATTCTTTAAATCCAAATTTCAATATAAATATCGTTAATGCCGGTGCGGAAGAATTGATTAACGAAATAAAATCCTATGTAAAATAAGTGTCAAACACTAATTTATTAGGTGATAAAGTCTTTCTGATAGTATAATTTGATATACTATTAGAAAGATTTTTTATGGGAAAAATAAGGAAGAAAAATATAAATGTTTTTAATATAGTTAGTGCTATTTAACATTTATCAATCTATCAAGAGAACATAGAGTTAACACTTATTAGTTAGCTGCTATTGATTAAAAAATCATTAAAATAGTTCAGTTGTGTTATAATTAGAAAAATTATTTTATTTTATAAAGCGGAGGAATCCTTAATGGAAGATATTAAATTAACAGAATATAGTCATGGTGCAGGCTGTTGTTGCAAAATATCCCCAGCTGTATTAGATTCAATTTTAAAAATAACAGGAGAAAAAGTGAATTATCCTAATCTTCTGGTAGGGTATCAATATTAGGATGGCCCGTGAATTTACTTTCTCCAGAAATTGCAAGGGAAGTTATTGAAGGTGGAAGTGCAATTTGTGACGAGGCGGGTATCCCAATTGCAGGAGGACACTCTATAGATTCGCCAGAGCCGATATTTGGATTAGCAGTAACAGGAATTGTTGATAACAGCTATTTGAAACAGAATAACAAAGCAGTTCCGGGGTGTGAAATATTTCTCACTAAACCTTTGGGAATAGGTATTTTGACAACAGCGCAGAAACAGAAGAAGATTGAACCGGGTCATATAGATGCAGCTATCCTTGCAATGACTACCTTAAATAAAATTGGTGCGGAAATTTCAAAGTTAAATAGTGTTGTCACTTTAACAGATATTACTGGTTTTGGACTTCTTGGACATTTAGGTGAAATCTGTGAAAGTAGTGGTATCTCCGCAATAATAGATTTCGAGAAAGTTCCACTACTTCCAAACACTAAGAAATATCTTGAAATGAATTGCATACCCGGTGGTACTATAAATAATTATAGAAGCTACGGCGATAATATTGAAGTGATGACTGAAGAACAAAGACACATTTTATGTGATGCCCAAACATCAGGTGGACTGCTTGTATTTGTTAAAAAAGAAGGCGTTTCCGAATTTCTGAAAATAACTGCTGATGCAGGATTGTCGCTTCAATCTATTGGACAGACAGTAGAGAGATTTGGAAAA
Organism: Vulcanibacillus sp.; assembly: GCA_050175155.1. GTDB lineage: Bacteria > Bacillota > Bacilli > Tepidibacillales > Tepidibacillaceae > JBFXJF01. The sequence goes on from JBFXJF010000002.1 coordinate 76,420, forward strand.
TTAATTAGGGTGAGATGAATGAAGATGAATACATACAATGATTTTGAGAAAATTGTTATAGATAATATACCTTTGATTGATGTGCGGTCTCCTGTTGAGTTTGAGAAGGGCGCTTTTAAAAATGCAGTAAATTTACCCTTGATGAATGTTGAAGAAAGAAGATTGGTGGGAATCTGTTATAAAGAAAAAGGGAATGAAGAAGCTGTACAATTGGGACATCAATTAGTGTCGGGCGAAATAAGAGAAGCACGTACCAATGCTTGGGTAAGTCACCTGGAAAAATACCCGAACAGTAAGATTTATTGCTTTAGAGGGGGCCTTCGCTCTCAGATTGCTCAACAATGGATAGCCGATGCAACTGGAAAGGAAATATTACGACTAGAAGGTGGCTACAAGGCCTTTCGAAATTATCTGATCTCAGAGCTTGAACCATCACAAATAAAGAGTAAACCTATTTTAATCGGGGGTTGCACGGGTTCAGGGAAAACTATATTACTTAGAAAAATTCCTAATGCCATTGATCTTGAAGGGATTGCTAACCATCGAGGTTCATCTTTTGGAGGAAATTTAACACCACAACCGAGCCAAATTGACTTTGAAAACAATCTTGCCTATGCTCTTATTAGTCATAGAGATAAGAATTACAAATACATGATTATTGAGGATGAAGGGAAAAACGTTGGAAGATGTTTCTTACCAAAACCCTTAGCAGCATATTTTAGCAGTGGCGACTTGATAATTGTTAATACCCCTTTAGAGGAACGTGTTAAGATTACCATGGACGAATACGTCTATCAATCTCAAAGTAGCTACATTGAGAAATATACTGAGGAGCAGGGATTGACAGAATGGGCTAACTACATAAGGGATAGTTTGAATAAAATTAAAAGAAGACTTGGAGACGTTGCATGCAAGCGGCTGATAGACTTATTTGAGCAAGCATACGAGGAGCAAATTAAAACAGGAACCTACTCCCTACACAGAAACTGGGTAGAAGCACTCCTAGTAGATTATTATGATCCCATGTACCAGCACCAACTCGAAAATAAAGAAAATAAAATCATCTTCGAAGGAAACATAACAGAGGTTCAAGCCTACCTGGAGAAGAATAGGTGCGAAGAATAAGTGCCAGGCACGTCAGTTAGTCAGTTATTGAAAACATATTATTTAAAGCTTACTTAACCTTGATATGATATTATTGTATTAATAGTCATATAGGAGGGGTAAAATTATGGGTAAGATATTAGTTATTGATGACTCTAATTTAATTAGAACAAGGGTTATCGATATACTTAATAAGAATGGTTATAACAATGTGGAAGGCTATGAATCAGCAGATATAATTGCTAGAAGACTACAATTATATTTGGATGAAGTTAGTTTGATTATAATAGATATTATTTTACCGGGAATAAGCGGTATTGAACTTATTACTACTATTAAGAAAAATCCAGAATACGACAATATACCTATAATATTTATTAGTGTTAACAGTGAAAAAAGAATTATAAATAAAGCAATAGAGGCTGGGGCATCAGATTATATAGTTAAACCTTTTGAAGATAGAGTGTTACTAGAAAGAGTTAATAAGGTACTCAAAATTTCAAAAGAAAAGGTTAGTGGAAGATTTATCTACGATTCAACGACAGTAAAAGATATTATATCTATTGAACATGAAAGGGCAACACGTGGAAATCAACCATTAAGTTTTATTAAGTTAAAGATTAACACGGAGGATATGGGAATTTGTAATATTCATCTTAAAAATATTATTCGTAAAATAGATATGGTCTATATTTTAGAACAAAATATTATAATTATTCTGCCCTTAACTGACCAGAAGGGTGCTTCCATAGTTTTACAAAAGATTGATGAGAGAGTTACTGAATTTAACGTGGAAATAATAGAGAAAGACATAGTTACATATGATCCTAGTTTAGATGATTCGAATGAGAATATTGATAAAATTTACGAGTTTATAATTTGAATAGGTGCCTGGCACTTACTAAAGAAGAGGGCTGTCCTTCAATGAAGTGACAGCCCTCTTTTTTATTCACTTCTTAGTGCTTCAACAGCGTCTTTTTTGGATGCAATTCTTGCTGGTATATGTCCGCCGAGCATGGTAAGTGCTGTGCTAACAAGGATTAATAGAATTGCATGATTTGGTTCGAGCTGTGCTACATCTTTCAAATCAGAAAATTTATAGATTATAGAGTTAATTGGGATGATAAGCAGAAGCGCAATTGTTATACCAAGTATTCCCGAAAAAACACCAAGCAAGAACGTTTCAGCATCAAATACACGTGTAATATCTTTCTTTCGTGCCCCTAAAGCTTTTAGAATACCAATCTCCTTTGTTCGCTCTAAAACGGAGGTGTAGGTAATAATACTAATCATAATAAGGCTAACTACCAGCGAAATAGCCGCAAAGGCGACGAGTACAAGGGTTATACCATTCATAATGCCAACAGTCATGTCTGTAATAGTTTTAGCCAAGTCGCTGTAAATAATTTTATCTTCCTGAACTTTATCTTTATTATAATCATCTAAATATGCTGTTACGGCGTCTTTATCATCAAAAGTAGTAGGATATAACATAACCGCAAAAGGTGTTGAATTACCACCTAAAATGGATAGGAAAAGATCCTTCTCTTCATCGCTCATATCTTGTTTTGTAATAATATTGTAGCTTACCTCTTTTTGAGCATTTACAATGTCAGAGTCAAGTGCTTTGTCGATTATAGTTTGCGATAATTGGTCACTGTAGGCAAGGCCTGGGGAAAGTATTCCAGAATTACTGTCAGGACTTTGGCGAACGATCCCTGAAATTTTTAAAGTAATAGAATCTTCCGATTCATACATTTTTTTAAAATCTGATCCTGGAAGGTAAGTACCTAAGCCTGTTTCTACATAAAAATCGTCATTTGAGATAGCTTTAAATTCCATACCAACGATATCATCAAAACTAATACTTTCTATTTCATCACCGGGAAATCCAAGATACTTAAGGGCATCAATACTTATTCTGTTTTTGTTATCAACAACAAGTACTAGATCCTTTTCGCTACTGGGATAACTACCTGAAAGCAAATCGTAATTTTCCTCTAAATAATTGCCCTTCTCCTTATTAATTTGAATCGGATATGATGAAAGTCCAAGTCCTCCCATACTAGGCATTGAGCTCATATCGGGGTGTGAACCGGAGCCCATATCTTCAAGATCCATCGAAAGTGACATAGGCATTATCATATCACCAAACGAGAAAAGAAGATTCATATTTACAAGACGAGTATATCCAATACTACTACATATTTCTGGGTCAATATTATTTACATATGTTATATATTCATCCGTAAAAACGTTTTGGTGCATAAAAGTATTTTTGTCCGGTTCGTATAGGAAAACCTCATTGGAGGTTACATATTCATCGTCTTCCTCAGAGGACGGATTGCTCATTTCTTGCATTTTCTCCTCTGTCATGTTAAAAGCAGTCTGGGATATGATAATTGGAAATTCTGACATAGCATCAGTTTGGAATTTTTCAAGTTCTGTTTGGAAACCCGAAGACAAACTTAAAATAACAGCAATTCCAATAATACCGATACTCGAAGCAAATGCAGTTAAAGAGGTGCGACCTTTTTTTGTTCGGATATTATTAAAGGATAGTTTTAATGCTGTTAAGAAACTCATACTTGTTTTTATAAGTTTGAACTCATCCGTTTTTGGAAGTACTTCATGAGGGTTTGAATCAGAAATAATATTACCATCTTGAAACTGAATAGTTCTGTCTGCATATTTTTCTGCAAGCTTTGAATTATGCGTTACCATAATAACAAGTCTGTCTTTTGAAATCTCTTTAATAATATCTAATATTTGTATACTAGTAATTGTGTCTAAAGCACCTGTGGGTTCGTCACAGAGTAAAATCTCGGGATTGTTAACTAATGCTCTGGCAATAGCCACCCTTTGCATTTGACCTCCCGAAAGTTGGTTAGGTTTCTTGTGAAGATGCTCTTTTAATCCAACACGCTCAAGAACATCGACTGCCCTCTTGCGTTTTTCACTGGATGATACACCACTAAGTGTCATACTAAGCTCCACATTAGCAACAATGCTTAAATGGGTAATAAGATTATAATTCTGGAAAACAAAGCCAATAGAGTTGTTTCTATAAGCATCCCAATCTGTATCTTCAAAGTCTTTTGTTTTCTTGCCTTTGATAGACATTTCCCCACTATCATATCGGTCAAGACCTCCGATAATATTGAGACAAGTAGTTTTTCCAGATCCACTCACGCCCAGGATTGCTACAAATTCCTTTTCGCGAAAAGCTACATTAATATCGTCAAGTGCTTGTGTTTCGATATCTCCGATTTTATAAGTCTTTCTAATGTGTTTAAGATCTAACATAATAGAATCATCCTTTTAAAGTATTTTTTAGGTATTCTTTGCGGATAAAATTTTTAAAAGTTCTCTAAACTCATACATACCGTTTATAATGATTCCAAACTTTTCTCTAGGAATTTTATCAAAAATAAGTTTAAGTTCATTTGCTTTGTTACGTAATCTTCGAATCTTATCTTCTCCTTTTCAGAGCCTGTGTAATTACATTTAGATTAAATATAATGTTGTCAATATTATAACTTTAATGAGTAAAATATGACAGTGTATTTGACAGTTATTGAATTAAGCAAGTCACTCTGATAGCATAGCTATATAAGTATAGCAATACAATAACTGACTAACTGACGTGCCTGGCACCTATTTGCTTATTTGGGAGGATAGATTATGTTAAGGGAAAAGATTATTATTTTGGATTCTTATGCTGATGGTAATCTGTTAAGGGAAGCCTCCGTTAGGGAGGGCTATTCTTTTTTGAACTTGAGAGTTGAAACGCTTCATGGTATTGCTAATCGTGAAAATCGCTATAAAACTATAAATAATCACATAGCTATACTTTATGTTTACAGCATTTTAAGGAAACTACAAGCAGATAATCAATTAATATATTTTGATAAGCTACAAATATATCCCGGCTTTGTAAAGGCGATTTATAACACTATTTATGACTTAAGGATGGCTGGCTATACAAGTGAGAACTTAAAAGAGAACTGTTTTATAAATTTAGATAAAGCAGCAGATATAAAAAAGATATTGTCAGGCTATGAGCAAATTCTTATAGATAATAATTTTATTGATGATTATGCACTATATCAAGCTGCTATGGGAAGGAAAGTTAACAGTACTAATAAAGCAATCTATATGGTTCCAGCCAATCTAAAGCTTAGATTAGCAGAGGCAAAATTTCTTGACTTTCTAACCGAAGGAAATACTCAACCTATGGAAACATTAATAACTTATGGAAACGATAAGAGTCCATTAAGCTACTTATATGATATAGAAAGTTTACCCAAGGATTTGCCGGATATAAATATAGAGTTCATAAGTGCATTTGGAAGAAGCAACGAATCTAAAGAAGTAATTAGGAAAATAAAGAGTAATAAGATTAATTTGGATAATGCGGTAGTTTTTTATACTACCCGAGAGCCATATGCTCAATATTTCTATTTATTGTCTCAAAAACTTGGCTTACCAATAACCTTTGGAGAAGGCATTGCTATAAAAAATACATACCCTAGCAAGTTATATTCTTCTTTAATAGGTTGGATAAAAGATGATTATAAAATTTCCGATTTTATCTCAGCACTTAATAGTGGCTATTTTTCTTTTGATGAAGAGGCCCCTTCAACTAGCAAGTTAATTGATCTATTAAGGGAATCAAAAATTGTTTGGGGAAGAGAAAGATACAGCACAAGCATAGATAGACTAACAGAGTTAGTAAAAGCAAAACTAGACGGGTCTAATTCACAAGATAAATTAGACAACCTAATATGGCTCTCAAGCTTAATTAAAGAGCTTTTTGAAAGCTTACCACTTCCAAATAATAAGGGACTAATTAATCTAGCTGAACTAGCTAAAGGTATTCATATTATTGTAGATAAATATAGTAAGGCAAATAGTGAAATGGATTCAGAAGCTAAGAAAAGTATTCTGGGAATGTTGGATGTATTAATGGAACATTCAAAGGAATTAGTAGATGTGAAGGAAGGCATTATTCAATTATTGGAAAATGTTGAGGAGTTAAGAGTAGGTGTATCCAATCCTAAGCCAGGACATATTCACGTGAGTAGCTACAAAAAGGGTATTTGGATTAATAGGCAAAACACCTTTATTATTGGATTAGATTCTTCAACATTTCCTGGGCAAGCAATTGAAGATCCGATTCTTTTAGATATTGAACGTCAAGCACTTGGCAATAAAATTCCTCTAAAGAAATTTAAGTCTAAAGAAAATCAAGCGGATATGGTCCAACTTTTAACCTCGCTTAAAGGAAACATATATTTAAGTTATTGTAGTTTTGATACTCTAGAAAATAAAGCTCAGTCTCCATCGGCATTATTGTTACAAGCATATCGCCTACACACTAAGAATCCTAGAGTGGATTATGAAGGTTTAAGTAAATATTTTAAAAGAGTGGCAGGATTTCTTATTGAAAGAGAGGATTATTTATTGGATGAAGATGATTGGTGGCTTAAAATGCATATATTAGATAACTTTAAGACTACTGATGATGTATTTTCTAATATATATCAAAATCTTACTGGAGGAATAAATGCATTAAATATAAGAAATAGTGAATTTTTCACAGAGTATGATGGCAAGGTCGAATTTGACATAAATGAGACTGGGATTATGAGAAATGGAAAACTTATTCTTTCATCCAGCCAATTGGAGATGCTTGCTACTTGTCCTTATAAATATTTTTTAAGGTACATCCTTAAAGCAAAAAAACCTGATGACGTAGAGTTTAGTTCTGTTCAGTGGTTAGACCCTGCCACAAGAGGGACTCTACTACATAAAGTTTTCGAGAAGTTTTATCAAGAACTTAAATCTCGCGACGAAAGTCCTTCAATTAATAACCACGAAAGCTTGATCCAGAAAATTGCTTCAGATGAAATGGAAGAGGTCAGAAAGATATTGGTCCCCCCAAGCAATCTAATTTACGAGCTAGAACGAAGTGAAATTTTAGATTCTTGTAGAGTATTTCTAGCATATGAAGAAGAAAATCAGGTTGGTTATTTGCCTAGCTATTTAGAATTATCCTTTGGAATAGGCGGAGATAAGCATAAGGAGTTGGGAGAAATTTCTGAGGTTGAAATAAAGCTTCCAAGCGGCAAAAAAATCTATATTAATGGAAAAATAGATAGGGTAGATCAGTTGTCTACTAAAGATTTTGTTATTATTGATTATAAAACCGGAAGTTCTTACGGTTATAAGGATAACGAATACTTTAAGAAAGGGAAACACCTGCAACATGCTATTTATGCAATAGCACTAGAAACGATCCTTAAGGATAAAAATATTTGCAGTAACCCTAACGTTTCTAAATCGGTTTATACTTTTCCGACTTTAAAAGGAGAAGGACAGATGGTTATTAGAACTAGGGAAAGAAGAGACGGTGTCTACGCTATCCTTGATAAATTATTAAGTGTAGTAGATGCAGGCTCATTTATATCCACTGAAGATGAGGAATCCTGTAAATACTGTGATTATAGAGTGGTTTGTGAAAATATAAGTTCAAAAGGTGCAATAGATAGCATGAGAAGTAATTCGCACGATAAAGGCGTAGAAAGTATGAGGGGGCTTGGTATTTATGAGTAATCTTCCACTTTCAGATCAAGAGGACAGAGATACAATAACAAATATATTTGATAAAAATTTCCTTGTAGAGGCTGGTGCAGGTTCGGGGAAAACGACATATCTAGTTCGTCGAATGATTGAGACGGTGCGTGAAGGAAGATGTAAAATAGAGGAGATTGCAGCGATAACATTTACGAGAAAAGCTGCCTCAGAGTTACGGGAAAGATTTCAGACAAAATTAGAAAAAACATACGAAGATACCACTGATAAAATGGAGAGAAAAATTTTAGAGGAAGCTCTTCAAAACATAGACCAAAGTTTCATCGGAACAGTACATTCGTTTTGTGGAAGATTATTAAGAGAAAGACCTGTAGAGGCTGGCATCGATCCCGAATTTAAAGAATTAGATAATATTGATTTAGCTTTATTAGAGCGACAAGCTTGGAAAGAGTATTTATTAAAGCTAAAACTAGAAAACTCTATTCTATTAAGCAATTTAGAGAAAATAGGAATACTTCCTGAAGACCTATATAGGAGCTTTCAGGATCTAAATAATTATTCCGACGTTGATTTGGTTAAAGAAAAAAGGGATAGACCTGACATAGAGAAGGCTTTAGTAGAAGTATTGAAGTTTGTGGAAAGAGCAAGGCATTCTATACCTGTTCAGCCTGTGGATGAAAAAGGATATGATGACCTTCAAAAGGCGATTAAGAAGACTACTAGATTGAATAGTTATCTTAATCCAAATAAAGATATTAACATTATTAAGATAATAAGCATTTATGAGAAAGACCTTGGAATTACTCAAAAAAGGTGGACCTCCAAGGAGGAAGCTAAGGACTTTAAGGAAGAGGCTGATATCTTAAGAGAAGAAATTATTCAGCCGATTATGAAAACCTGGAGGGAATATTCTCATTTTTACATTTTAGAATTTCTAGTACCAGCGGTAAAATACTATGAAGAGTTGAGAAGTAAGTTATCTTCTTTGAATTTTCAAGATTTGCTAATTAAGACAGCGGACATGCTAAAGAATAATCCTGAAATACGTAAATATTTTCAGAATAAGTACAAGTCTTTATTAGTTGATGAATTTCAAGATACTGATCCAATCCAAGCAGAGATTGTATTCTATTTGACGGGTGCAGATAGTGAGGAAAAAGATTGGCAGAAGCTTGTCCCTTTGCCAGGGACACTATTTGTTGTGGGGGATCCGAAACAATCAATTTATAGATTCAGAAGAGCAGATATAGATATATATAATCTAGTTAAGAAACTAATCCAAGTGAGTGGTGGAGAAGTATTAAAATTGACATCAAATTTTAGATCATTAAACTCAATTGGGAATTACTTAAATCCTATTTTTCAAGAAATTTTTCCGGGAAAAAGTGATAAATATCAAGCGGAGTTCGCAGCAATGGATACGGTAAAAGAGGATGAAGTAGGTATCAGTTCGGGTGTTAAGTGTCTCCAGATTTCTTCAGAATACAAGAATAAAGATGGGGTTGTTAATAGTGATGCGGATTCAATTGCGAAAATTATCAGAGATGCGGTAGATGGTAATATGATGCTTCATAAGACAGCAAAACCAACATATAAGGATTTTATGATTTTACTAAGATATAAGGATTCAATGGAGGTATACACTAGAACACTAGAGACCTATGGAATACCAGTAAAAATGGCAGGGAGTAGCACAGTTGGCGAATCTATCGAGGTAAAAGAACTCCTAAAACTACTAAAGTTACTCAGCAACATTGATAACCAAGTTTTACTTATAGCTGTCTTAAGAGGATTGTTCTTTGGATTAAGCGAGAACCTATTATATAAGTTTAAATGTGCGGGTGGTCAATTTAACATATTTACTAAGATGCCAGAGAGCTTAGAAGAAAACCATAGAAGTGAACTGGATAATGTTTTGAAAAAGTTAAATGAATATTATCTATGGACTAGGAAGTATAATCCCACTAATGTAATAGAGAAAATTATTTCAGATATTGGAATTGTTCCCTATATAGCTCGTGGGGAAATGAACATGAGTCGCTATGGTAGTATCTATTATATTTTAGAAAGATTAAGAAAGTCGGAATCTGAAGGGGTTACAGAATTTTCAATCATAGTTAAGCAATTTGAAACCATTCTGGAGACCAATATAGAAGAAGAACTGGATATTTTTTGTGAAGAAGATACTGTGAGAATCATGAATTTACATAAGGCTAAGGGACTAGAAGCCCCCGTGGTCTTTCTAGCACATCCTGCGAAAATGACAAAGGTTTCACCAGCTTTACATATTGAGAGGACAAATAATCAGCCAAAGGGATACTTCATGTTTTCAAAGTCTACAGGAGAATTTAGTTCAATTTCAATAGGTGAACCGAAAGACTGGAATATCTATCAAGAAGAGGAGGAAAGGTATTTACAAGCAGAAGAGAAGAGACTAGTCTACGTAGCTGCTACAAGGGCAAAAAATTTACTAATAATAAGCAATAGTCAGTTGAAAAACAAAAACCCTTGGGAATTACTCCTTAAAAATTTAAAAAAGTCCGACGAAATAATAGTACCTGATATACAACAGAGAGTAGTGTTAGCAGAAGACAGTCAGACAATTAACATAGATGACTATAAGAGAATTAAGTCAGAGTGTGAGAATTGGCAGAATGAATTAAGCACTAAAGGTTATTTAACAGCAGCGCCAACAGACTATAAAGATGCTTCTAAGTTTTGGAGTATTAGCAGAGAAGATGGCGGAGGACTAGCTTGGGGAAATGCAGTCCATAGGACCCTTGAGTATCTAGTGAAGGATAATGGTAATATAGAGGCGATAGTAGAATCTGCATTGATGGAGTATGACGTGTCCTTAGAGCGCAAAAACGAACTCATATCATTGGTTGATAAATTTAAGCAATCAGCCATATGGGTGCGGATAGAAAAGGCAGAAGCCAAATTTGCAGAAGTACCTTTCTCAATAAAGGTTGACAATCAACACTCAATATTTGAATTAATTAAACTAGATGGAGATATACCAATTATTTTGACAGGGACGATAGACTTACTATTTAAAGAAGATGGTGAGTGGGTAGTTGTGGACTACAAGACTGACCATGCAACAACCGAAGATGACTACAATAAGCTAAGGGAAATATATAAGACACAAACAAAAATATACAGCTTCGTAATAGAAGAATTATTAGGCGAAAAGGTGAAAAGTGAGGAGATTGTGTTTTTATAAGGGGAAAAAACAAAGGGGACGGTTCTTTTTGTTTGAAAACCCAAACAAAAAGAACCGTCCCCTTTGTTTTCCTCATTTACACCCTATTCCCCCTCATTTATGAGTATAATCTTGAAAATCTTGCATACTAATGTGTAATAAATGGTATTGCGAGGGATTACTACGAATAACACTCAAAAAACTCTTATGGCGATATATTTTCCAATCACACTTTTAATACTCAGCTTCGACCGTTATTACCCCGGAGAAGATATGGTTCAATATCTTAAATATACTGTTATGATAACCCTTTTTATATTGGTCTTTATTCTTCGTAAGAATTTCCTTGAGCAAAGGATAATGGCCGCTTCTTTCTTCTTCCTTGTTATTGGCGACTTCTTCCTAGTATTCTCCACCACTTTAGATAATTTAGATGTTAATATTACGTCATTTGGAACAATAGGTTTTTTTATTGCGTATATTTTTCTAATTGTTGCCTATCAGAAAAATTTCAAGGTTGGTAAGGCGGAAATTATCACTGCCATACCTGTTGTGATGATTTTTTTGTATGTTTTTGTATCTCTGCGTCCAAATGTGGATGGGTTGATGCTTATCGGAATACTAATGTTTGGCATAGTATTATGTTACATGACATGGTCAGCAATTTGCACAATTTATAGGAAATATTATAAACTTAAAACAGCATTATTGATTGCTCTTTCTGGCATTCTCATGTTTACTTGTGATATAGGGGTAGCCTATTCTCAATTTTATCCCCTCTATTCAGAGGCATACGTACCATGGCTTAAAAATATAATCTGGGCAGCATATATTCCTGGTTGGACACTGTTAGCTGTAATTATCAGTGAAAAAAACTTGCGTATGAAGTAATCAAAACCCGAAGCAACCATTAAGTCTATATAAAGCTTGTTCAGCTTAAAAAACAGCAAAACTTTGGGAAAAAGGTTCCTCTTTCTCCCAAAGTAGTATTAATTCCATTTTACATGGCTAGCTTGTTATCCTATTTTTTGCCTTCCTTCTTAAAACACATAAACCAGTCTAGACAATAAACGCTATCGTCCTTGCTTTCCATTCTTTCCTTAGCTGTGCCACAAGACCCTGCAGTTGGTACAATTACATCATCACCAGGTCTCCAATCAGCCGGAGTTGCAACGCTATCTTTATCGGCTTTTTGTAAAGCCAAAATAATTCTCTTAATTTCATCAAAGTTTCTTCCCATGGAAAGAGGATAATAAAGTATAGTACGTATCTTTCCCTCCGGATCAATTACGAATACGGCTCTTACAGCCTGTGTATTAGATTGTCCAGGTTGAATCATTCCGAACTTATTAGCTACATCCATTTTAATATCCTCAATAAGAGGGAATGTAACTTCAACATTCTTCATGCCCTTCCATTCAATCTCCTGAATTTTCCTTAGCCATGCAATGTGAGCATAAAGTGAATCTACCGATAGTCCAAGTAGTTCAGTATTTAGCGCTTTAAACTCATCAATCATAGATGCAAAGGTCATAAACTCGGTGGTACAAACTGGAGTAAAGTCTGCAGGGTGGGAAAATAGTATAACCCATTTCCCTTTATAATCTTCAGGGAAATTAACCTCACCTTGAGTTGTTACTGCTTTAAAAGCTGGTGCAAAATCTCCAATCAAAGGCATTCTGTTTCCACGTGTTTCTTCCATAGAATTAAACCTCCTCATTTTTTTTAAAAAATCTTAGATTATGTATACCTTTTAGACTACAATATAATTATAACGTTCAAAAAATTTAATAACAAGTTGAAGTATAGAACAATTGTTGACGGATACAGAAAAAAATTGATAATATCAAAAAGAGATTTCTATACAGGGAGAGGATCGAATGGATAAAATCATCGAGGTTTCAAATCTACGGAAATCATACGGAGAGGTAGAGGCCGTGAAGAATATTAATTTTTATGTAGAAAAAGGGAAACTATTTGCCTTTTTAGGTCCAAATGGGGCTGGAAAATCAACTACAATTGATATCGTATGTACTTTTCTAAAACCTGATAAAGGAATTATAACAGTCGATGGTTTAGTACTAGGGGAAGATGATAATAGAATACGCAGCATAATCGGTGCAGTTTTTCAAGATGGTTTACTTGATCAGTTATTAACGGTAGAGGAAAACCTAATGGTAAGAGGCGGTTTTTATGGGTTAAAAAAAGCAGCTCTATCTGATGCAGTCCAAAAAGCAGCATCAGCTACTGGGATAACCGATCTTTTAAAACGTCCTTATGGCAAGCTTTCTGGTGGTCAAAGACGGAGAGCCGATATTGCCCGCGCCCTCGTCAATACTCCAAAAATACTATTTCTAGATGAGCCAACAACGGGGCTCGATCCGCAAACTAGAAAAAATGTCTGGGAAACGATACAAAAGCTACAAAAAGATACCGGCATGACAATCTTTCTTACAACTCACTACATGGAGGAAGCTGCAGAGGCAGATTACGTAATTGTTATTGATAATGGTGAAATTGCCGCTAAAGGGACACCTACAGAGTTAAAAAAAGAATATGCCAGCGATTTACTGAAGCTATCTAGCACAAATCGGGACAAGCTGTGCGCTGTTCTTGATGATATAAATATTAAGTATGAATTGGTTTCAGACCTAATTGTTGTAAAGATCAACTCAACCTTGGACGCCCTTCCCATAATTAATGAATGCACAAAGTATCTCAATGGTTTTGAAGTAATTAACGGTACAATGGACGATGCTTTTATTGGGATAACTGGAAAGGAGATAAGAGAATGACTGGTGTTATGATAAGAAATCTTAGAATATTTTTCAGAGATAAGACTTCAGTTTTCTTTTCTCTATTAGCTGTTTTTATTATTATTGGTCTATATATGCTTTTTTTGGCTGATGTATGGGTAAGCAACTTTTCAGATATTGATAACGCTCGTCTCCTCATGGACAGTTGGATAATGGCGGGTCTGTTGGCAGTAACATCCCTTACAACTACTATGGGTGCATTTGCGATTATGGTAGATGATAAAACGAAGAAAATCTTAAAAGACTTTTATTCTTCACCCATTAAAAGAAGTTCAATTGCAGGAGGCTATATCGCAAGCTCATTTATTATAGGAGTTATTATGAGTATCGTAGCGCTTGTTGTACTGGAAATTTACATAGTTTCAAACGGTGGTAGTTTGCTAGAACTGGATACCCTATTAAAAGTGTTAGGACTTATACTACTTTCGACTCTCACAAGCACATCGATGGTATTCTTACTTGTATCTTTCTTTAAAAGTCAAAATGCCTTCTCCACTGCAAGCACATTGATTGGAACAATTATCGGTTTTATTACAGGAATCTATCTTCCTATTGGGATGTTTCCAGAAGCGATGCAGTTTATTATTAAAGTGTTTCCAATCTCTCATTCTGCTTCCCTATTCCGTCAGGTTATTATGGAACCAACGTTGAATACATCTTTTGCAAATATACCTGTTGAATACCTAGATGATTTTAAAGAGACGATGGGTGTTACATTCAGCTTTGGCGAATACATAGTAACACCTATGACAAGTATTTTAGTAATGGTTTTAACTATTGTAATATTTTATGGATTGGCAATTTTGAGCCTTTCGAGAAAGAGTAAATAAGAAAAAGCAGATAAGAAGTTGTAATTTTAAGTCTTGAAATCCATATGTTATAATCCATTTTAAAGGGATATATAATAGGAAGGGTATAAAAAAATGGATCGAGAACTAAAAAAACAAATTAAACGTATAGAAAAACAAGAAAATAAAATTTTAAAGCGTAAAGAAAATAAATTAATAAAATCAAAAGTTGATCCTGTGATGAATAAAATTAAGGGGAAAATACCTGACAAATTACTAGATACTCTTGAGGCTGCATTTATTAAAGGATTTCAACTAGTCTTTGAAAAGGGTTATGTATATATCGAAAAAACTTACAACAAAAATAAATTGCAATTAGAATATGATTTAAAGAACGAAGCTGTAGATAGGAAGATTACCAGAAAGCATATAAAAGGATTAGATAAGGGATCTACTAATTCTAAAAGGTTAAATTCCCTAATATCAATAGTAGAAGGCAGTGTTTTGGGGGTAATGGGGATAGGCTTGCCGGATATCCCCCTTTTTATAGCAATGATTATAAAGTCCGTGTCAGAGGTAGCCATTAGTTATGGTTATAATTATGAAACCAGGGAAGAGAAAGCTTATATTCTTCTTCTTATTAGTGGAGCATTATCAAAGGGAGATAAACAGTTTGCTATTAATGAAGAAATCGATGAGTTAGGGAAGAAAATAGATCAACTTATAGTCACTGAAATAAATGTAGAGAAGCAAATGAATGTTGCTGCAGGTGTTTTATCAGAAGCAATATTAACAGCGAAGTTCATCCAAGGTATACCACTCATTGGAGTCGTTGGAGGAATTGTTAACTATAATATCATAAAGAAAATCGGGAGATATGCCAGTTTAAAATACAAAAAGAGATATTTGCTTGGAAAAGTTAGATGATAAAACTATAAAATAATGCTGCTACCGTTTTGTTCTATGATGAATATGTATTCGTTTAGCGTAATACATGATATACTATACTTAAATGTATGTTAATATTCACTAATTCACAAAAAGGAGTGATTAATATTAAACTGACAAAAGGTCTAGGAACACTATTATTAGCTATCTGGCTTATAATGACAGGTTTAATGCAATTATTCAGCATTTCATTTCCATTAAGCGGTACTGTCATGGGTGTGCTGGCACTGGCTGCCGGAGTTTTAATGCTACTTAGAAGATAAGTGAAAATTGTTTTATATGGAGGTAATTTAAATGGCAAAATTAACGTGCGTCATTCTTGGCTTAGCTTTACTGGCACTTGGTATCGTGGGAGTTACAGGCTTTGTAATTGATATGACTTACATAAATATCGGAGCAATTGTTATTGGTGCACTTGGTCTATTAGTCGGGATATACGCTAGACAAAGTAAACCGGACTATCGTCTGAAAACAGAGACTGCAACACAAAAACAAGAGATTGAACAACAAAAAAAGGAAATCGACCAACATAAAAAAGAGATAGAGTTGCATAAAAAGGAAATCGATCAACAGAAAAAAGAGATCGAGCAGCAGAGGAAAGAAATTGAGGAACAAAAAGATAAGAATAGAAAGCTAGGGTCGTCAGTATAAACTGACGATTTTTTTATGCGGAGAATTAGAAAAATTCGGTACATGGAAAACGTTGACAAGATATTTGTCGGGTTATATTGTGAATTTGAAAGTTATATTATCCTATTCATCCCAGCGGGAATAGTTGCTATAAAAGAAATGCTAGATATGATGCCCAAGGCAATGGTCGGTGCACTTGGTTTTGGGGAGCTTGGAACCACTTTAATAACTTTTATAACCAGCTATTTATATGTTTTTCTCATACTTCAAATGCTAGGTGATGCAGGTGAAAAACTTAACTGGATAGGTAATCTATCATTGTACTCATTGTTTGACGCCAACAAGCTTTTTGAAGGTTCTAGTTTTGCATGTTTAGAAATAATAATCTGCATATAATAATTGTTTTCTGCATATAATAGTAATATGATTATGCAGAAAAGTAATAAATAAGGCAGGTGATGCGTCATGAAAGCTTTTGATTACAGCACTATTAAAAATGAACTATTTACTCCTGACATTGTAAATTTCCTTTCGACTATACATGAATATAAGGGAAAACAGGAACTCTTTATCGAGGCAGAACCGGATATTCTAAAAGCCATGCTTGAGGTTGCGAAAATTCAAAGCACCGGTGCATCCAACCGAATTGAAGGTATTTACACATCTGAAGCACGATTAATCGAATTGGTTAAGGAAAAATCCGAACCTAGGAATAGAAACGAACAGGAAATAGCAGGATACCGTGAAGTTCTGAATACAATCCACGAAAGCTATGAGTATATCGTTCCCCGTCCCAATGTTATATTGCAATTGCACCGAGATCTGAATTCCTATAACCCTTCCTCAGTAGGTGGACGATACAAGAATACAGACAATGTCATTGAGGAAATGGACAGTACAGGTAAACAACGGGTACGATTTCAACCATTGTCAGCCTATGAGACACCTGATTCGATGGAAACTCTTTGCAGAGAATTCTTAAAAGCCATAGACAACAGCAGTATTGACCCGCTTCTGCTAATTCCTATGTTTATTTTGGATTTTCTTTGCATTCACCCTTTCAATGATGGTAATGGACGGATGAGCCGTCTTTTGACCTTGCTGCTACTTTACAGAGAAGGCTATATTGCTGGAAAATACATAAGCTTAGAGATGATTATTGAGAGAACAAAGGAATCCTACTATGCTGCATTGCAGGAGAGTTCAAACGGCTGGCACGAAGGAGAAAACAGCTATGCGCCTTTCGTCAGGTATTACCTTGGTGTGATCTTGAGTGTTTATAAAGAATTCGAAAGCCGCGTAGAGCATATCCGAACCAAAGGTGTTACTAAGGCAGATAGAATCCGCAAAATCTTTGCAAATAAAGTCGGTAAAATAACGAAGGCAGAACTGGCCACATTATGTCCGGACATCAGTGTGACCACGATTGAAAAGACCTTGTCGGATTTGTTAAAGGAAGAATATATAATAAAAATCGGAGCTGGGCGTACCACAGCCTATATACACAATCTCGAAGAATAAGTCCCTACGGTGTCGCATAGATTTTTAGATATTTAGTGTAACAATTTATATAGTCTATACATTATATATGGCATAGTATGAATTTTTTAAGGAGGAAGATACTATGCTTTCAAGTGCGGATTTTGTTCGTCAATCACTAGAGATTCACCTTTTTTTTGCGAGAATTATGAAAGAACACTCATTTTTTCTTGGGGTGGGATTTACACCAAGGGATAATAATTTTACTCAACAAGCAGAAGTTTTCCAAAGAGAGTTTGACAGGCTTTTAGGAGAAGTCGTTTCACTTTCTAATGGTGTAGTTAGTCCAAGTGTACTTCAATCAGGTGAAGTAATAACGCCTTATACCCTTAAAGCGGAAATGACTTCATCATATTTTACAGGAGTGAAGATATCAACTGAATTAACGAAAGCAGAAGCAGGATTAATGGGTGGGGAGTTAAGGGTGATTAACCCAATACTCGAACAAAGAGTATTTTTAATTAATCAAGGGGCGATAAGCTTAATCAACGCCTTAATACAGTTTAAAGCTACAATCTTAGCTAATGTTTTGTCCTGCAAAATGTTTACAGTTAATTATCCATTACTGATAGACCACACTATGCGGGAAGCTAAGTTTTACTTACGAATAGTTCAAAGGCTTCAAAACAGAGAAAATATAAATATCGAAAGGGAAGCTATAGAACAGGAGTTACTATGGAATAGTATTATGGCGGAACATTCAAAGTTTATTCGTGGAATGCTTGACCCTACTGAAGACGAGTTGATTAATATAGCTAATAATTTTGCCAAAGAGTTTGACAAATTGACAGCAGAAGCAAAAGCAGTTATGGATATGACACTACCGATTGAGAAAGTTACAGATGATAGTCTCAAAGCAA
The DNA here is from genome assembly GCA_050175155.1 of Vulcanibacillus sp. Classification (GTDB taxonomy): domain Bacteria; phylum Bacillota; class Bacilli; order Tepidibacillales; family Tepidibacillaceae; genus JBFXJF01. The sequence goes on from JBFXJF010000002.1 coordinate 94,907, forward strand.
CAAAAGAAATTCGTGATTTCAAGGAGCAAGGAACACAGGGGTTACTAGAATGTAAAATTAAGTCGATCATTATTCCATTATTGGCTGACCATACACTGCGTGAAGCGAATCACTACTTACGACTTTTGAAGATATTTGAGAAATAATAGCTGCTTTAATAATTAAACCTACTGTACATAAAATACAGTAGGTTTTTCTAATTAAATTGATGACTAAGGTCCGCTAGGAACCATAAATAACTTTGACAATAAATGTAATGGTCAATATACTTGGATTTATAAAAGCTGACCATGATTCGATAGAGGTGTGATAATGAAAAACAAAATTTTGGATGGCGTAATGGGATTATGTGTTGGTGATGCAATAGGTGTTCCTGTTGAGTTCGTAAGCAGGGAAACGTTAATAAAGAACCCAGTAATTAATATGCGCTCCTACGGAACCTATAATCAACCAGCAGGAACCTGGTCCGATGATACAAGCATGACACTATGCCTTGTAGATAGTCTTATTAAGGGGTTAGATTATCAAGATATTATGACCAACTTCCATAAGTGGTTTGATAAAGGAGAGTTCACACCATACGGAGAGACTTTTGATGTAGGGAACTCAACTAGAAAAGCGATAACAAGATATTCTGACGGAGTACCTTCTTTAGAATGTGGTGGCTTAACTGAATACGATAATGGGAATGGCTCTCTTATGCGAATACTTCCTATTCTGTTTTATCTGCAGTCAATTTACGGAACTGAATTCCCAGAGGATGATGAAGCTTTTGACATTATTCATAATGTTTCAGCACTAACACACGCCCATACACGCAGTAAAATTGCCTGTGGTATCTATGTTTCCGTTGCATCCGAGCTTATCGGAAGGGAGAACCTAAAAATAGCCGTGGGACAGGGAATTTATCGGGCAGAATTATATTACAAAAAACAGATTAAGTATAAAGATGAACTGAAATATTTCAATCGTCTTAAAGAAAAAGACTTTGAAAAACTGGACGAAACTAATATAAAGAGCAGTGGTTACGTCGTTGACACACTTGAAGCGGCAATCTGGTGTTTATTAAATACTAACAACTATAAGGACTGCATTCTAAAAGCAGTAAACCTAGGAGAAGATACGGATACTGTTGCCGCAGTAGCAGGGGGACTGGCAGGAATGTACTACGGTTACGAAAATATTCCGAATGAATGGCTCGCTAAAATCGCCAGAAGAGAATATATCGAGGATCTATGCAGTCAACTTAATTCAGCGGTCAATAAAATGGGTATTGACAAGCTATGTTCCTATATACCATATTTTGAAACAGCAACCGTAGGGGAAAAACAATACAATATGCCTTATCCAGACTACGATCGAACTCTGGTTCAGTTCATAGATGATGTCTATAAAACCACTCTTATGACTAATAACTATTTAGACATTATAAAAAGTAGGGGAATTAATGGTGAAAGGGAAATGTCCGCTGCCATTGATACAGCAGACCTTGAACTTGTACAAGCCATTCTTACGGGATATGTACGCCAAGAAAGATTTTGTGATGGACTATGGGCATCAGCAGTTGAGGATAAAGTATTTCTAAAAATACTAAAGAGATTGCAGCAATTATAAGTTGATAATATTTTATATGAGAGTAACCTGTTTAATAGCAGGTTATTTTTCTGTTAAAAAAAGTCCTATTTCTTCTTTACTAGAAGCATTTGTAGTTTACAACGTGCTCACCTTGTCCGTTCCTCCCAAAAGCCGCACTTATGTAAACTACAAATACTTTCGTCTATGTAGAAGTAAGCATTATTACTCGAATTTAAAGTGCCTCGATCTAGAACATTCTTGAAAAATTAAGCACACTTCAATTAGGGTTCGTCTTACATTAGAGGGAAAATATACATTTATAATATTATAGTATTGACATACTAGAATATACACATATATAATATAGAAAATAGAATCTTACAGAAAAGACATACAGAAAGGAGGATAAACAATTGTCTATAAATATAGATTATGCCTTAAATATTTTGTACCAAAGGCAGATATCTTCCAGAGAACAGTTATTAAATGAAATGCTTCGTGTTAAATTAATGTTGAAGAATATAGAGCAAGGCTCAAATATTTTTAATGATAAAGAAAAGCTGTTTCAGTTTATGAAGAAAACAACTGAAGGTGAGCTTGGTTTTTTTCCAGCTGATAGAAATGATTTTTTTGATATCTTTGGAGTATTAAAAGAGATCGATTTAATAGATTTCACCTTAGAAATATATAAGAACGATCGAATGGGAACAGTTATTTCACCTGTATATTTGAGTACATATATTAGTCAAAGAATACGAGAACTTCAACCACAGAAGGTACTAATTACCGAGGCTGAAAAGCTTCTATCTGGACTTAAAGAATTGATAATGCAATCCTCTAATACTGAACTTACATTAACAACACAGCTCAGGCCAATGAATATGTTATTAAATTTGGCTTTTGGTGAGAACAAAAATGTAAGAATCCAATTTGAATCAATATATTCAGAGTGTTTAAAGGGTGAGGAATTTGAATATGTTTTTTCACTACCCAACTTTGGCTCTAAACTTGATGAAATAGGAAAAAAATTTATTACAAGGGATAGTGATGGCGTAGCTATTGAGAATATGCTTTACCATTTAGATAAAGAGGGTATATTGGACATCATAGTTCCTGCCAAAATTACTTTTGCTGGTATGGAATATGAGAAATTAAGATCATATATTACCGATAACTTCAGCGTAAAAAGAATATATATCTTACCTGAGGGAACCTTTAGACCAGTCACATCAATTAAGACTTACTTTTTAACTATTACAAATAATCCTGAGCCCAATATTGAAGTCGGGACCTTGAAGTTAAATGAAGGTATATTTGATATTACAGATAAAAAATCAATATCAAGCAAAGAATTTTTATCTCATGAGGATTGGAGAATAGAGCTACTATTATCAGATGATGATGAGATTATTCAAAAGTTTAAAAACTCTAATATAGAAAAAGTTAAACTAAAAGAGGTCGCAGAAGTGTTTAGAGGTAAATCTATTTTGAAAAAGGATACCATTTTGGGCAGTATTAGTGTCCTTAATATCTCTAATATTGAAAATGGCGAAATTGATTACTCTGATATGGATACAATCGAAGAGGAAGAACGAAAAATAAAAAGATATGAATTATTAAGTGGTGATGTAGTCTTATCATGCAGAGGAACTGCAATAAAATCTGCGGTATTTGAGCAGCAAAAGAAAACGATTATTGCCTCGGCAAACCTAATTATAATTAGACCAAAAGGGAAGATGAGTGGTGAGTATTTAAAGATTTTTTTTGAAAGTCCTATTGGTTTGGCGATTATTAAAAGTTTTCAACGAGGGACGACAGTAATGAATATTAACTATTTAGATATTATGGAGATGGAGATACCTCTTTTATCTATAAGTGAACAACAAGAAATAATTGACCAATATAATAATGAGTTTAAAATCTACAAAAAGGCCATTAGTGAATCACAAAACAGATGGGCGACAATAAGAAATAATTTATATAATAAATTGACATAGGAGGTTAATAGAATGGCTATAAATCTAGAATTTGAAAATAAGTTATGGGAAATGGCAGATAAGCTTAGGGGCAACATTCAACAGTCCGATTATAAGGACGTTATTTTGGGACTTATCTTTTTGAAATACATCTCTGATAGTTTTGAAGAAAAGTTTAATGAACTGGTTGCTGCAGGTGAAAGTTTCGAAGAGGATAGAGATGCCTACATTGAGGAAAATGTTTTTTTTGTTCCACCCAGTGCTAGATGGGAATTCATTAAGAAAAGCGCTAAGCAAAGTACAATTGGTCAGATTATTGATGAAGCAATGATTGCAGTTGAAAGAGAAAATAAACATTTAAAGGGTGTCCTGCCAAAAAACTATGCTAGACCTGAACTTGATAAAGTAAAGCTTGGTGAATTGATTGACTTATTCTCTTTTAACTTAGCAGATAAAAAGGCTAAAACCCAAGATTACCTTGGGAGAGTCTATGAATACTTTTTGGGTAAATTTGGTTCCAGTGAGGGCGAGTTTTACACTCCACCAACAATCGTTAAGATTCTTGTAGGCATGATTGAACCATATACAGGTAGAGTATACGATCCTTGCTGTGGGTCAGGTGGTATGTTTGTTCAATCTGCTAAGTTCGTCGAAGAGCATAGGGGTAAAAGAGATAATATTCATATATATGGTCAGGAATATACAGCTACAACTTGGCGTTTATGTAAAATGAACCTTGCCATTCGTGGTATTGATGGAGATTTAGGTGAGAGAGACGCGGATACTTTCAGTAATGACTTACATAAAAATTTACGGGCAGACTACATCTTGGCTAATCCACCATTTAACGTCAGCGATTATACATTAATTCAGGATGATGCTCGTTGGAAGTATGGTATCCCACCAGCTAATAATGCTAACTATGCATGGATAGAGCATATTATTAGTAAGCTTTCGCCTAATGGTGTAGCAGGTTTCGTACTTGCCAATGGATCAATGAGCACATCAACAAAGGCAGAGGCTGAGATTAGAAAAAACATTATTGAAGCCGGATTATTAGATTGTATCGTCACTATGCCACCAAATCTATTTTTTAATGTAACTATTCCTGTGTGTCTTTGGTTTATATCTAGGAAAAGAGAAAATAGAAAAAATAAGATCCTATTTATTGATGCTCGTAAAATGGGAACGATGGTTACACGCAAACATAAAGAATTATCTGAGGATGAAATCAAGAAAGTATTTGATACTTACCATAGCTGGCGGGATGATAAAGAGGAATATGAAGATATTCAAGGCTTTTGTAAATCAGCTAGCATTGAAGAGGTCCGAGGACATGAGTATATCTTAACTCCAGGTAGATATGTTGGTATTGAAGATGTGGAGGATGATGGCGAACCATTCGATGAAAAGATGACAAGGCTTACAGAAGACCTTGCTGAGATGTTTGCAAAATCCCATAAGCTGGAGGAGGAAATTAAACAGCGATTGGGGGCGATTGGGTATGAGTTCTAATGAGTACTTGATAGTTTTCGATACGAATATTTTGTATGTTCCTTACAAAGATAGAGCCGATTTTACAACATTCTATTTTAATTCTACGTTTAAGAATGTTATTGATAAAATTGAAGAACTTGATTTATATGATTATATTAAAGTGGGAGTTCCCACTGTAGTATGGCAGGAAATGATCACTCAAAAATATGAAGCTTACAACTTGAAACTTCAGGAGATTAAACAAAAAACTGATAAATTTGAGTTTCCATTCCACAAGTTTATTCAAGAAAAAGAGGAAATAGATTACAGGGATTTCTTAATCGAAAAATTAAACCACTATAGAGAGATTTTATGCAAGAGATTAGTGAAAATCACAGACATTGATCTTCCGAGTAATGACAGATTTGCAAGTATTGTAAAAAGGGCTTTTGAAAAAAGGCCACCATTTGAAGGAACTGAAGGCACATCGGACAAGGGATTCAAAGATGCTTTATTATGGGAAAGTATTCTTGAGTATAAAGTTGTAAATAAAGATATCAATATTATATTGTATTCAAATGACAAATTATTCTGCGATGAATTAATACATGAGTTCAAGAATGAATGCGAGAATTCAGATATTTTAATATTTGGAAAGAATCATGAGAGCGAATTGATAAAAGAATTAGAGACAATTGCATTAAAAATTGATCGTTACAGCTTTATCGAGGATACAGATGATGACGTTGATCATGTTAGGATCTGGATTAATTCCGATGACTTTAGAGATAAGATACTTAGATTTCAACATAAGTTGGAAGAAGTTAATAAATACACGAAATTGAGTGAAGTAAGTGTTGAAGAGATTTATGATATTGAGGAATTTGAAACTGATGACAAAATACTCAAAGACATTCGAATTAGTTTGAGTATTAACTTTTGGTTTAAGATACTCGATAAAGCAGAAACCAGAGAAAAATATGATGTAACTGTATATGCCAATGTCATTGATGGAATGATATTTGTAATCGATGATATTGAGATAGAACAAGGTGGTGATGAGGTTGAATAACTGGAACAAATGTACATTAGGTGATGTGGCTAAATATTCAAATACAAGAGTAAGTATTAATAAATTATCTGTTAAGAACTACATTTCTACGGAGAACATGCTACCTAATAGAGGGGGAATAGGTTTAGCTTCATCAGTACCTAATGGCAATGCTGTAAAATATTACAAAGGACAAACTCTAATCTCGAATATAAGACCGTATTTTAAAAAAATATGGCATGCAAATAACGATGGTGGATGCTCTGCTGATGTATTAGTTTTTGAAACAAATGATGAGATTGATGACAAGTATTTCTTTTACTATTTGAGTCAGGATCACTTTTTTGAGTACGTAATGGCAGGATCAAAAGGTACAAAGATGCCAAGAGGAGATAAACAGCTAATTCTTAAGTATCCTTTCTCTTACCCATGTAAAAAAGAACAACAAGCCATTGCAGCCACTCTCTCCTGCCTTGATGACAAAATTGAACTTAACAACAAGATTAACAAAACTCTTGAAGAAATGGCACAGGCAATTTTCAAAAGCTGGTTTGTGGATTTTGAACCTTTTCAAGATGGAGAGTTTGAAGACAGCGAGTTAGGCAGAATTCCTAAGGGTTGGAGAGTATTTGATTTAGGAGAAGTTATTAAGGAAATAAAGGAAAAAGTTAAAGATTTAGATTTACCAGTTTTGTCTGCAGTTAAGACAGGTAACTTAATCCTATCTGAAGAGTACTTTACTAAACAGGTGTTTAGTAAGAATATATCAAAGTATATAGTAGTTAAACCTTTCGAATTCGCTTATAATCCAGCAAGAATAAATATAGGTTCAATAGGAATGAATGAACTTGATTATGTTTGTTGTGTTAGTCCAGTTTATGTGGCTTTTAAAAGTGAATCAAGATATAAATGGTTTATAAAGATGCTTATAAAAACAGAGAGATTTAAGGCTGAGTTTATTACGAGAGCTTCTGGGTCAGTTAGACAAACCATAAGTTTTACAGAGTTATCAAAAATTAAAATTGTATATCCAACGAATGAAGTTGTAGATAGATTTAATTTAGTTTTTGAAAATCTTTATAAGACACAATTCGAAATATTACAAGAGACAAATACACTTAATGAGGTTGGCGAAACTTTACTCCCAAAACTCATGTCTGGCGAAATTCGCGTACCAATTGAGGAGATACAGTCAGATCAATAAAGATGGATCCATTTTAAACTTACCGATTTAAACTTTTCTAGGAATTTAGCTATAAAAATGTTTTGTTGCATATTACATTGAAATGAGGTTTATACAATGGGTAATGAAAAATTGTACAAGGCAACAATGAATGTTAGTGGTGCTGAAATTGCTGGTACAATCCAGATTTTATTTCCCCCGAATTCGAGGGAATTAAAAATAAAGCTGAGATAATAGGAGGTGAAAAATAATGCCGAGAAATAATTTCTGTGAATCTCATCTAGAAGAAGCTACTCTAGAATGGTTTGAAGAATTAGGATATGAAAGAATTTTTGCTCCAGATATTGCACCAGATGGGGAATATCCTGAACGGGAAGATTATGGAGACGTTATTCTGAGTGAACGACTAAAAGAAGCACTTACAAGAATAAATCCTAAGATGCCAAGCGAAGCTATCGAAGATGCATTAAGACAAATAACTATTCCGCAGAGTCCTAGTTTAATTATGAACAACAAAACTTTTCATAGGATGATTACTGATGGAATAGATGTTCAAGTGAAACAGCAATACGGAGGATATCGCACAGAGAAAGTTTATGTCTTTGATTTTGAAAAGCCACTTAACAATGAATATATGGTAGCTAATCAGTTTACCATTGTTGAGCATGGAGTGGAAAAACGTCCCGACGCAATAGTCTTTGTTAATGGAATACCTCTCGTTGTTATTGAGTTAAAAAGTGCCAGTGATGAAAATGTAGATATAACAGACGCATATAATCAACTTCAAACATATAAAATGACTATTCCTTCTCTGTTTACATATAACTCTTTTATGGTTACCAGTGACGGGATTAATGCTAGAGCAGGAACGTTAACCTCTGAAGAGGATCGTTTTATGGCATGGCGTACCATCGATGGTGGTGATGTTGCTCCTTTATCTATTCCTCAGCTTGAAGTATTGATTAAGGGAATGTTTCAACGTGATCGTTTTTTGGATATCATTAAGCACTTTATTTTATTCCAAAGTGATGGTAAAGAAATGACAAAAATACTAGCAGGGTATCATCAATACCATGCTGTTAATAAAGCAGTTGAAAGCACCGAACGTGCAACTCATGAAACGGGGGATAGACGAATCGGTGTTATATGGCATACCCAAGGTAGTGGGAAAAGCTTGTCCATGGTTTTCTATGCTGGGAAACTAGTAATTAATGAAGAGCTAGAGAACCCAACAATAGTAGTTATAACTGATAGAAATGATTTGGATGATCAGTTATTCGGAACCTTTTTAAAGAGTAAGGATATTCTAAGAAGTACTCCAGTACAAGCTAATGATAGAACACATTTGCGTGAATTACTAAATAACCGTACTAGTGGCGGTATTATTTTTACAACTATACATAAGTTTTCGCCGATTAATAATGAAGTAAAAGAAAATGAAGGATCTTATTCGGATTTAAATAAAGTTGCTGAAAGTTCTGCTGACTATTGGTATAACATGGTTCTTACAAATCGGAAAAATGTTATCGTGATGGCAGACGAAGCACATCGTAGCCAATATGGATTTGGGGCGGATGTTATTAAGGGAGAGAATGAAGCGAGTATTAAATATGGTTATGCTAAATACTTGCGTGACAGTCTACCCAATGCTTCATATATAGGTTATACAGGTACACCTATTGAATTAACAGATAAAAACACGCGTGCCGTTTTCGGAGATTACATTGACGTTTATGATATGAGTAGAGCTGTTGAAGACGGCACGACAGTTAAGATTTTTTATGAAAGCAGAGTAGCAAAACTTGAACTTCCAGAGGATATGAAACCTAATATTGATAAGGAATATGAAGAGATAACTGAATATCAAGAATACAGTCAAAAAGAAAAGCTTAAAAGTAAATGGGCTAGACTTGAAGCTATAGTTGGAGCTGAGCAAAGGGTAAAACAAATTGCTAAGGATATCGTTGAGCACTTTGAAAAACGTGAGCAATCTCAAGAAAATGAAGGCGGTAAAGGTATGATAGTTGCAATGAGCAGAAGGATTGCAATAGACTTATACAAGGAAATAGTCGCCCTTCGTCCTGAATGGCACAGTAATGATTTAATGGCTGGCAGTATTAAGGTTGTAATGACTGGAAGTTCTTCTGATCCAACAGACTGGCTTTCTTTTATAGGTACCAAAGCTAACAGAGAAACTTTAGCAAAACGCATGAAAGACCGTAATGACGAATTGAAGCTTGTTATTGTTCGGGATATGTGGCTTACGGGATTTGATGTACCAAGCATGCATACGATGTATATTGACAAACCGATGAGTGGGCATAATTTAATGCAGGCTATTGCAAGAGTGAATCGTGTATTCAAAGATAAACAAGGTGGACTTATCGTTGATTATATTGGTATAGCCGAAAAGCTAAAAGAGGCACTGTCTCAATATACTGATAGTGATAAAAAGACAACGGGTGTTGATGCAGATGCAGCATCTCAAGTCCTATTAGAAAAGTATGATTTGATCAAAGAATTGCTTCACGGTCACGATTACAGCAAGTTTTTTACCGGTAAGCCAAGTGAGAAGATGCAAGCAATTGTTGAAACAATGGATTATATCATTGGACTTCGCGAAGAGAGAAAGAACGATTATATTAAACTAGTAACTGAGATGTCTCGTGCATATTCTCTATGTGCAACAACAGATATTGCTGAAAGGCTTAATATAGAGGTAGGGTTCCACAAAGCAGTCAAAGCTAGTCTTATTAAAATTATTATTGATGATAATAAAAAGAAAACCACCTCTCAGCTTGATATTGAGTTAAACCAATTGATTTCAAAATCGATATCCTCAAATGAAGTTGTTGATATATTAGAATCAGTAGGACTTTCTAAACCTAATATTGCGATACTCTCTGAAGAGTTTCTCAAAGAAGTAAAAGGTATGAAGCAAAAAAACTTAGCAGTAGAATTATTAAACAGATTACTGAAAGGGAGTATAAAAACTTTCTCAAGGCGAAATCTTGTTCAATCTAAGAAGTTTTCCGAACTGCTGGAAGCATCGATCAGAAAGTATCAGAACAGAACAATTGAGACGACACAAGTAATAATGGAACTGATAGAACTAGCTAAGCAAATTAACGAGGCAGAAAAACGCGGAGAAAATACAGGACTAACACCTGATGAACTAGCTTTTTATGATGCTCTTGCCGAAAACGATTCTGCACGAGATATCATGGGAGATGAAATCCTAAAGCAAATTGCACGAGATTTAACTATATCTATTAGAAACAATATAAGCATAGATTGGGCGATCCGTGATAGTGTACAAGCAAAAATGAAAATGACAATTAAACGGCTGTTAAAGAAATACGGATATCCACCAGATAAAACCCCTCAAGCCGTGGATATTGTAATGGAGCAGACAAAACTGATGTGTGAGAATGAGAGTAGATAATTAAGAATTATGGAGTCTTTTAGAACATAGCTGGTTGGACATTTTCAAGAAGCTATAAATTTTAACAGTGAGAATCGAGGTGAGAATTGTGAAAGAAAAGATAATAGAACCATCTTGTGATTCCTGTGAATTCAATTTTGGTAATGTTTGTGCAGGACATGGTACTCGTAGGGATAACAATGAAGACACCTATGGCTCTGATATAGATGAGATGAAATCTATGTTCCCTAACGGATGTAAAGATTGGGGTATTTCATTAGATGCATTTATTGAACAAGAAGCCACTAAAAAAAGATAGTCTGAGAGCAAGAGCTAATTCCTTAAAAAGAATAATTGAAGCTGATGCGGTTGAAGAAGCTAATTTATTCCCAATAAAAAAACGGCCCACCCTGGTACGCATTTTTAGGAGGCGCGGGTGGGATCTGTTAATACAAATCTAATATATCTTAAATAGATAATCAATAGATAAATCTAAGATGTTGTTACTTTGTTAATAACATTATGGATACCATTGGCAGTGGCGGTACGTTGATAGACAAACGAGCTGAAATGATTTTGGCAATATTAAGTTTAAGGATGGTGTAGAATTATGATTAGTGAGAAATTATGGGATAATATTATTTCTAAATTAACTTCATCAGAAAACGAGATACAGACAACTACGGGACTATGGTTTAAAGCTTATGTTAAAGAGCAAAGGTTATTTGTTGATAAGGCGAACAATCATTATCCATCAAGTAAACTAACAAAGCCTAGAACAATTACAAAAAAAGATTTTCTCTTAGTACATTCCTATTACAAGACTGATATTCAAAAAGAGGCTAGTAAAAAATCTAAAAATACAGCATATATTTTTGCTTTAATAAATTATTATAGATGAGGGATGAAGTTTGAAGATTGAAATTGGGGAATCGCTACTTTTATCGTGGTTGCGACATATTAAGGAATGTCAACTTGTACAAACGAACTGGAAACCATCATCTAAGTGGGAGCTCAAGAATAGGGAACTTTTAGAAAAATTAATGCAAGATTCATCAAATTTATTTAAAGAAAAATATGGGTATGATCTATATAAGGGAAACAGTGGTATTTCACAGATAATATCACAAGCAGAAATAGATGTAATAGGAATTTCGTTTGATGATGAGCATATACATGCTATTGATGTTGCTTTTCATGAAGCAGGGCTAAATTATGGTTCAAAGGATGAGACAGTAACAAGGGTAATAAAAAAATGTATTAGAACTGCTATGTGTATATACGGATATTATGGGTCTTCAAATGGAACAATTATCTTTACCTCTCCAAAAATTAATCCTGCAGTAATTAATAGTATAGAGGCATGCACCGACGATATAGACTCTGTAATGAAAAATTTGGGTTTAAATTATAAAGTAAGAATCATTGCAAACGAAGATTTTAGAGAAAAAGTTCTTGAGCCAGTCCTTAATGTGTTGGGTGACGTAGCTGATACTTCAGAGTTATTTATGAGAAGTTTACAGATGTACAATCTTTTTGCGGAGAAAAAGTCTAAAACCGTAGAAGGAAGACAAAAAAGTACTGTAACAAGAAGGATTAGTCCGAAACTTGAGGAGATAGAATACAACGGAATAAATGGACTTGAAGAAATGAAAATCGGTGTTATTGTTAGAACAGTACTTCGAAAGATGCTTGAAAGTGGTGAAGTTTCCAAACAAGAAATAGAGCAGATGCAAACCAAGGAATACTCAAAGGAAACATTTGATATTCAATTCCCATTGCTTCAAAAAGCTAGCCTTACAAACGGTGAGAGCCCTAAAAGATATTATGGATTACCAGTTAAAATCAACGATGAAGACTATTTTTTATGTTCAGAGTGGTATGAAGTACCTGCAAACAATGACAGACCATATTTGTTGAAGTGGTTGACATTACATAAATAAGTTAAAACAAGATGTAATTTTGTTTACTGAAAGAAATTTTTGGTGATTTTTTAAGGGAGAAGGGTTAATATGAGTATTTGGTTATTTAGAGCAGGAAGAAATGGAGAATATGAAAATAAATATATAACTGATAATAGGGTTTATTTGACATGGGATAATTTAGATTTTGATTTGAAAACGATAGAATCCAAAGAAAAATTATATAAGATTTTAATTAATCATTATGACTTAGATAAGGAAAAAACAGCCATAAATTGGGCTTCTCAAATTTGGCCAATTGCACATCGAATGCAGAAAGGTGATTGGGTTGTGCTTCCATCAAAGTTTAACAGAACAATTCATTTTGGCGAGATTATTGGGGAATATACATTTGATAAATCTTTAGGAAGTCCATACTATCATTATAGAGATGTTAAATGGTTTGCTATGGATGTATCTAGGGATCGTTTTGATCAAGATATTTTGTATTCTTTAGGTGCGTTTATGACAGTCTGTAGAATAAATAAAAATAATGCTGAGACCAGGATTAAAGAAATGTATAAAAATAATTGGAATATTTTAAAAGGTAAAACCGTTCCGGAGTTAGTAGATGAAAATGATGATACAATTTCGGTTGATTTAAATGAGTATATTTTTGATCGAATTTCCAATAGGATTATTCAAAAATTTAAAGGGTACAAAATGGAAGAGTTAATTGAGGAAATATTAAAAGCAAAAGGATTTACTACATTTAGAAGTCCAGAAGGTGCGGATTTTGGTGTAGATTTGTTAGCTTCAGCTGGCACTTTGGGGTTTGGTTCTCCAAAGATATGTGTCCAAGTAAAAACTAGTGATAGTCCAATAGATAGACCGACATTAGATCAACTTGTTGGAACAATGAGCAATTTTAATGCTGACTATGGTTTACTTATTTCATGGAGTGGTTTTAAAACTACTGTAATTAAAGAGATTCCAAAACAGTTTTTCAAAGTTCGATTATGGGATTCACAGAAGATAATTGAAGAAATATTTGATAATTATGAAAATCTTAGTGATAAAATAAAGGTAGAAATTCCTCTAAAGCGAGTTTGGATGCTTAATGAAGATGAATAAGATATGCTAATCAAATAGATTGTATTTCTGGATAGATAAAAAAAATAGAGAAAGTTAAACAAACTAAAAGCTAATATACTACTGATACTGCAATTTGCAGTATCAGTTTTTAATAACTCTCTTGTCAGATAATCGAAAATAATTATACTAAACGACACATAATTATGAATAAATGATATTATTAGATAATAAAACTACAATAAAATAATTGACATTTATTTCAATTAATATTATTATAAAAATAGAACAAATGTTCGCAGGGAGTGAGTTAATTGGATATAAGTATTTTATCGGCCATGATAAATATTGCAAATAACCCTATTCATAGTTTGCAGTATATCTACATAAGTAAAAACCGTGCAAACAGTATGGGAGAAGCTTTAGAAATGTACATAAAAGATATTTTCGCTAACACAATTAATGAAACTTCTGAAATAAAGAGGAATCAAAGATATAATCAAGTTTTTTCTTATCTAGGGAATCAAAATAATCCACCAGATATAATTATTAGTAATGGAGATGCTATTGAGGTAAAAAAGATAGAATCTAAGAATTCAGGTATAGCCTTAAATAGTTCTTATCCAAAAGCGATGTTATATTCAGATAGTCAAATGATTACTGAGGCATGTAGAACTTGTGAGAACTGGACAGAGAAAGATATAATCTATGCAGTTGGTGTTGTAAACGATAATCAACTAAAATCATTATGTTTTATATATGGTATAGATTATGCGGCAAGTTCAAATATTTATGAACGTATTAAAAATGCTATAAGTACAGGCATATTGTCTATACCAGATATTGAGTTTTCAGAAACCAATGAACTAGGAAGAGTTAATAGGGTTGATCCTTTAGGGGTTACATATTTAAGAATTAGGGGAATGTGGCATATTCAGAATCCAATGAAAACATTTTCTTACATATATAATGAAAACCAAAATAGTAGTTTTAATTTTATGGCAATTATTAATGACAATAAATATAAATCATTTGGAATCGAAAGTAGAAAAAAATTCGAGGATGAATTAAAGAAAAATAATAATTTCAACATGGTAGATGTAAAAATTAAGGAACCTGATAATCCATCAATTTTAAGAGGAGCAAAACTAATAACGTTTTCAGTATAGGGGGATAATTATGAGATTAGTAAGTCTTTTTGCAGGTGCAGGAGGAATGGATTTAGGGTTTGAAAAAGCAGGCTTTAACGTAATATGGGCTAATGAATATGATAGTACTATCTGGGAGACCTATAAAAAAAATCACTCAGCTTTTCTAGATGAAAGAGATATTAGAGAGATTAAATCTTCAGAAATACCTGATTGTGATGGTATTATTGGCGGTCCACCGTGCCAAAGTTGGAGCGAAGCAGGGGCACTAAGGGGTATTAATGACGATAGAGGAAAACTATTCTATGAGTTTATTAGAATACTAAAAGAGAAAAAACCTAAGTTCTTCATTGCCGAAAATGTATCTGGAATGTTAGCAGATATTCATAAATCAGCTGTTGAAAATATTATTAATATGTTTAATGAAGCTGGGTATGATGTATCTATTAAGCTTTTGAATGCAGTTGACTATGGACTTGCACAGGAGAGAAAAAGGGTTTTTTATATAGGATTTAGAAGAGATTTGAAAATAAAATTTGAATTTCCATTACCGATAGATGAAAGATTATCGCTAAAGGATATAATTTGGGATCTAAAGGATAATGCAATACCAGCATTAGAGAGGAATAAAACTAATGGGGATAATTGTGTTGTTAAAAATCATGAATATATGATTGGCAACTTTTCAACCATATATATGTCTAGAAATAGAGTTCGCTCATGGGACGAGCCTTCGTTTACAATACAAGCTGGAGGAAGACATGCCCCAATTCATCCACAAGCGCCGAAAATGATATTTGTGGAAAAAGACAAAAGGATATTTGTTCCTGGCAAGGAAGATTTATATAGAAGATTAAGTGTTAGAGAATGTGCAAGAATACAGTCATTTCCTGATAATTTCGATTTTTTTTACACTGACGTTGCAAATGGATATAAAATGATTGGCAACGCCGTCCCTGTTGAGTTAGCATATAATGTTGCTAAAGCTGTTAGAGATTCCATTGCGGAAATAGAAAATAATTATAGGGAAGAAGCTTCTTAAATTATCTTATATAAAAGATAGTGAAACGAATACATTTTAATTGGGAGATAACTATAAATTTTAATTTGACTTATAGTTTTCTTTAATAGTATTATGGTTCTATAATGAACAGTTGAAAAACGAACAATAAAATAACTAAAAATAGAGGGATCGAATTATAGTATGACTAGTAATCTTGAAATTCTGTTGGATGGTCAGCAATTCAAAAAAATATACGAAATAAAATATGATCAGATCTTAAGAAGTTATGGACTAACAAAGCTTGAAATAGAAATTCTACTATTCTTAGAAAGTAGTAAACCGTCCGATACGGCAAGAGATATAGTGGGTTCGCGTTTATTTGCAAAGTCTCATGTTTCAAAAGCAATAACATCCTTAATAGATGATGGATATGTGTTGGGGAATCCAGATGAACATGATAGAAGATGCATCCATTTGAAATTATCTGATAATGCTAAACAGATTGTTAAAGAAGCAAAAGAAATACGAGACAATATAACGGGTATTCTCTTTGAAGGGGTATCCTTGGAAGAAAAAAAAATAATGGAAATTGTAGCAAGAAAAATTGCTAATAATATAAAAATAACATTGAAGCATAGTGAGGAAAGAGCTAATGAGTAGTGAGAAAAGTTTGAATTGGAGGAAATACATGCAGGATAATAAAAAGAAGATTATTGGAAACTATACAGATAAGTATAGTAAAATCTGTACTGAAACAAGTGTAATTGATGTAAATCTATATGATGTGTATGGAGTAAAGCGTGGACTTAGAGATAAAAATGGTAGGGGAGTAGTTTCAGGGCTTACTAATATTTCTTTAGTTGAAGCCTATCAAGAGGTAGATGGAGAGAGAATACCTTGTGAGGGAAAACTTTTGTATCGCGGATATAATATTTTTGATCTGGTAAAGGGGTCAATTGATAATAAGCGATATGGATTTGAAGAAATGGCCTATCTGCTTTTATTTAGTTCACTTCCAAATGAAGAACAGCTGCTAGAGTTCAAAAATATATTGTCCAACAGCAGGTCCTTGCCGAAAAATTTCGTAAGAGATGTAATTATGAAAGCACCAAGCAAAGACATTATGAATTCATTAACGAAAAGTATTCTTACTCTGGCTTCTTACGATAAGAAAATGGATGATTTATCATTGAATAATGTATTAAAACAATGTCTTGAGCTTATTAGTATTTTTCCGATGTTATCAGTATATGGTTATCAGGCATATAATCATTATGAACGTGGTAATAGCTTCTATATTCATAAACCAGACGATAACCTTTCTGTAGCAGAAAATATATTAAGAATGTTAAGACCAGATAAGCAGTATACAGAGTTTGAAGCTAGAGTGCTTGATGTAGCATTAGTGCTTCACATGGAGCATGGCGGAGGGAATAATTCAACTTTTACAACAAGGGTTGTTTCATCATCTGGGTCTGATACCTACTCAGTCATTGCTGCAGCACTATCTTCTTTAAAAGGACCCAAACATGGTGGAGCCAACATTAAGGTAGTAGAGATGATGACAGATATAAAATCCAATGTTTCAGATATTAAGGATGAAGAAGAGGTAAAAAACTATCTATCCAAAATTTTAAATAAGGAAGTATTTGATCAAAGGGGTTTAATATACGGAATGGGACATGCCATATATTCCATCTCTGATCCAAGGGAAAAGGTATTTAGAGGATTTGTAGAAAAGTTAGCTGAGGAAAAAGATAGAAGATCAGATTTTGAGTTGTATTCAATGATAGAGAGACTTGCTCCTGAGGTAATAGCAAGGGAACGGAAGATTTATAAGGGAGTTAGTGCTAACGTAGACTTTTATAGCGGATTTGTTTACAGTATGCTAGACATTCCATTAGAACTATATACTTCTATCTTTGCTATGGCGAGGATTGTTGGGTGGAGTGCTCATCGTATAGAGGAACTTATTAATGTAGATAAAATAATAAGACCGGCATATGAAAGCCTTGTGAAAGAAAAGAATTATTTAGAGATGGACGAACGAATCTATTAATAGTGGGAACCCCTGCAGAATATATGCAGGGGTTTTATATTTGAAATATGATATAATAATTTCGAAAATACATACTGCGAGAATAATCTTGATGGGGTCTAATAAATTAAAATGATAGAAATATAATTTAAGGAGTGTGTTAAATGTTTACTGGGGATAAAATTTGGATTGGAAAAAGTGATATAGCCGTTAATCTTTTACCAAGGATGGCTAATCGACATGGTCTAATTGCTGGAGCAACAGGTACTGGTAAAACGGTAACTCTTAAAGTGCTGGCAGAATCTTTTAGTGATATGGGGGTTCCTGTATTTCTTGCAGATATTAAGGGAGATTTAGCGGGTCTTGCAGTTAAGGGGACTGAGAATCCTAAAGTTGAGGAAAGGGTTACTCGGATGAGTGTTGAGGGTTTTGACTATAAAGCTTATCCTGTTCGGTTTTGGGATTTGTTTGGGGAAGCCGGACATCCTGTTCGAACTACAGTTTCGGAGATGGGATCGTTGCTTCTTGCAAGACTTTTAGGGTTAAATGAGACACAAACGGGCGTTTTAAATATTGTATTTAGGGTAGCTGACGATCGGGGAATGCTATTACTAGATTTGAAGGATCTTCGTTCTATGCTTCAATATGTGGGGGACAACGCTAAAGAATTCACATTAGATTACGGCAACATTTCTTCTCAAAGCGTTGGTTCAATCTTAAGGAATTTAATTTCGTTGGAGGATCAAGGGGGTACTTATTTTTTTGGTGAACCAGCCCTTGATATTCACGACTGGATACAAACTGACGATAGTGGACGAGGATATATTAATGTGTTGGATAGTGTAAAACTTTTTCATGCTCCTGTACTCTACTCAACGTTTCTATTATGGTTGCTTTCTGAACTGTTTGAAACACTTCCAGAGATGGGTGACATGGATAAACCTAAAATGGTCTTTTTCTTTGATGAAGCTCATCTTCTTTTTGAAGATGCCCCAAAAGTATTGCTTCAAAAGATAGAGCAGGTTGTGAGACTGATTCGTTCAAAGGGGGTTGGTGTCTATTTTATAACACAAAGTCCTTCGGATTTACCACAGGATATTTTAGGACAATTAGGGAACCGTATACAGCACGCTTTGAGGGCGTATACTCCATCGGACCAAAAACAAGTGAAGGCTGCGGCTCAAACATTTCGTGCAAATCCTAAGTTCGATACTGAAACTGCAATCACGGAATTGGCTACGGGAGAGGCACTTGTATCTTGCCTGGATGTTGACGGACGCCCAGGGATTGTTGAGAGGGCACTTATTTTACCGCCGCAAAGTATGTTTGGTACTATTGAGGATGAAGTGAGAAGAAGGATTATAAATAATTCTTCTATGAGTAGAAAATACGATCAAGAAATCGATAGGGAATCAGCATATGAATTGTTAAAGATTAAGGCACAACAGGATCAAAGGATTATGGAAAAAGAACAGCAGGAGATAGAAAAAGAAGAGGAAGAAGAAAAGAAGAACCGAGAAAAGAAATCATCATCATCAAGAGCAAAGAAGTCTATGTTTGGAAAAGCAACTACCTCGGCTGTCAATACTATCGGCAGGGAAGTAGGTAGGTCATTAGTTCGAGGGTTACTTGGTTCATTGAAAAGATAACAATAGAAATAGCAATAATAAAAGCGTATGTGTTGGAGAGCTGAGTCCCTCCAATCATACGCTTTTTTATGCAAAAACATCTTTATTTCTACCAGTCTCTTTTGCTTTATATAATGCGATATCTGCTTTTCTCATAAGTTCTTTTATTGATAGTTCAGAGCAGTCTTCGCACATTACTATTCCTGCACTAACTGAAACACTAAAAATTGTTTCTTCAAACTCAATTTTAGTATTGGAAATACTTGTAAGTAGGCGTTGAGACAAAGCTTGAACTTCCGCTCTATTTGTTTCTAGAAAAACTATGCCAAACTCTTCGCCGCCTATTCTCCCGAAAATATCGCCATTTCTAATTTCTTTTGAGACTATATTTGAAATTGTAATTAATGTTTTATCTCCTGCCTCATGGCCTAGCGTATCATTTACGTACTTGAAATGGTCTGCGTCAATTATCATTAAGGATATTGAACCTTTATATCTTTTTGATCTCTCAATCTCATAAGTTGCTAATTCAAGCCACTTTCTTCTATTCCAAATGCCCGTTAATTCATCTTTCTCTGCATATTCTTTCAGTTTTTCCATTAGCTTATATTGTTCAGTTATTTTCTTAATATACCAAGCGTAGCCTAACTTATTTCTTTTTTTATCAAATACAGATATTCTTTTTATATGATAATATTGAACTCCATCACTGTCATTAATGCGTATAGCCTTGGACTTTGATGAGTCAAGAGTATGAAGACTTCCAAATTCAGAACTAAGTTGAAACAAGCTTTCCCCCAGCCAATTTTTTGGTGAATCGGGAAACACTTTTATAGCATAAGAATTATAATCTACGATTATATCGTAAAGATCGGTAATAATTATACCCTCATCCATACTCTCAAATACTTTATCTCTAGCAATTGGTGATATATCCGAAAGCTTAACTCTAAAGATAGCATAGGCATAAATTGTTCCATTAATTGCAAATGCTACGGGACCAATGTTAATATCCCAGGGAATAAATCCAAGAAGATATATAAAATAATATGAAACAATGCTAGTAGAACCGATTATCATTATAAGTGCTTGTCTTTTTAGAAGAAGTGAACTCCTTATATAATAGTGTATATACAACATTAAACTTAAAGTCAGACAAGAGAATAACCATATAGAATGGGCGATATAAAGGATGCTATTACTTAACTCTGCTGTCGAGAGTAAGTCGTTTTGACTTATTGCTATATTGGCGAAAAAGGTAATCAGAAAGAATACTGATATTCCATAACTCAAAAAATAAAAAGACTTTTTTAAATATTTAACTTTGCCAGTAAATTCAAAGGAAAGCCACAAAGAAGTTGCAGCAATAAAGGATACTCCTAGGTATTCTATTCTTATCCAAAAAAAAGTCCAACTAGGGTCCCCTTGTATTATTTCAAAGGCATATCCGAAGGAATAAATCCCAGCAAAAAACATTAATATTCCTAGAGGTTTCGCAGAGTGGGATCTATAATGCAATAAAGATATTAGTCCAAGGGATAAGATAAGTATTGAAGAGGCTAAGCAAATAGCGCTGTATATCATGTTGTATTCAATCAAGTATCTCCACTCCCTATTATTTGAAATATTAAATTTATCATTTTAGGTTAAGTATTAATAATACCATAGAGTTAAACCATTTGCTCAGCATAAATTTTTACATATTGAAAGAATTTTTGTGGTTACTACATTTATGTAGTAACTATTTTATTTTAGTAGTTTTTGTAAAACTTTGATAAAAAATGCAAAATTATTAAAGGAAATTAGAAATAAATGTCTAAATATGTAAAGGAATAATTTAGCACAAATAACTAATTATTGAATGGAGGGGATATTAAGGAAAAAGATGGTGGTTGGGTTTTATATAAATTTATAAGGAGAGTGTTTAAATGTTAAGTGTAGCTTTATTGGGAAGATTAGTTTTTGATGTTGAAGTTAAAGAAGTAGGGGAAAACAAAGATAAAAAGGTCTTAAATAATAGGCTTGCTGTTTCTATTGGTAAAGATAAAACAACTTTTATAGATATGGAAGCATGGGGGAACACTGCTGAAATAATTGAAAAGTACTATGTAAAGGGTAATGAAATACTTGTTGAAGGTCAGCTGATTAATAAAACTAGAAAAAAAGAGGAAGTAGAGTATGAGGTAGTTTCTTTTCTAGTAGATAAAATAATGTTTACGTATGGGAATAAGAAAAAAGAGGAATTAGCAGAAAAAGTATAAATAGTGGAAGGGGCAAAGGCACCTTGTCCCTTCTTTTCTCTAATCTAACCACAACATAGGAAAATAGGCGGGAAGGAAGTCGAACAAAAATGAAAAGATTTTCAATAGTTTTATTATCAATTATATTACTTTTAACATCGGTATCTTATGTTTTTGCAGAGGAGAGCACAAGCAAATTTAAGGATATTAGTGTTAAACATTGGGCATATGATAATGTAGTCCAATTAGTAGATTTAGGAGTTATAAATGGCTATGGTGATGGAACATTCAGACCAAGTGCAACAATTCAAGTAGATCAGTTTATTAAAATGACAGTAACAGCTTTAGGTTACTTTCCAAGTCCAAGCATTACTGGGTATTGGGCTGATCCATACATTGAAAAAGCAAAGGAATTAAATCTAATTGCACCAGACCAATTTAACAACTATCTAAGAGCAATTAAAAGAGAAGAAATGGCATATATTATCGTTAATGCCTATGCCAAGAATAATGTTTTATCACAAGACAATCTTAAAACAGTAGTACAACAAAGCCTTAACGATTATTACTCAATCAATGATAACTATAAAGATTCTGTAATTACAGCTTACCAAGTAGGTTTAATTACTGGTAAAGGAAACAATCTATTTGATCCAAGAGGTTACACAACAAGAGCAGAAGCAAGTACCGTTATCATGCGATTATTATATGAGGATTTATTAAAGCCTTTTGATTTTGGCAATCTTGCTTCAACAATGGTAACGGTTAATGAGTATGATGAAAAATTAGGATCTTGGATTAAGGTACAATATCCTTTTTATGCACCAATTAATGATAAAGGACAGCCGGTAAATGAAGTAATAACTTTGCATGACCAGATAAAGGCAATCGAGAAACAAGATTATGGTTGGTTTGATATAACCTTTAATCCATATGAACAAGCACTGGATGTTTTATTTTATCCTGATATCGAAACTACTAAATTACCAACAATGGAAAAAGTACCTCATTTAGATATGGCTTTAAGTGTTAACACATTATATTTTAAAGACATTAGAAAACCTTACATGCTTGTTATTTGGCGGAACTATGAACATTATTCTGATATGTCTACTTATTACAGCTATATTGATGATAGATACGGAGATTTTCTTCAAATCTATGCTAATGTATTATTTGAAAATGAAGCAAGTTATTTCTTAAATCTATTAAAAAATATGTTAAATATTGAGAATATAGATTATGGTATAGATAAATATTATGTCATTAATAATAGAGATGTTCATCTTGGTTATGATGGAAATGGTGGTACAATCTTTGTTTCTGATAAGAAATAAAATGATAGGGGGTGACTGTTTTTGAAAAGGTCATTAATCTTAATTCTAGCTTTAATTCTATTATTTCAATCTAGCATTGTTTTTGCGTTAACCTATGATGGTAAAAATACACTTATAAATGATTGGACACAGTATAAAACTGATGAATTTTTAGATTCTTCATTGCCATATTATATATATGATAGTAAAGGAAATAAACATACGTTTAATAAAGAATTATGGGAAGAATTATCACTTGTTGTCTATGGCGATTATAATTCAATTTATCCTAATGATTTTAAATCTGATACAAAAAACCCAACAGGTGAAGCATATTATTCTAAGAATGGAGTACCAGGAGAGTATCGTTATCATGGATATGATCAAACTAAAAATAATCTTAATAATGTCTACTTCCCTGATGATTTTACAGGAAGCGATAGTAACCTGACTAAAAGAACCTGGTTTTATCAGCCTTGGGTAGACACAAGTCCTGCATATACCAGTTTTAGTAAATATATTGGTAAAGTACCAGGCAGTTATAACAGAGTAGCTTTATCAACTGGTGAAGATTCAACTCTTGTCGCTAAATGGATAGACGAAAGTGTAAGTTTTATTGAATCTGGAACTGTAATGGGAACTGGTGACATTGCAACAAATATTAGTCCTGTTAACTACAACAATATTGATTCAGCCCCAAGTGCTTATTCATCAGGACAGGGTACGTTGTTTCATCAATCTAACTATACTGGAAAGGTCTATTATCAAACGTTTCCAGTAGCCAAATACAATAAAGAATATACAGAGATTGAAGCAGATATTCCGCAGATTTCTACCGTAAAGATAGCAGATAATGGTGATATTACTTTAAATGTTCAAGTAACTGGTGAAATATTAGATGATCTGTATATCGGTAATAGCATTAAAGAATCTATCTATTATATAAGAAAAGATATTAATGAATGGAACTTTACCTTAACTAATAGCATAACAAGTGATGTATTAACAGCTAGAGGTACTAATAAAAATAGCAAGAAGGAAGGTTATTATGATTTTTCTTTAACAATTCCACAAAGTAGATATGAAAGCTTCCTTGGTAGTGACAATAGTTTTAATATAATTCTTACCGCTAAGGCAGAAGCTTTATATTCAACAAATGAAACAGCGTATGACTTTACAACCAAAACAAAGAACGTAACAGGGGTTATTGAAGCTTATACCGAAACATCTGATATTCCTGAACCGATAGAGTTTGTTGTTAATGCACCAACAAAAATACTTGATGTAGATTTATTTCCACTTTCATTAACAGAAATAAATGTATCAAGTGCAATTGATCGTTATGTTTTAGTTAATGGTGTAAGACTTTCAGAAGCTGATGAAAACAAGTTTCTACATGGTCAATATAAATTTCCAGAGATAAGAGAAGATAGAGTTTACAGTTATTCTGTCAATTATATCGATACTGAAGGAGAACTATCATTTTTTAGCTCTAGCATAGTAGTATACGATTCCGTTCCTCATGCTAAGGTTTTAGTTGATGGAGCCTTTAAAGAGAACAGAAAGATAACAGTTACAGCAGATAAATCAATAGTTTCAGCTTATCTAAATTCTAGGTCAACAGTAGCAATAAGTGAATTTACTGTAACTACTGCTGATGGAGAAACATTGTATTATGGTACTAATTCTTTAGAATATAAAGAGTTTATGCGAAAGTCAGAGGGTAATGTCAATGTTCACGTAACAGTATCTAACCAATATGGATCACGTTCATATGATCATGAAGTTTATGTTATGCCTGATTACGATCCAGACATTATAAGTATTGTTTGGAACAACGTCTTAATAAGAAATGAAGCATTAGATATATTAAGTGAAGGAGCTTCACTTGATGGTGATACAGTAACAGAAATGACTTACAAGATATATTATGACACAGATAATGACGAGGATCCTGAAACAGAGGTTTATAGTGGTACTTGGATAGATAGTACAACTTATACTCCTGATAAGCTTGGCAATTATAAGATTGTTTTCACAGCTACAGAAGATTTTGGGGAAGAAACAATTCCTGAATATATTAATGAAGAAGATAAAAGATTTAAGGTAATAGAAAGAGAGTTCTTTGTTGACAATCTTATACCAATGACTAAGATCTATACAGATATTGAATATAACTTTCCTCAATTAGATGTAACCTTTTTAATTGATGAAGAATTACCGCAAACAGAAACGGATTTACTAAGAAGTTCGAGAATAAATATTACTAATAGCTTTAGAGCTAATTCAATGACTGCCAATGTTGATATGTGGGATCTAAAAACATACGTGTATGAACAAACAGCGTATCTAAGTTATAATTCAGGAACAAGCTACCCACCATTAACAAGAACTTATGATAGTAATGGATATACTGGTACGCTTACGAGATACAATGTAAGTAACTATCCATATACCGTTGACTATGGAAGCTATCAGACATTTACAGACTATAAGACAGCTTCCGGTTCAGCATATGGATATGGTACAACAACCTATTATAAAGGTGTTATAATAAGCCAAACATCATCAAGTACACCTTCAATATATTATAGCTCTGGTGGATATTCAGGTACACTTTATAAGACAGGTGCTTCTTTAGTTAGTCAAACAACCACAATAAGTGGAGATTATAGGTATGTATATAGTACATATTTAGGCTCTTATAGTGGTACTGTATCAAGAACATATACACAATGGGTTCCTAACTACGTAACCTATAATAATTATTATGGTAATTATTCAGGAACAGTTTATAAAGATATCAAGCAAGAATATATACCTTCGTTTGAAACAGATAGTAATAAATATATAATATATGTAGCTAATTCTACTATTAACAATCTAGCTGATTTTAATTATGTAAAGGATATTGCAAAAGATACAAAAGTAATTTTCATAGCTGATTTGTCTTTGCAAAGTCAAATTACATCAGACTATTTTATAGCATATTCTAGTGATACCAACAGCTTAATTAATGAGATTGTAAATATTATAAAAGAAGAAAATCCAGTCTATCAAGGGTTGACTGTTTTAATCGGTGAAACATTTAACATTAGTTATTCAGATATTGATTATGAAGGAGATCCAATATTAATAGATGGTTTTCAATATATTCATAATCCATATATCTTTGATAATTCATTAGGGCAAGAAAACGGAACACTAACAGCTTATTCAGATTCAAGCTACACATCAGAATTAAAATCTAGCTTTAGTAAACCAGGAATATATACAATATATCGAAGGATAAAAGATGAACCGACTGGTTATGAGGAACTAGGAGATTATTCAAATGTAGCAGAGCTTGAAATAGTCGCTCACAGAAAGCCAATAGCTGATGTAGAAATGGATTGGGATTTTGACGCTGATTCAGGAACATATAATATAGATTGGGTTGATTTATCTTATGATCCAGACTTTCAATATAGCAGGATTGATAAAGGTATTATTGACAGGAGCATAAAATATAAATCTAGCACAGGGGATTGGGTATATGGTATCCCCAACAATTTAGAACCAGATAGCTATATAATAGAATATGCTGTTATGGATTGTTATAACGTATGGTCGGAGGTTATTGTAATTGAATTTACTTTAGCAGATAGACCAAACATTCAATTACTGGACGCAAAGCTTACCACAGAAAATCCTAGATATTCTATTACAAGTGTACCGAGTAGTGCTAACCTACTTTTATATGATATTAAAACTAGATATCCTTATGAGCACTACTTAAATGTTTCTATCTATCAGGATGGGACAAGGGTATCGCCTATTCAAACTATTTGCTATGATGTCAATAATATAAATCTACAGAAGGACAATGATGTCTACTGGAAAGATATTATTATTCCAGTAGATTTGCCTAAAGGTGATTATAGTGTAAAGATAGAAGCCATTGGTGATCATGGAGATAAAGCCTATCTTGATTTACCTTTTTCAGTCATTGATATAGATGTTACAGGATATGTTAAACATACAGAACAGTGGAATATAAATAGGATTAAGTATAATGTCTCGGTAACCGGTTCGCCCGATCAGCCTAGAACCTACGACGTTTTTTTCCCGGGGGAAAAATTCATTTTAAATGCTGATACTATTGGTAATCCAGATAGCATCTATGCAGAGATTCTTGGGACTTCGTATTCAACCTATTTAATAAATGAAGGAAGTGAAGCTTGGGCAGGGTACTTATGGCATGATGATATGATGCTTTGGGGAACAAGAGATTTGGTTTTTCGCTTCACTGCTTTAAAAAACGCTATTCCTATTAGATATTATGATGTACAAGTTAAAATAGTAGACGAGGATTATTGGGAACAGCACAGGTTATATTAAGAGATTTTAGGTCTATTATAATTACAAACATAATATATTAAATAATAAGTTAAGATAATTATTTAGTAGAATATAGTATAATAGATATAATGTAATGAATTGAAAGGATAGCACATGGACGGAACTAGAAGAAGCAATATAAGAGTAGGGGACACTGTAATGGTAGTTCAAAAACAGGATCAAGTTGCTGGGAAACTAACTGAGGGTGTGGTTAAGAGAATTTTGACAAAATCACCTGAGCACCATCATGGTATCAAGGTTATGTTAGAAAATGGAGTTGTTGGCAGGGTTAAAGAAATAAGGTAAGCAAATAAAATTTTAAGAGGAGTGGTAAAGATGGCATTTTTTAAAGATTTAGGTAAAAAGATTGGTTCAGCAGCAGAGGCAACGGCGAACAAGGCAAAGGAAGTAGCAGATGTAACAAGACTAAATTCAAAGATAAACGATGAAGAAAAGTTGATAATGAAACTTTATAATGAAATTGGAGAAAAGACATTTGAACAGGAGAAGGATAATGACGAATCTCCTTTAGCTGATTTGTTTATTAAGGTTAAATCTTCTCAGATAAAAATTCAAGAATATAAACAGGACATTGAAGAAGCTAAGAATCCTAAAGAAGAACATCAAGATGAGCAACAAGAAGAAGAGCAAGAGAAACATTTAGAACAGCAGGAAGAGAAACAAGAAGAAGAGGTAAAGGAATAGTACTAAAAAGCTAAAAATCTGAATATATATTAGTATTTTACCGCAGACTAATAAGCTCTGCGGTTTTTATTTTTAGCTATAATTAAGATTATGATTATTCTCTATCTATTATCTGTATGATATAATAGTTTTTAATTATTAGTCAGGGGAAATTGTAGATTTACAGGTAGAGGAGGGTATTGGAATGAAATTGAGAAATAAAACTTTGTTGATTATTTTTATACCGATATTTATAATTTTTACTACAGTGGTTGTGTACATATCCTATACACTTTATCAGAATAAAAAAATGGATGCCGCAACATATTCAGAGGCTTTATCGATGGAATATGGCAACCTAATAAAAGCAGAACTAGAGGTAGCTCTAGACTCAGCTAGAACCATCTCTGATGCACTAGAAGGGTTAATAGAAGCAGGTGAGACCGACAAAGATAGTGTAAATTCTATTTTAAAACAAATTCTTAGTAACAATAATTTTTTTGGAGTGTGGGTTGGATTTGAACCTGATACTTTTGATGGGACAGGTAGTTTTATACCTTATTGGTATAGAGATGGGGAGACAATAAAAACGGCGCCTCTAGAAGGTTACGATATTCCAGGAGTTGGGGATTATTATTTGTTGTCATTTACATCTG
The DNA here is from genome assembly GCA_050175155.1 of Vulcanibacillus sp. Lineage (GTDB taxonomy): Bacteria > Bacillota > Bacilli > Tepidibacillales > Tepidibacillaceae > JBFXJF01. The sequence continues at coordinate 123,678 of JBFXJF010000002.1, forward strand.
GCAAGGAAGCGATATTGGAGCCTTTCGAATATGAGGTTGACGGTAAAAAAGTTTTAATGACATCATTAACAGTGCCTATTCAGCATAATGGTGTAACTATTGGTGTTGCTGGAGTCGATATCACATTGGAGCAACTTCAAGGAATTAATGACAATATAAAAATATACGAAACAGGGTTTGGTAGATTGATATCTAATACAGGGATAGTTGTTGCACATCCTGATCATGCGATGATAGGTAAAGTAATGAAAGCCGCACAAATTAATCAGTCAGACAGTGTTGTTTCAAATCTCAATAAAGGTGAAAGTTATTCGCAAGAGGCTTATTCAGATTATCTGGGCAAAGATACATTTAAATCTTTTGCACCTATATTGATTGGGAACACTGGAACTTATTGGACTTATGGAACCGAAGTTCCTCAAGATGAAATATATAAGGAAACGAATAATATTATTATGTCTGTACTTATTGTAAGTATTGCTGGTCTACTTCTTATTAGTTTAATAATTTTCTTTGTGGCTAGAGGAATTGTAAAACCAATTGTTGCGGTTACTGAGAGAATAATTGAATTGTCAAACTACGAATTTGGATATGGGGAACAAACAAAAGCACTTAAATACATAGATCGCAAGGATGAAATAGGGGAAATGGTAAGGGCTATAAGACTTATGAGAGATAATATTACAGATATAGTAACGACTATGAATAAAAGTTCTGATAGTGTAACTTCAACTTCTCAACAGCTTACTGCTATATCGCAGCAATCTGCAACAAGCTCTGAGGAAGTAGCAAGAACCATAGAGGAGATCGCTCGTGGTGCTAATGAACAAGCGAAGGATACGGAAGATGCAGTTAGTAATGTAGAAGCATTAGGACAATTGGTTGAAGAAGATGGAAAGTATATGTTAGAGCTTAATAAGGCTATTGAAGAAATTGATAGAGAAAAAGAAGATGGTTTTAAAATTTTAAAAGATTTGATAGATAAAACTAATCAAAGTAATGAAGCAGCGAAAATTATAAATGATATTATTATAAGTAACAACGAAAGTTCCGAAAAGATAGAAAAAGCAAGCTCGATGATTCAAAGCATATCAGATCAGACTAATCTTTTAGCGCTAAATGCTGCAATAGAAGCTGCTAGGGCAGGCGAAGCAGGTAGAGGATTTTCAGTTGTTGCAGATGAGATTAAAAAATTGGCTGAGGAGTCGAGTAGCTTTGCCAATGAGATAAGTGGAGTTGTCGAAGAGCTGAAGAATAAATCTTCAGATGCTGTTGAAATAATGAAGGAAGTTAAAGTAATAGTAGGCACTCAAAATGATAGTGTTATGGAGACGGAAGATAAATTCAAATCTATCGCTGCCTCTATTGAAACTACAAAATTAATTATAGAAAGACTTAACGAATCATCTGAGATGATGAATGATAATAAAGCAAAGCTAGTTGGATTAATGCAAAATCTATCTACGATAGCGGAGGAGAATGCCGCTGGGACACAAGAAGCTTCAGCATCCGTGCAGGAACAGGCTGCTGCAATGGAGGAAATAGCAAGCTCTAGTGAAGTATTAGTAGATATTGCCGCGGAACTTAAAACTCTAATTATTAAGTTTAAAATGTAATTTTCTTAGTTAAACCTCTTTAGAAGAAGCTGACTATATATAATATGATTAAAAAACTTTGTGGGAAAAAATCTCTCAAAAAGAGGCAAAGGGTCTTAAACGAATAATAGAGGAGGTAACTAAATGGGTGATCTATTAGACTACAAAAAGCCTGCATTTTGGGTAACGTTTATAGCTGTTGTAGTAATAATATTAGTACTAGTATTGCTAGCTAATCCAAGAGATACTGGATCTAATCTGCTCAATGAAGATCCCATGAAAGGTCTAGAGCTTTATGTGTGGAAAAATAAAGACTTAACAGGAAATAATGATACTTACTTCACATTGCTAATGGGTACAAATAGAAATAAGGATAAGAATGAAATCTATGACCTAGGGGTTGCTGTAAATAGTATTGAGGAATTGAATCAATTACTTGCTAGTTATAGTACGGAAACCGAATTGTTTATTTATCAAATGAATACAGTTGATTTTACAAAAGATGAAATGAGCATAATTGCTGATAAAATTAATTTTCCAGTTGGCAATGGTGTAAAGACAATTGGCTTATGGCATTCTAATATAGTTGAATTGAATCTTGAAATAATTATGTCGTCGCCTTTATACTCTTCTAATCCACAGGACTATATCAATGCACATCAGAATGAATATGGTAATATTATCAAACAAGGTGACGAAGCTCTAAACTATCTTCTTTCCCAATTTGCAATAGGTGATAATAATGACCTGAGGGGTCATATTATGATGTTATTGTGTAAAGAAATTTTGGGTGATAGAAACAATGTTCAGGATGAATCTTTACTACCTCAAGAGTGGTATAACGAATTATCTATTCAAAAAGGGTCCAAAGCCTAAGCTATTGGACCTTTTTTGATTACCAACCTCGGCTTGAACCGCCACCGCCACCGCTTCCGCCGCCACCGCCAAAGCCGCCACCACCACTTCCACCGCTTCCGCCTCTTCCACCGCGTAACAATAGAATCATAAATAATGTCCGAGTTATTCTTCCGCCGAATAACGTCCAATCAATGATTAATAAGAGTACAACAAAGATTCCAATTATTGTTTTTGCAAGTGGGCTAAGACTATCCACTTCATTAATTGAGTTTATCTCAGGGGTAGGTTGCTCTAAAGAACTCATGTCTAAAGAGTATTCAATAGCAACTTCGTTTATAATGGCTAGATAACCATTTTTAATTCCTTCGTCATAATTACCAACTCTAAAGTAGGGCAACATATACTCATCTTGAATGCGACCTGTTTTTCCATCTGGTAGGGCTCCTTCTAATCCATAACCTATCTCAATACGGCTTTTCTTATCGTCTACCGCAATAAGCATTAAAACACCATTATTAGCAGTTTTGTCACCAATTCCCCAAGAGCGAAGAATATCCAATGAGTAAGTTTCTAAAACATTACCCTCTAAACTATCAACTGTAACTACAACAACCTGTGCACCAGTTTTCTGTTGAATAGAAACGCTGTTTTGCATAATCAAGTTTTTCGTAGATTCACTTAATACACCAGCAAAATCATTTACATAAAAATCATTAGTAGGCGTAGGAACAGCAGTTGCAAATACTGAGGATGTTAAAGCTAATGAGATAATTAATATTAATATAAAAATATTACTCTTTTTCATTTTTATAATACTCCTATCTAGATTAAAAACGGCGACACTAGAGGCCGCCATTTTGCTTGAGTTTCTTTAAAACGAAACTTCGGGTACTTCCTCTGCACCTTCTGATGCTTCAAAGTACTCCAGTTCTTCAAAGCCTAAAAAGTTAGCATAAGTAACGGTAGGAAAACTCTTAATTTTAGTATTATATATTTTTACTGAATTATTATAGTCTATTCTGCTTACCGCTATCCTATTCTCCGTACCAGCTAGTTCATCAGAAAGTTGCATGAAGACAGCATCAGATTTTATTTCAGGATAGTTTTCTACAACAACAAGTAGTCTATTTAAAGCACCGCTTAACTCTGCATCTGCCTCAGCTTTTTCGCCAACTGTGTCAGCCCCTGCTAGCTTTGCGCGGGCTTCTGTTACACTATCTACAATACTTTGCTCTTGTGCTGCAAAACCCTTAACTGTATTCACTAAATTTGGAATTAAATCTAAACGTCGTTGTAATTGTGTATCAATATTTTGAAGTTCAGTAATTGAATTCTCTCTTAGTGACACAAGCTCATTATAACCGTTAATAAGACTAATACCAATTAACAGAGCTACCACAACTATTACAATTAAAACTATTAAACTACGTTTCATTAATTATACCTCCAACTTATTTGTTTCTTATATCATTCTATATCCTTAATCTATTTTTGACAAGGATGATACATTCCAAAACAGATATTAAAGTTTTTGAATTATTGACATATGTTTAATACAGAATATAATAAAATTAATATGGGCAATATAAATATTATCAATGGATGGGGGTATTAAATTGGGCGATAGTTGTAATCTTAATTGTAAAACATGTGGTGATGTTTGTGATAATAGAAGAGATGAAAAAATAGATTCTTTTGAAAAGTCTAATGAATTTAGCAATGTTAAAAGAGTTATAGGTATTGTAAGTGGAAAAGGCGGGGTGGGGAAATCCCTTGTAACATCAATGTTAGCGGTTGCCCTGAACAGAAGGGGGTATAAGACTGCAATACTTGATGCAGACGTTACGGGTCCATCAATACCTAAAGCATTTGGGATTAGTGGAAAAGCTTTGGCTAGTAAGCAAGGACTAACTCCACTCAAAAGTAAAACTGGAATAGAGATAATGTCGATTAATCTGTTGTTGGATAAGGTAACAGATCCTGTAGTTTGGAGGGGACCCGTTATTGCAGGAACAGTTAAACAATTTTGGACTGAGGTAATATGGGGAGATGTTGATTACATGTTCGTTGACATGCCACCTGGTACGGGTGATGTACCACTTACAGTTTTTCAATCTATACCTGTCGATGGAATTATTATTGTGACTTCACCTCAAGAACTTGTATCAATGATTGTATCTAAGGCTGTAAAAATGGCTGAGATTATGAAAATACCGATTATTGGATTGGTCGAGAATATGGCTTATTTCAGATGTCCTGATTGTGGTAAGGAATATAAAATATTTGGTGAAAGTCATATTAATACAATAGCCGACGAACATGATTTAAAGGTTCTTGCTAGTTTGCCTATTGATCCTAAAATTGCAGAAGCCTGTGACCATGGCTTGATTGAACTATATGATGGAAAGTCGCTTGATAATATAGCGGATATTTTTGAAAAAGATTTACCTACAGGATGAATGGAATTTGTAAAATTTGTGGATCAAAAACAAGGGGGATATACCATAAAAGGTTTAATGTAAATTATTATTACTGTAATGTCTGTGAATTTATTTCAAAAGATGAAGAATCAACCATAAAACCAGAAGAAGAATAGAAAATTTATAATAATCATAATAATTCAATTGAAGACCAACATTATGTTGATTATTTCAATAAGTTTCTTAAGGAAGCTGTTATTAAATTTTGTGGAGACGGGAGAAAAGGGCTTGATTTTGGAAGTGGTCCATCCCCCGTACTTTCTATGATTTTGGAAAGGGACTTTAACTTTTCGATGGACATTTATGATTTGTTTTATTCACCTGATAAAGTATATGAGGGGAAAAATTATGATTTAGTAACTACTACAGAGGTAGTGGAACACTTAAAAAATCCGCTAGCATATTTTCTTCTATTTAAAGAGTTGTTAAATGAAAAAGGTGTTTTGTCGATTATGACATTGTTCCACCCTAGAGATGATGCTCAATTCATGGAGTGGTACTATATAAGAGACGTGAGTCATATTTCGTTTTATACACCTATGACGATGAAAGTTATTGGGGAAAAGGTTGGATTAAAAATGATATATACGGATGAAAAACGTTATGTCTCCTTTCGAAAGGGAGATATTATAAAATATGAAAACATATATTCTCATTAGTATAGGGGGCATTTTTGGGGCAATCTCCAGATATTTTATTAAGGGAATAAATATAGACTATTACTCTGGGAATCTTCCTATTAACACGTTGATAATAAATGTTTTGGGTAGCTTAGTATTAGCTATTGTTCTTACAATTGCTTTTGAAATCTGGAAGTTTGATGAAAGCGTAAGATTTGGAATTGCCTCTGGATTTCTTGGATCGTTTACAACCTTCTCAGCACTAACTAAAGAAACAGCAAATATCTTAAAGGAAGGGTTATATTTTTCTGCAATTTCATATATAATTCTATCAATAATACTGGGGCTTGCAGCAATCTACCTTGGTATAGTTATTGCCCGTAAGTTATTTGGAAAGTTACTTAAAGTAAATGCAACGGAGGCGGATTAAATGGAATTGCTTCTGGTTGGCATAGGTGGTGCATTTGGAAGTGTTGCTCGGTTTCAACTAGGTAAGATATTATCTGAAAGATCAAAAAGTAGTTTTCCCATTGCGACTTTTCTAGTAAATATATCTGGCGCATTTTTACTTGGCGTTGTATGCAGCTTGGGTTTAAACAGTAATATGAATCTACTGTTAGCTGAGGGATTCTTAGGTGCGTTTACTACATTTTCAACATTTATGTATGAGGGGTTTAAACTTTTTGGAGATAACAAAAAATTCAATGCAGTTACTTATATAATAGTTACATTAATCTTAGGAATTGTAGGATACGTTTTGGGTTTTATCATTATTTCTTTATTTTCTTTTTAGAATAAGATATTAAAAAATATCTAAAAAGAAGGGGAGATAAGATGGCATCCTTTTACGAAGCTATAAAAGCAAAGGAACAAATTTCTAACAAGCTCTTAGAAAGAAAAGATATTTTGGGGATTGGAGTAGGTTATTATAATCCTAGTAATCCTAAGGATGGTGCTGGTATTATAGTGTACAGTCAGGAGGCTACTGCATTTACTGTGGCAGCAACAAAAAGTATTACTGCAAAAGTTAATGGCAAGAATATTTCTGTACCTATAAGAGTAGTAAAAAACGAATCGTTTCGCCCCAATAACAGCACCTTACCAACAAACTACAAAATTAGAATTAGACCTGTTAAAGCAGGGTACAGTATTGGTACCTCGCAGGCATCTGGAACAGCAGGGATCGTGGTAACTAATTCTAAAAATAACCGTCTTTATGTATTAAGTAACAATCATGTCTTAAATAAAAATAATCAGGGGTCTACAGATACTATTCAACCTGGCGGCGCAGATGGAGGCAAAATAGCCAGCGATAAAATAGGAAGAGTATATCAATACGTAAAATTAAAAAAAGATAATAATTATCTTGATGCAGCAATATCAATTCCTTTAAGCAACAGGTTGTTGTCAACAAAATATGCGGTTATTGGTACTTTAAAAGGACATTGTGTTAATTATAGGATAGGTGATAGATTTATAAAAGTTGGCAGGACAACAGGGCTTGTAGGTGGTTGGGTAGAGTCTATAAATACGGACCTAAAGGTTAATTATGGCAGTTATGGTGGACTAGGTGAGGTAAAATTTAAGAATCAGACAATAATTAGAAGTAATATGCCAATCTCTTTACCAGGTGATTCAGGGTCGGTTTGGATTAAATATAGTAATCGCTACGCGGCAGCTGTTAATTATGCTGGTACTGCCGATGGTAAATTATCTGTATCTTTCCCAGTGCACTGGGCAATGCAAGTATTCAAGACCAGCATTCCATTCGCGAGGGGTAGCAGTTTATCAACTAACCCACTTACTGATAAAGAGCTTAAAGTAATTAAAGTTTTAAAAAAATAATAGTTTTAATAGTTTTTTTAACCTGTGATAATGAAAAAGTGATCACAGGTTTTTTGAATTTTATAATTATTCAAATATTTCAGAATATATTGACACTAATAATCTTAAATAATAAGATTAACGTAATGTCAAAAAAACTGCTTTTAAACATATGATTTGAGGTGTTGGGGAAATGAATTTATTGGATGATACAATAGGGGGATTTCTTGATAAAATTTCAAGCTTATATCCTGAAAAAGAGGCCCTTGTTAGCAATGAAAGAGAAGTGCGACTTAATTATAGAGAATTCAATAGACTTTGTAGGAAGGTAGCAAAGGGCTTTATGGCTATGGGTATAAAAAAAGGTGATCATATTGCCATATGGGCAACTAATTATCCCGAGTGGGTATTAACTCAATTTGCCACTGCCAAAATGGGAGCTGTATTAGTTACGGTTAACACAAATTATAAGATTTTCGAGTTGGAGTACTTATTAAGGCAATCTGATTCAGGAACTTTAATTTTGACAAAAGGCTTTAAAGACAGTGATTATGTTTCAATAATTAATCAATTGTGTCCCGAGATAAAGGATTCACAACCTGGAAAACTTAAATCAGAAGCGTTCCCATTCTTAAAAAATCTAATTTATCTTGATGATGATACTCCTAAGGGTATGTTTAATTGGAAACATATATTAGAAGCTTCAGAAGATATTACTGATTATGAACTAGATCAACGTCAAGCTGAGCTAGATAAACATGATGTTATAAATATGCAATATACTTCAGGAACAACCGGTTTTCCCAAAGGGGTTATGCTTACCCATTATAATATTTTAAACAATGGTAAAAGTATTGGTGACAATATGAAATTAACTGAAAAGGATATATTATTAATTCATGTTCCTCTTTTTCATTGTTTTGGATGTGTACTCGCAACAATGGCATGCGTAACTCATGGAACAACAATGGTATTACTTGACCACTTTAATCCTGTTAAGGCAATGCAGACAATTCAACAGGAAAAGTGTACGGGAGTCCATGGTGTGCCAACAATGTTTATTGCAATGCTGGAACACGAGGATATTAAGAAATATAATTTTTCAAGCCTTAGAACCGGTATTATGGCAGGCTCCCCTTGTCCAATTAAAACTATGCGCCAGACTGTAGAAGTTATGGGAATGGATGAGGTTACAATAGTTTATGGACAGACCGAAGCATCACCCGGCTGTACTATGACTACTACTGAAGATAGTCTAGATTTAAGAGTTAGCACTGTGGGTAGTGTTTTGCCGTTTATTGAGGCTAAAATTATAGATTATGAAACTGGCGAAGATTTACCACCTAATACTAATGGAGAGTTTGTTGTAAGAGGTTATAATTTAATGAAAGGTTATTATAAAATGCCAGAGGCAACTGCTCAGGCCATAGATTCTGAAGGCTGGTTACATACTGGTGATATTGCTACAATGGATGAAAACGGGTATTATAAGATAACTGGTAGAATAAAGGATATGATTATCAGAGGTGGAGAAAATATATATCCTAAGGAAATTGAAGAATGCCTTAGAACAAACGATTTAATAAGAGATGTACAAGTTATTGGGGTTCCAAGTCAAGTTTATGGTGAAGAGATTATGGCCTGTATTATTCCAAAGGAAAATTTTGAAGTATCCGAAAAAGATATTAAGGAGTTTGTGCTAGAGCGTATGGCAAGACATAAAGTACCCAAATACGTTTGGTTCATGGAAGAGTTTCCTATGACGGCAAGTGGGAAGATTAAAAAGTTTGAATTAAAGGACATGGCAATAGAAAAATTTAATTTACAGGATGCAGCAAGTATAGAAACAGCATAATTACTGTTAATATAATATAAGGAGGATTATCTATGAAGATAAGTTTCTCGACTCTTGGATGTCCCACTTGGTCATGGAATGATATAATTGCCATGACAAAAGATCTAGGATTTAATGGTATTGAAATAAGAGGAATAGAAAATGAGATCTATGCGCCAAATTGTGGCCCTTTTTTATCAGTAAATATTGATAAAACGAAAGAGGTTTTAAAGGAAAAGGGATTGGAGATTCCGTGTTTAACATCTGCTAGTTATATATTTGATAAGAACAATATAGAGAAACAGATGAAGGAAGGTATAGATTATATTGCATTAGCTCAAAAACTGGGAGTTAAGTATGTGAGAGTTCTTGGAGATGAACAGCCTTATCCTGGCGAGAATATAGATTTTGAATTTGTCGCTTCTAATTTATCTGAACTAGCTGATTATGCGGATGGAAGAAATGTAGATGTACTTATTGAGACAAATGGTATATTTGCTAATTCGAGGACCATATTGAAGCTAATGGAGAGGGTATCTAAGAAAAATGTTGGAATACTTTGGGACGTGAATCATCCTTTTAGGTATATGGATGAACCAGTTGAGGATACCTACAGGATACTAAAACCGTTCATTAAACATTTACATATTAAAGACTCGATAATGGAAAATGGGAAAATTGAATATAAAATGGTTGGCAATGGAGACGTACCACTAAAAAGTGTGTTAGATATGTTGAAGAGAGATAACTATGCTGGATACGTTTCGTTAGAATGGGTTAAAAGATGGAATAATAATCTTGAGTCACCCGCAATAGCGCTACCCCATTTTGTAAATTATATAAAGAAATATATTTGACAACTCATTTGGAGGGACTAATTTGTTTATGTTAGAAAAGAAATTTTATTGGTTAATAGGAATCGGTGTAGCTACCTTATCTCTTATAGCACTTTTAATAGGAGTAGGAGTTGTTCTTGGAAACGAAATAGATTTTAACAACCTAATGGCTTACATCGGTTTTTCACTACTAGTCGGTTTTATTGTATACCTGTCGCTGTATTTCAATTTTACTATAGTTCAATTATTTTTTGGAATTGGGTTACTAATCGGTTTCATCGAGATGTATCGTATCTTTCTGGATGAAATGTCTGGATGGGGTGATTTAATCGGTTTATTATCACTATTTACAATAACATTACTAGGTCTCGGTATTGGGATAATATCACAATTTGGATTATATCTATATAGAAAATTTACTAAGAATTAAAAAAAATCATTTTCAGACAATCAATTCTGAACAATCATTCTCCATGAATGATTGTTTTTTTATGAATATTTCTGGTTAAACGTTGACAATCGCGATTTGCGGGTTTATATTGTAATTGAGTTTATAACATAAACCAAATGGAGGTTAATTATGAGTGAACTAAATAATAAGGATGAAATGTTAAAAGACCTTCAATTTATTAAGGAGGCAGTAAAGAAAAATAATAATCTACTAAAATATATTTCTTTATCTGAAGGAATCAAAAATGTTGCTCTTTTTTCAGGAATATTTATAACTGTGATAAGTCTTATTCTTCTATGGATGATAGGTTCTTATGGAAGTTATCAAGATTTACCAACGATCGTAAAGCTATCTATTTATCTTTTTTTGGGGGTTAGTTTTATTGGGCTTATTTTAATTAAGATAAAAGTTTTTCTAAAAATAGTAAGAAGGCATAGGAAGGATATAACCTTTACGATGCTGATGAGAGAAGTGTATACAAGAACTCTGTTAACAATTATGATTCCATTCTTAATTACAATTGTAGTTTTTTGTGTCTATTTTTCAATAAATGGACTCACTTTTCTAATAGTTCCTATTTTAGCTATATTATTATCACTGCTGATGGTATCGTTTATGATTGTACTAAATTTTCAGGATTTATTACTATCCTTTCAATGGCTATTATTTAGTGGTCTTTTTTCCCTATTTATTGCTGAGCTGCTACATCCTCTTGTTATTTTAATTTTTACATTCGGGATTACAATGTTTATTCTCTATGTATCTGCACAGGTATCCATTTCAAAAGGAAAGAGTGGTTAAATTGGCACAGGGAAATGAAATGGATATAAATATTAACAAATTTATTCATGAGAGAGCGAGATTGTTAATACTAACACATCTTGCTACTAAAGAGGAGAAGGAAGTTACTTTTAAAGAGATAAAACTTGCGTTAGATATGACCGCAGGAAATTTATCAGTACAACTTAGTAATTTAGAAGAAGCTGGTTATATAAAAGTAGAGAAAAAAATCGAACACAAGAAAACGGTAACAAGAATCTCGCTAACTGCAAAGGGATATGATGAATTGATGTTGTATCTAGAGAGTATGGACAGAATAATTCGTTCTATTAGGGAGTAATATATTTTAAATACAAAATTTCGTATTTCAGGAGGTAATTCTGAGAATGTTTAAAGTGACTGATCTGCAATTTAAATACCCAGGAAATAAAGAAGATACGATACAAGGCATTTCTTTTGGATTTGATAAAGGAGAAATATTTGGTTTTCTTGGTCCTTCTGGAATGGGGAAATCGACTACACAAAAATTACTAATACGAATACTAAGTGATTATCGTGGTGAGATATTATATAAAGGTAAAGACCTTAAAGGGTATGGTAAAAGTATTTTTAATGATATAGGTGTTGGTTTTGAAATGCCAGTTTTGTTCACTAAGCTTACGGCGCTGGAAAACTTAAAGTTTTATCGGGATTTATATCCAAAGGGTGCTAAGATTAGACCAATTCTCGAGCGTTTAGGATTATGGGAGGATAGAGACAAAAGGGTTGCATCCTATTCAAAGGGGATGAAGAGTAGGTTGAATTTTGCTAGGGCGTTAATCAATGATCCTAATATCTTATTCTTGGATGAACCTACAAGTGGTCTTGATCCATCTAATGCCCGTATTGTAAAAGATATGATTTCAGAGTTTCGTCAAAATGGTGGTACAGTATTTCTAACTACTCACATGATGCATGATGTTGATGAATTATGTGACCGTGTTGCATTTATTGCACAGGGAAAAATAAGAGAGATTAGTACACCTAAAGATTTAAAGCTTCGTTACGGAAAACGTGAGGTTAAACTGGAATACAAGAATAATAACGGTCTAACAAAAGAAGTATTTGATATGGACTCACTAAAGGAGAATGATAAGTTTTTTGATATTTTAAAGACTAAGGAGATAATTACAATTCATAGTGGTGAAACAACCCTTGATGAGATATTTATAAAGGTAACAGGGGTGGAAACTAAATGAATAAGTTCGCAATATTGCTTAAAGGTGATGAAAGTCGAATGAGAAAGTATGGTATCACCTATGCCAGTCTTGTGGTAACAATTTTATGGATAGTCCTAATTCAATTATTGGCAGTAGACAATATAGATAAAATCTTTCCACTCTTTATCTTTATAGATGCTACAATGATGTCTTTTTTGCTAGTAGGGGTATCAATGATGTTCGAAAAACAGGAAAGTGCATTAAAGACAATGTTGGTAACACCGATAAGTAAACACTATTATTTAGTTTCTAAGATTACGGTGACAATTATCTCCAGCCTATTAACATTATTATTGCTTGGGGCATATGGTGTAATTTTCAAGAATCTTTCAATAAATTTCTTGGGTATTATAGCTGCTGTAATACTGGCAACATTCATATATGCTTGTATAGGTATTCTTTTTACTTACAAATCAAAGGATTTTACTATCCTGTTAATGTGGTTAATGGCATTCTTTTTTGCGTTAGCTGTTCCCACAATTCTTCAGATGTTTGGTATCATTACTGCCGAATGGTTTAGATATGTACAATATATTAATCCTACTCAGTCAATAATTACTGTCTTTAATGCAACAGTAATAAGTGTTGATAAAACAGATCTGATAATTAGTTTAAGTTATTTAATAGTTCTAGCAGGGGTACTTTATTATTTCGTTGCAAAAAAATTCGATAAATACAGTATGAAAGAATTAGGGGGTGAGTAATAATGACGGAAAAATTTATTCTCTATGAATTAAAGAAGTGGATACGTGACCCGATGATGATATTCTTACTAGCCTATCCTATAATATTGGCAGGAATAATTAGGGTTGGCATCCCAATTGCTGAGGAACAGTTTCATTTCTCTCTTGCGCAATATTATCATATTTTTGTTGCAGGTGTTATGTTATTGACAGCAGCCGTGACGGGCGGGGTTATTGGGTTTTCCATACTAGATGATAGAGATGATAAGATTCTATATGCAGTTGATGTCTCACCTGTCAGCTTTAATGTTTTTATGGGTCTTAGGTTTGCGATGTGTTTTATTCTAACTTATATTAGTTGCATTATAGCAATAATAATAGTTGATTTGGTTGAAATACCGTTATATGCAATTCTTCTTGTCACAATCTCAATATCACTTTTTAGCTCAATTTCTGCAATGTTTGTTAACTTTTTCGCAACCAATAAGGTAGAAGGTTTTGCAATGATGAAGGCGGGCGCGATTATTGTTATCTTCCCAATTGTATCGATGTTTTTCATTGACTTTAAGGAGTTTTTCTTTGGATTTGAACCTAACTTTTGGGCGGTTAAGGCTTTAAGTGTAGCGATACTACCGAATGTGGATTTTAATCTAGGGTTTTGGGGCTATTATCTAGTAGGGATTGTTTATGTAGTAGTACTAAATTTGTTAGTTTTTAAGATATTTAAAAAGCGGGTTATCGTCTAGATGATAAATTATGTGTTCGATCATAATACCTTTTGAAAGGTGGTGACTTATATGGAGTGGTATTGGTGGGTTCTTATAGGTTTAGCTGTAGTTGGAATAGGCTATATAAAAATTAAGGTATTTAAAAGTTGGATGAGTAAAAAATCTTCCAGAGATGAAGATATTTAAAGGATTATCGTGATTATTGCTGAAAAAATTGTCGCACATGGAGCATTATTTTGTCCATAGTGCGACTTTTTAAATAATAGTGCAATTTTAATAATATTGTCATTATTTATTAATATAAAAAACTTGTCCTAATAAGATATAATTATTATGTAGCAAAAAAATTTAAACAGATTAACTGTTATATTGAAGTTCGGGAGGTTGATCATATTAATATTTCATTACTTGTTAATGGAGAAAATTCTTTTAATCGGATTATTGAGAGAATAAATGGGTCACAGAAATCAATATATATTAATATGTTTATTTGGCGTGATGATAGGATTGGAAATCAAATTTCCTCTGAATTGTTAAAAGCTGCGGATAGAGGTGTGAATGTTCATATTTCTAAGGATAAATTAGGGGCAGTTTTTGAGAAGGCTGAAGAGAATAAACAAAGTTTTTTTCACAAGGAATTTAATTTGGGATTACACTTTAAATCCTTTATATGTGATAAATTCTATCCAATGAAGGGAAAAGTAAAGAGTAGAAAGCAAGAATATAACGAATTAGTAGAAGTTTTAATAAATCATCCGAATATTACTGTTGATAAGAATCACCTTAAAGGGGATCACTCCAAATACTATATTTTTGATGATAAAACTCTTATTATAGGTGGAATAAATATAGAGGATAAAGAGATCTATACTGATGTTGAGGGAAAACGTTATTATGATTACATGGTAGAGTTAGATGACGAAACTTATGTTGAGAAATTTAAAAAAAGAGTATATAGGGGAGAAGAATTCGAAGTAGATAATAGGGTTGAATTTCTTTTTAATGTGAAACGAAATGGAGAAACAAGCTATGAGGCAAAAGAAAGTATTCTAAAAATTATCTCTTGTGCAGATAGATCATTAGACATTGTGATGGCGTATATAGGTGATCAAGAAGTGACAGAGAAAATAATTGAAGTAGCTAATAGAGGGATTGCAGTTAATATGATTTTGCCAGCTAAATCAAATATTCAAGAAGATCTTAACAAGAGGGTTCTAAAGCAAATTATGAAAAGAACTAATAACAAAGTAAAAGTCTATTTAAGTCAGGGCATGGTTCATGCTAAGCTGGTAAGGGTAGATGACCGTATACTCACTTTAGGTTCAACCAATTTAAATAAGCGAGCAATGGAAAATTTATTGGAATTAAACGTAGTAATCAATATTGATAATCAAGCTTTAGTTAAAACATTGAATAACAGTTTAGCTGAAATAATGGATAACTCAAAAAGAATAGACGATTCTTCTGAGTTGAAATATAATCCACTTAAAGCTTTACTTGAGGTAATAGCTTGCTAGAGAGTAAAGAATTTGAATGTAGATTAAATTATGGGATGTGGGAAAATGGAATATAACAAAAATCTTGAAATAGTATTTAAAAACCTATTTAGTAAGGGTGCTTTTCTTACTGTAGATTCAGGCGAAAAAGTTAATACGATGACTATTTCTTGGGGAAGCATAGGCTATATGTGGAGAAGGCCAGTATTTATGGTATTAGTACGTTCTTCGAGGTATACATATGAGATTATTGAAAATAGTGATAGCTTTACAGTTAGTATTCCCTTTGATAATGAGGAAATGAGCAAGGCCTTAAAGATATGTGGCACGAAATCTGGTCGTGACATAGATAAAACCAATGAAGCTAATATAACATTCATACCATCTAAAGAGGTAGATTCGCCTGTAGTAGACAATTGTAATATCTACTATGAATGCAAGATTGTCTATAAACAGAAGATGGATCCATCTCTTATTTTAGACGACAATATAAAGTCTTTATATGATAATGACTTCCATACATTATATTATGGCGAGATAGTTGCTTGTTATGAAAAATAAAAAAAATATAAAAAAGACGTTAGATACAATTTATCTGACGTCTAATTCCTAATAATATTTTATTAGTTACTTCTTATTTTTTCAGTGACCGTGGATACTAGTGGCGGTAATTTTGCCTTCTATTTTACTTAAATTTTTAATTTTAAGTGTTGGGTCGGTTACACCGTATTCATCTAAGATGCGTTCTAAAATTTTGAATTCTTTTCTCTTCATAACAATTTCAATTTTATGCCTTACCTCGCCATTCATTCCACGTGCAATAAAATTGTTAACTGTATATCCCTCAAGTCTAAGTCTCTCAGCAACTTCAATCATTTTATCTTTATTACTTAAAAATAAATCAACCTCAATAATTCCTAAGGCAAGTCGTTCTTCAACTTTTCCACCAACAAAAACTCCAAACATTCTTCCGAAAGCGTATGCTATTATAAAATGAAACCCATTTGAACTTGTTATTTTAGTAAGTATAGTTGCAAAAATTATTGCGTCAACAAATACCAAAATATATACAGGATTCATAATTTTTTTTGAAAGTAATATTGTTTTAAGTGTTGTTAAAATATTTGTGAGAGAGGTTATAACGAAGAGGAATAATAATGTGAAAATAACTTCTATTGTCAATATAAATCTCCTTATGTTTATTTTTACAAGTATAGATACAGACGGATTCTTATATATTAAATATTCTTTGTATTTTAAAATTTTAATTTTCACTGCCGCGTTTGTGATTTTTTACAAAAATAATATATAGATTTTTAAATCTTTATCAAACCTTATAAAGTAAGTTATTAGTATACTACACAATATATATAAAAGTCAATTAAAAATAATCTACATAACTATATAAAATAGGAACCCCTTGTGTTCCTAACGAAACTCAAGGGGTTCCCTAAAAAATTTAATTTCTCAACAAACAAAGTATTTTTATAAACCGACTCTATGAATTTAAAATTTTATGAGCTAAATCATCGTTAGTAGTTGTTAAATAAGGAATTCCTGATTCTTTTTCGGTCTCTCGATTAGCAGAGAATAAGTCAGATCTAGATATTTCACTTGTAGAGAATTTCCTTGCTCCAGCCATTAACTGTTGTAATCCAGCAGCTAATTTATCAGAAAGTGTCCAAGCAGCGATGGCACCTAGAGGAATGTTTTTCATTTCATCTGCTCCGACTTTCTTTTTAACATCATAGTAACCTGCAAAGATTTCCTCCGCTTTGTCGCCGAATTCTTTAGCTACAGTGTTCGGAAGAGTATTCCAATTACCGTTTACTTTATCTTTATTTTCTGGATATAATACTCCTTCAATATTGGAACCAACAAAAGCTGGTATCATTAGGGCTCTTCCCATACATACTAATTTAGTATATGGTGCACCTAAAGCGAGAGCTTTGAAGATATGATCTTCTCTAGCGAATCCTCCCGCGAATGCCATATCAACAACTTTATAACCTTTTGCTGCTAATATATTTGCATATTCATACGCCTTTGAATGAAGGTTAAGCGATGGAACACCCCATGTTTCCATCATATTCCATGGACTCATTCCAGTACCTCCACCAGAACCATCAATTGTTAATAAATCTAGCTTTGCCTCTGTAGCAAATTTAATAGCCATTGCCAAAGCTTCCATACCATAAGAACCTGTTTTTAAAGTAATTCTTTTAAACCCGATTTTTCTTAAATAAGCAACAGAATTCATGAAGTTTTCTTTAACCTCTTGATAACTATTTAAATCTGTATAACCTAATCTACTATGTCTAGCAAATGCCTTAATAGCGCCGTTTTTAAATGCTTCTATAACCTCAGCTTTGGTTGGGTCAGGATCTACAACATAACCTCTTTCTTTTAAGAAGGTTGCATATTCTAGACTGGTAACTTGAATCTCCCCACCGATATCTTTAGCACCTTGACCCCATTTTAATTCGATAATTACTTTATCACCATATTTTTCAGTAATAAATTCTGCTACGCCATTTCTTGTATCTTCAACATTCATTTGAACAATAATCGCGCCATATCCATCATAATATTTAAGATATGTGTTAATACGTCTTTCTAATTCAGGGGCCTTAACAATCTTGCCATTTTCAATAACAGATTGCTTATCTACACCAACAACGTTTTCCCCTACAACTATTGGATATCCAACTAGTGCTGCACCAATCGCAAAAGACTCCCAATACTTAGCAGCAATAAAAGTAGATCCTAAAGCACCTGTCATAATTGGTACTTTTATTTTTGTTTTTATTTCATTTCCAAATTCTGTTTCTAAATTAACATTAGGGAAAATACAATCGTCAGCACTATTGGATAACCCATTAGGTAAGCCGTAAGCACCATAGTTATAACCTTGGATGCGTAAGTTGTTGTAACATACACCGACATGGTTTATATTAGAACTACCTGCTGTTACTACTCCAAAGTCTCTTGGATAAAGCATTTTGCGTCCTTTTAAACTTGACATCCATGTTTCGCATTTGCCACTGCAATCTGCTCTACATAATGTACATAATCCAGATTCGGCAGGATTACCTCTGTTTATAGTACCTAGTACATCGTTTTGCTTAACATACTCACTCACTAAAAACCCTCCATCTTGTTAAAAAAATTTAATAATCTATATTATACTACAGTAGTTTAAAGTATTAAAAGAAAATTTGAATATAAATAAAATTATTTTTTTTAAAAGTAGTTTATAATAAATTAATACAAAACAGCACAAATTCAAAAGGGGTGTACAATGAGATATAAAATTACGATTGAATACGATGGTACGAAGTATAAAGGCTGGCAACGTTTAAATAATAGCGATAAAACGATTCAAGCAAAAATTGAGTTATTACTTTCAAAGTTATTAGATTCAAATATTGAAATACATGGATCGGGTAGAACTGATGCAGGTGTTCATGCGTATGGGCAGGTTGCCCACTTTGATAGTAAAAAAGATATTGATATAGAAAAGTTTATAAATATTTGTAATCAGATGCTTCCAACTGATATTGTAATTAAGAAAATGGAGGAGGTATCTTCTGAATTTCATGCCCGTTTTTCAGCAAAATCTAAAAGTTATCAATATAAAATATGGAATAGTAATATTCCATCTGCACTAAACCGTAAATATGTTTATCAGGTAGCGGACAATTTAGATCTTGAAGCCATGAAAGAAGCTGCAACTTATTTTATTGGAATACATGATTTTAAAAATTTTTCTGCCAATAAGACGAACAAATCTACGGTAAGGAATATTTTCTCCATAGATATAAGTAAGAAGGAAGAAGAAATAAATTTAATCTATCACGGTGAGGGTTTTCTATATAAGATGGTCCGTTTATTAACGGGTGTTTTAATTCAGGTTGGGTTAGGGGCGTTAAAACCAGAGGATATTCTAGAGATTTTGGATAAAGAAAATAAATTAGTGTTAAATGCGGCACCAGCACATGCATTATATCTTCTAAAAGTAGATTATTGAAAATAACTAGACTGTAGAAAGTGTTCTATTTTCTAGAACTTTTCCTACAGTCTATCATGTTTTTTAGAAGGGAAAAATCAAGTTAAAAACCTGCTAGAGCTTTGGCATATTCAAGAGGAGTTGGAAGAATAAGAGGTAAAATCAAACCTTCATCTTCGCTTCTACTAGCTTTAATTTCTGCAGCATAGTTTATCTGGACTTCTAATAACCAAATTTTCAAGGTTTCGTCAATTATTAAATCAACTGCTATGTCAGCTATACTAAATCCGTAATCCTCCATCCTTTTTAAAACACTAATAGCTAATTCTGTAATTTCATTTATTTTATGTTCTGCTTGTTGCTCGGTTAAGTGGTATGTTTCTCGTAGAGTTGTTATACCGGGAACGATTTTTATTCTATTTTTTGAATTAGAAATAATGCTTCCTTCTTTTGCAATCTTGGTTTCCATACCTGAATATCTCCATCTTTTATTTTTGTCCTTTTGAAGATAGACACGGAAGTCTATTTTATTTGTATTATATTGAAAGGTGATACCCTGTTGAATTATATATTTTTTATTTTTAATTAATTTATTTTTAATTAAATTTGATAATCGTTTTTTAGAATTGGTAGTAGCTAGTTCCCCGTCTTGATCTATTAGAATATAACCAGTATCTACTTTCTTAACAAGCATAATGCCGTTTCCGCCAGCTAGTGTTGTTGGCTTTAGATAAACTGACTTATATACATCCAACATTTGTGTTAAATTACTAATACTTTTGTACTCTTTTGTAACGGGAAGATGCTCTTTTATTTTAGGTATTTTTGACATTCTAATCCAGAACAATAACTTATTTGTATTAGCGTAAGGGTAATTAAATAGATTATTTCCTACATTTCTTATTAAGTGTTTATAAATTTTTGGGTCTAAGGAGATGCGATTAAATATTACAGAAGGATATGGGAAAGTACCTAGATTGAATTCCTTTGTTTCAGGATTGTAATAGTATCCAGTAATAATTTTATTTCGCATATTTATTGAACTTTGTTTAAATAGAAAAATTAGCCCTTTAATTGTATTATAGTTTGAAAAACGTAATATTTGTTGTTTTGGATCATCGTAATATCTTGGTAAGATTAACAGGCCAATTACTGGGCCTAAGTACAGATGATTTGACTCTAAATAATATTCGTAAGGTAAATCAGGAATTGTTATTTTTTCAGTTAATATACATGGCAAAATTATTTTACCTAACTCCAAGCTATTATCAATTTTAATAGTAAGATTCATTTTAAGTTGCCCAAAATGTAGAGTGATTTTTTCTAGATTAATATTCATTTTTTCTAAGGTTGCATTGCTAAGATGGACACTTTGATCTGATATATTATCTATAAAGATAGAATAAAAAAACCTATCAAAAACATACCTAACAGTCTTATCCATTTTCATTGCACTTGAACCTTTTACGAGAATCAAACTGTTAGGCTCAATTGAATTTTTTAAGAATGAATGTAATTCGTCTCGGTTTTCGAAATGTTTAAGCTTAGAAGGTGGGTACCCAGCGCTTAATGCCCCTGTTGTGATTGAACGTGATTCAATACCATAAGTTAATATTGTATCCACTTTTTTACTAGCTAGATATTCTCCTATTTCTATATGAGCCTTTTTAGTATAATCCCCTAACTCTAACATATCACCTAGGACAACGATTTTCTTGCTACTTGCACCTATTTCTTCCATAACATCAAGTGCCGCTTTAACCGATTGAGGATTGGCATTCACTGTATCATCGATTAATATTGATTTATTACTTAATTTTATAAAGTTTAGTCTTTTAATTGGCGGGGCGAATTTTTTAAGTCCAATCCTTATATCATCAGGGGTAAATTTTAGATGATAAGTTATAGCAATTGCAAATAATGCATTATAAACATTATGAGTTCCGAAGACTGGAATATAAAACTCTTCATTTTTACCATTTATTACAACATTAAAACTCATCCCATTATTTACGTAAGTAGTATTCTTTACCTGGTAATCAGAATCTTTTTTGATCCCGAGGGTAATTATCTTACCTTTGAAATCATCTGTTAATAACAATTTCGAATTTTCATCGTCATTGTTAATAAGTAGCACACCATTTTGATTCATATTTTGAATTAGGACTGATTTGAATTTGGCTGTAGTTTCTATGCTATTTCCTAAATTGCCATAATGGGCAGATCCTATATTTGTAATTACTGAAATGTTTGGCTGAATTATATTACAATGCTTTATTCCTGCACCTTGTTTTCCCATACCTAGCTCTAGAAGAATAGCTTGATAAGAAGGATTGTATAGCTTTATGGTCTCTTCAATGTGTTTAGGTAAGTTTTTATTATCAACTGTTTTAAGAACCTTCCATTTTGTTTCTAATATTGATGATATAAATTCCCTTGTGGTAGTTTTACCAGAGCTACCTGTAATTGCAATTGTAGGAATTTCAGGAATGAGTTTATCCATTACTATACCCCCATAAAAAAATAAATTATAATATAATATATTTTTTTAAAAAAAGGATGTATGGGGTATAATCTCTATGGTTCAAAAAAATACTGTCTAATTAATTTTGGCCTTACTAATAGCCATTAAAGCTAACATTAAAGTGGGATCGATTTTTTCCATACAATTGCTTAGATAAGGAAAAACCAAGGGGATTTCGGTACAACCGCCTAGGATAGCGGTAATTCCTTTCTTTTTATAATCAAACAAGATTGTATTTAATTCCTCGATATATTGATTTGAATCTACTGTTAAGGACTTAATAGATTTTATTAAATTAGATACTACACGCTGTTCTTCTTGGTTTGGGATTATTAATTTAGATGAACTACCGAATGCGTTTTGGTACAGCTTATTCTGAATTGTTGTTTCGGTTGCAAGCAAGAAAATTTGTCTATTAGAATATTTATTTTGAATTATTATTTCTTGCACAGTGTTTTCAATCATACTATAGAATGGTATATTTATACTTTTTTTAATTTCCTCGTACCATATATGTGCAGTATGGCATGGCATAATAACAAAATCTGCACCTGCATTTTCTAATAAAATAGCCGATTTTCTTAATTCTATTAACGGGTTGTCAACTGAAATGTCTAGACAGGTTGTCCTTGGTGGGACTTTGGGATTGTTGTAAATTAAAATTTGAAGGTGTTCTTGATCTGTTGATGCTGGAGTATTTATAACAATTTTTTGGAATAAATCAATAGTTGCTAAAGGGCCCATACCCCCAAGAATACCAATGATTTTACTCATACCAATTCTCCTCGTATATTGAAATTCTTTTTTCCATCTAATATATGTTAGAGTTATTTGATTTGTTTATTTTAAAAATATCCAATAAAGAATCGTTTTTAATGATAGAATTAAGTATAGAAAAATTTAAATAGTTTTATAAGTTTTGGAGGTATTTATTTATGGAGAAATATAGGAAAAGGCATTATGCAAGTTTTGCCCAATTGCGAGATGATTTAAAGGAATTAAGTAAAGTGAAAAAGATAGTAAAGGCTAATGGGGAAAAAGATAATATAGATGATGATTTCAGAGAGAGACTTATGTTGGCGGTAACAGGGGTTAATGATTGCAGCTACTGTACATATATACACAGTAAATTAGCTCTAAAATCTGGCGTTAATAAGAATGAATTATGTTTGTTACTTGAGGGTAAGTTCGATAATTGCCCAGAGGATCAGATTCCAGCTATTTTATATGCACAGCATTGGGCTGATAGCAATGCCAATCCAAGCGAAGAGGCTAAACAAAAATTAGTAGAGGCTTATGGGGAAAAAAAATCGGCAAATATTGAAATGTATTTAAGGATGATTCGGTTAGGTAATTTATCTGGTAATACTTTTGATTGGCTTCTTTATAAACTATCAAGGGGTAAAATTGGATTAAAAAAATAATATTTACAAACAAGATGAGGGAGGAAGATTATGTTAATTGAAATTCGAAGAGAAG
The DNA here is from genome assembly GCA_050175155.1 of Vulcanibacillus sp. Taxonomy (GTDB): domain Bacteria; phylum Bacillota; class Bacilli; order Tepidibacillales; family Tepidibacillaceae; genus JBFXJF01. The sequence continues at coordinate 147,134 of JBFXJF010000002.1, forward strand.
AAGATATTCCGAAAGAATTAGTTGCAACACCAATAGCGGACTTAATTAAGTATCATAATTTAGGTTTCCCGCCAAAAACATATGCTTCGGCGGAGATTCTTATAAGTATGTGTATGGACAATAGGAAAGAGTTAAGGATTCCGGAAAATTTTGCTTATATAATTAGAACCGGTGGGGGAAATTTGAGATATAGTGAATTTAAGGTTTCCTACGCTATTGGAATTGGAGGAGTAAAATATATAGCATTATTAGGACATAACAATTGTGGCATGGTTAATTTAGTCTCACAGAAAGAGGATTTTATCCAAGGTCTGTGCGAAAATGCTAACTGGGATAGGCAAAGAGCGGAAGAGCATTTTATGAATTATGCACCGTTATTTGAGATTAATAACGAATTAGATTTTGTAGTAAGTGAAGCCGCACGTTTAAAAATATTGTATCCTGGTATTGTAATTGTTCCGTTGTTCTATAAACTTGAAGATGATATGTTGTATTCAATAAATTATTAGGAAATTATTCTTGTGATGTTTTTAAATAACTAGATGTAGTAGTTATATTATTATGTCCCATGATTTTAGCCAACTTTTTAATAGACAAGGTTTGAATTTTACGATAAGCAAAATTATGTCGTAACGAGTAGGCACTTAGCCCCTCTAATCCAGCTAGGTCCATATATTTTTTAATTATGTGTCTTAAAGCACGATCAGTTAGTTTGTTATTTGTTTTCCCTGAAACAAACAAATACTCACTATCGAAGTGGAATGAACTTATGTATCTCCCCAATATTGATTGAGTGATACTATTTAGAGGGATTTTACGGTGCTGATTATTTGCAGATACTTCAATATAACTGTTTTTATCGGATAGATGAATATCCGATTTTTTTATATTGCAGGTTTCACTGACCCGCAATCCAGTATGAACCATTAGTGTAACTATAGCCCGGTCTCTAATTGTGCCATGTGCTCTAACTGTCTCTAAGAAACTTTTTTCTTCATCATCTGTTATAAATCTTGGATTACTTTTTTCTAGTTTAATTAATTTTATATGTTTTGCTGGGTTTCTTTTTGAATAACCGTTATGATAAGCCCAATCAAAAAAAAGCTTTAACGCTGAAATTCTTCTATTAATAGTTGTTGGTTTTAGTTCATCAATTCTAGTCATATTTTCTATATATTCTGCTAGTTCCAGCTTATTAATCTGCGAAAAACAAAAAGGTTTCTTTTTATCATGACCATCCAAATAGTGGCTTTCATGCCAGCTAATAAGATGTTTAAGATCACTTGAATATTCTTGGAGAGTTCTTTCACTCAAATTTCTATTTTTCAAATATGCAATAAATAAATTAATTATTTTAGTCAATTTTTTCCCTCCTATTATCTTGACGTTTATTAGTGGACATGATAAATTATATAAATACATTTAATTTAATAGATTGCTTGATAGATTACTAATTCATAAGGATTATAAAGTAAATCAGCAAAAATATCAATCGGTTGAAGTGAAACTCCAACTGCCGTAATTATACCATTGGGTATCAATGGTTTTTTTTTTGCTATTACATAATATTAGTGGACATTAAAATGAAAGTTGGAGACTGGAATGACGCAAGACATCTTTATTAATATTTTCTACTTAATGATTGTGCTATATATTTTAGCGGCAATTATTCCTCTTTTCTTATGGAAAAAACATAAGTTAAGTAATATTTCCTCAAATATATTGTGTTTCTTAGCAGCAATATTAGGAATATATCTTTCTTTTATTTTTATTATAAATAACTATGGCGAATTAACAGTCCTTAATTTAGATACGTTTCTAAAATATATCGTAATTGATATAAGAATAGATGGTATTTCAAGTTTTTTCATGCTCGCACTTTCAATTTTAGTTTCTGCTGTTTCAATCTATTCTATAGGTTATGTGTCACAATACTATGACAAAAAGCCAGTTGGATTTTTCAACTTCCTATATAGTACCTTTATTTTATCAATGCTCATAGTTATAGTATCTGGGAACATGGTTCTATTTTATATGGCTTGGGAAATAATGTCCCTTTCCTCCTATTTTTTAATTACATTTGAATCCTCAAATAAGGAAGCAAGAAATTCAAGTACACTATATATTATTATGACTCATATTGGAACAGCATTTCTTTTGCTAGCTTTTATAATCACCTTTGTAAATACTGGTAGTTTTGATATAGCTAGTGTAGGGAGTAATCTTTCCCCGGAATTAAAAAATCTCTTATTTATATTTTATATAATTGGATTTGGAACAAAGGCAGGGGTTGTTCCTTTACATATTTGGCTTCCATATGCGCATCCCGTTGCGCCGAGTAATGTATCAGCGTTGATGTCTGGGATAATGATAAAAATAGCTATTTATGGCTTAGTACGATTTATATTCGATGTATTAACTATTGAAAACACTTGGTGGGGAATAGTTATATTATTTTTAGGAATTATATCGACAATAACTGGTGTTACCTATGCTTATATCGTTAAAAATATTAAAAAGTTGTTAGCTTTTAGTAGTATTGAGAATATTGGGATTATACTAATGGGACTGGGTATTGCTGCTATAGCTATATCAGAGGATAATTTAGTTCTATATTCTTTAGCTTTAATGGCTGCTATGGCACATATGTTTAACCACTCTTTATTTAAATGCTTATTATTTTTAAATGCAGGTTCGGTATACTTTGCTACACACACTAAAAACATGAATAGCCTTGGAGGTTTAATGAAATTAATGCCTGCGACGGGTATTTTAGCTATTATTGGTGGATTATCAATAGCGGCGATTATTCCGTTTAATGGTTTTATTAGTGAATGGTTAACCTACCAGTCATTTTTCATGATGATAGGTTCTGGCAACTTATTTAGTAATATTGTAGCTATCCTTGCAGTTGTAGCTTTAGCCTTGGCAGGAGCTTTGACAGTAGGAACCTATGTAAAATATATTGGTATTGTTTTTTTAGGGGAAGCTAGAAGCGAAGTAGCAAGAAAGGCAAAAGAAGTACCTAATATAATGATTGTATCTATGGGATATTTAGGCGTTCTTTGTTTTACTATTGGGATATTTCCATTAATTTTATTAAAATTAATAAATAATGCATATGTTGATATTGGGATTACTTCTATTATGAATAATTTAGCAGGAGTAACTCTGGCACCTTGGTATCCCCTAACCTTTAATGAAAATCAAATAATGCCTATTTTTGGAGTATTGGTCTTTATAATAATAATTTTATTAGTATTTTTGTTATTTAGGATGTTTATTGGGCGGGCGGAAAGAAGGAAATATGGAACTTGGGATTGTGGGTTTGGGAGTCTGAATAATAGAATGCAATATTCATCAACGGGATATTCTGATCCTATTGAGAATGTTTTAAGAATGATTTACAAACCACATAAAGAAATAAGGATTGAAAAAGAACCTATTCCTTATCATCCAAAGGAAATAAAATATATCATGTCTACAGAACATCTATTTGAAAAATATTTATATACACCTCTTATTAGAATTTCTACTAGACTATCAAAAAAATTAAGGTTTCATATTCAGACTGGAAGTATTCATCTTTACTTACTCTATATCTTTTTGATAGTTTATATTTTCTTAATCTATAATCGTTTGTATATAGGGGGGAATTAAGATGGAGTATGTTTTTAGTATAGCTATTCAAATTATCCTTGTAATTTTAATAGCCCCTCTAAGTGATGGAATTATAAAAAAAATTAAAGCAATTAGTCAAAAAAGAAAAGGGTCATCTGTATTTCAGCTATATTATGATCTTTGGAAATTATTTAGAAAAGATATGGTAATCTCGGATAAATCTACATGGATTTTTAGAATGGCACCTTATATAGTCTTCGGTTCTTCAATAGTAGCAGCAGCATTTGTCCCTGTAAGTACGATTATTAAAGTGCCGGATTTTTCAGGAGATATTATACTCGTTATATCTGTATTAACTTTAGGAAGATTTTTTCAGACGCTAGCCGCATTAGATACATCTAGTACTTTCGGAGGGATTGGAAGTAGTAGAGAAATAATGATATCTTCACTGTTTGAACCAGCTTTGTTAGTAGCTATTTTTACATTGGGTTTGGTCTCAAAGTCAACCTCAATAATAGGGATGTTTCAGTATTCAGAGGATCTAGGGTTCAGTGTTCTACAACCGGCATATTTACTTATATTTTTCGCGATTTTTGTTGTTTTAATAGCAGAGATTTCTAGAACACCTGTTGATGACCCAGCAACACATCTTGAGTTAACAATGGTACATGAGGCGATGGTTTTAGAGTATTCTGGCAGATATCTTGCCTTAATGGAACTAGGAGCAGTAATTAAACAACTAATTTTTATTACTATATTAGCAAACATATTTATTCCAATAAGCATTGAACCCTTCACAGGCTCGAATTTTAGCTTAGCTATTCTTTTAATTTTAATTTATATTCTGAAAGTTGTTTTTATATCATTTTTACTAGGAGTAAGTGAAGTATTAACTGTTAAATTAAAACTTTTTAGGGTACCTGATTTAGCAGCATTATCTTTTATTGCTTCTTTATTAGCATTTATCCAAATGGTTATTATGGGAAGGTGAAGTTGATGCAATATACACAACTAATATCAATGTTAATATTAATAACCAGTTTCACGTTAGTGGCTAATAAAAAAACTAAATCATGTATTAAAACCTTTAGAGTTCAATCTATTTTTGTTGTAATTGCATGTGCAATTCTTGGTTTTAATAACTTGGTGAATAATGAAGGCTTTGATATTTTAATAGTTTGCTTGTTAGTTTTTTTACTAAAAGTAATCTATATACCAATGATTTTAAATAGAACTTATTCAAAAATTAAATATCGAGTGGAAACATACTATTTCATGAATACGCCATTACTTATTCTTATTAGCTGTCTTATAGTAGCTTCATCATACTTTTTAATTGCTTCTATGAGTGGTTTAGAACAAAATGGATTGAATTTACTTCTTGTTAATTCAATATCAACAATGATGATTGGTTTCTTATTTATGATAAGTAGAAAAAAAGCAATTGATCAAATTATAGGTTATCTTGTTATCGAAAATGGACTTTTTATTACTGCAATATTTTCAACAAACGGAATGCCATTAATAGTAGATATCGGAATCTTTATTGACCTTATCTCGACAATATTAATAACAGGTGTTATTGTCTTTAAAATTAGTCAAACATTTGATTCAACAGATATAGATAAACTAAGGGATTTGAGGGGTTAAGATGGAATTAGTATTTATAATATTGCCATTGTTAGCTTTACCATTATTTTGGTTAGTTAACAATAAAAAGTTTCTACATATTATTAATATAATAACATCAACTTCAATTTTGATTTTTGGTTTGGTTGTTATATCGAGGGTAAGTGAGAACAATATAATTTCTAGTGAATTATTTTTAAGTTTTTATATAGATAGCTTAAATGCCTTGGTAATAGGTATCGTTATAATACTTTCATTTTTAATTAGTATCTACTCTGTAGGATATCTGGATATTGAGTTTAAAAATAATACTTTTGACATAAAAAAAATCAAGTTATTTTATATATTGTTTTATTGTTTCGAGTTCACAATGCTTCTTGCATTGACTAATGGGAACATTGGAATAATATGGGTAGCGATTGAAGCTACAACTTTGTCTACAGTTTTTCTAGTAGGTTTTTATAATGACAAAAAAGCTATTGAAGCAGCATGGAAATATATAATTATCTGCTCAACTGGGATTGCTTTGGCACTATTGGGAATTATCTTTTTACATCTATCTTCTGTTGATATAGTAGGTGGAACAAACTCAGAGTTATCCTGGTTGTATCTCTATGATAATGCAGGGGAATTAAACGAATTAACTCTAAGGTTATCATTTATATTTATATTAATAGGTTTTGGAACTAAAGCTGGTTTAGCACCAATGCATACATGGTTGCCCGATGCGCACAGTCAGGCCCCTTCACCAATTAGTGCAATGCTGTCGGGAATCTTATTAAATAGTGCGATGTATGGAGTTATACGTGAGTTATCTATAGTTAACAAGAGCTTTGGCGATAGCGTATTTACTGGAAGATTGATGATGGGACTTGGAATTTTATCAATTTTAACAGCAGCTGTTTTTATTATTAGACAGAAGGATTATAAACGGATGCTTGCTTATTCTAGTATTGAGCATATGGGTATTATAGCTTTTAGTCTTGGTATGTTCACTCCACTTTCTATATTCGCAGCATTATTGCACATGATAAGTCATTCATTCACTAAGACCTTGCTGTTTCTTAGTTCAGGAAACATATATCTTAAATATGAGACTAAAAAAATATCAAATGTACGAGGCTTATTAAAAACTCTTCCTTTTACAGGGACAGTTTTCCTGTTAGGACTATTTGCAATAACAGGCATGCCACCATTTAGCATTTTTTACAGTGAATTAAACGTACTAATTGCTACTTTTACTGCTGGTTATTATGTCTTAGGAACTATATTCATATTATTATTAGCGCTTGTTTTTGTGGGAATAGCGGTATCAGCTTTTAAAATGTTCTATGGAACCCCTGGAAATATTAAATCAGGTGAGATTAATATGATGGGAGTATTCGTTATTATTATCTTATTAATATTTATAACAGTAACTGGAGTTTTTTTACCTGAATTTGTTATTGACCTAATAACGGATGCACAACAAATAATTAGTGGGAGTGCAAAATGATAAATAATGTTGCTGAAGAATTAAACAAAAAATTCGAACCTTATATTGAAGAATTCGCTCTTGATAAAAATCAGATTTCTTTAAGTCTGTTATCTGAGAATGCTTTCGAGGTATGCACTTATCTATCTAAGCAACTAAATCTAGGATTAGTATCGATGTTTGCTAGTGATGAGAGGGAGCTCGAAAGTGGAACTTTTATTATATATTACATTTTTTCCAATAGAAGCGAAAATTATTTTATTGAGCTAAGATCACAATTGCCGACAAATGAACTGAAATATAAATCTGTTGCCAACCATATTTACAATGCATCTTGGTATGAGAGAGAAATTAAAGATATGTTTGGATTGGAGCCTATTGGGCATCCACTTCCTAAAAAATATCTATTTCATAATAATTGGCCAGAGGGAAATTACCCTTTAAGAAAAGATTTTAATAAGAAGGTTAGACCTGAATGGGAAATTAAACCTCAATCTTTTTTGGAAGTTCAAGGGGAAGGTGTTTTTGAGATACCTGTAGGACCAGTGCACGCTGGAATAATAGAACCAGGACACTTTAGATTTAGTGTTGCTGGGGAGTCAATAATTAATATGGAGACCCAACTATTTTATGTCCACAAAGGTGTTGAAAAAATTAGTGAGGGTATGAGTTTGACTCAATGTTATTATTTATCTGAAAGAATATCTGGAGATGAATCTTTTTCTAATTCACTGGCATATTGCCAAGCGGTTGAGAGAATTGCTGGAGTAGAAGTACCTGAAAGGGCTTTGCTAACTAGAGTGGTATTCGCAGAATTGGAAAGGCTCACTAGTCATTTTGGTGATTTAGCAGGAATATGCCTTGATGTTGCCTACGGTTTTGCAGCATATCAGTTTAGATTATTGCGTGGGTGGTCCTATGTACTGGCGGATGAACTATCTGGAATGAGATTCTTGCGCAGTATAAATAAAATAGGTGGAGTAAGAAAAGATTTTCTAAGTAATAAAGAGAAGAATATATTAGAGTTTACTAAAAAAACAAGAAAAGAACTTGAAGATACCATAAAAATAATTAAAGAGAACAATCTATTTCTTGATCGATTAGAGGGTACGGGCGTGCTCCTAAATAGAATTGCTGTGGATTTAAATGTAACTGGCCCAGGGGGAAGAGCCTCAGGTGTTGATTATGACGTTAGAAGAGATCATCCTTATGCGGGGTATTCGAAGTTAAATTTCAAAGTATCCAGGCACAATAACGGTGACGTTAATTGCAGAATGAATGTAAGACTAGAAGAATGTTTACAGTCCATCTATATAATAGAACAAGTAATGGAATTATTAGAACAGGGTAAGATTTATGAAGCGATTGGTGATCTAAAAGCATATGAATCCTCAATTGGATATACGGAATCACCTAGGGGTGAAAATATTCATTGGGTTATGACTGCGGAAAACAATACAATCTATCGTTACAAGATTAGAACACCTTCCGTTTGTAACTGGTTAGCGTTGCCTTATGCTGTAAAGGATAATATTATTGCGGATTTTCCAGTGATTAATAAAAGTTTTAATTTGTCTTATGCTGGTAATGATTTGTAGGGAGAGGGAAATATTGTTGTTAAAAGTTATCAAGAAAATAATTAGATATCCAAGATTAACATTAAAATATCCTAAAGTTCCAATGGATTCAAGATTATTTATTGGAAAACCTGAAATAGATTTATCTAAATGTACTGGATGTGGTAAGTGTATTGAGTTATGTCCGTCAAAGGCTATAACGATCGGGGATATATCAGGTGAAATAGGTATAAATATTGATGAATGTATATTTTGCTCACTTTGTGAGGATGTATGTAGTGATGGTGCTATAAAGATGACTAACGAGTTTGAGCTGGCAAAAAAAAATCGCTCGGAGCTAAGAAATAATAACATAATTCTTGAGAAAAGAGATATACCAGACGAGTCTTATGAAATAATTGGGGAAAAGGTAAGAAAAAAGATTTCGAAGATATATAAGCGAAGTCTTTATATAAGAGAGGTAGACGCAGGTTCGTGTAATGGATGTGATTATGAAATAAATGCACTAAATAATCCTTTTAATGATATTGAGAGATTTGGGATAAAATTTGTAGCTTCGCCACGACATGCGGATATGTTACTAGTGACTGGCACAGCGACAAGAAATATGGAATTAGCTTTAGTAAAGACTTATAATGCAACACCAAGTCCGAAATTAGTTATTGCTATTGGTGCTTGTGCTTGTAGTGGGGGGATATTCAGAGATAACTATGCTAATAGAAACGGAATTGATTGCATAGTCCCTGTTGATATGTATATACCAGGATGCCCCCCGAGACCACAGGCTATTTTGCAGGGTATCTTAAAGGTATTAGATAGGATTTGAATTATACTTGATATCACATTAATCAACTAGACACGGATAAATTCCTCTTTGACAGTTGCTACAAGGTTTTCAATAGCCTTTAACGCATCTTTTAGTTGGTTTTTTTCGATTTGATCCATTGTTGATAGATTAATATAATTATCTAGAGGCTTCCCTGACTTTAATTTTTCTAGATTGGCAGAAATTCTAAAACGCATTATTGTTTGGAAAGCTATCTCTAAAGATACCGAAAGGTCTTTTGATAAAGTATTCGTTTGTCTTAAATATTGAAGTCTTTCTAGTGAATTTGTAGATGTAGTATTTTTACTTAATGCTAATATTCTTAAAGAATCAACTAAGAAAACGGAAATTGAAGTTTTAATATCAATTTCATTTTTATGTTCTCTAGAATTTTCCCCTACAAAGTTTCCAAAGATATTTAGTGGTAGCTTTCCTCTACATGCATCTTGAGCTAAATGGCTAAGTGCTAATGGGAAGGAGGCAAAGCATTTGTTAGTAAAGCTCCGTAGTTCTTCTGCTAAAGGATAGTACCCATATACAGGTCTAAAATCTAAAAATATTGTTAAAAGGCGAATGTTTTTTTTCTCCGGTGTAAATACCCATGTAGATACTTTTTTGTTCCAGTAGCTTCTATCTCCTCTCCATAAAGGATTGGAAGCCATAACGTTTCCTGGGCAAAGAGCAAATCCGCAGGTTTCAAGTCCATTATTTATTAAATTTGATAGATGTGTGAAATATTCTGCAACCTTATCAGTCTGACTGAGATCAGTAACAGTTTCATAGATTATAGCGTTATCCTGATCTGTTCTTAGAAACTGTTCTCTTCGACCACCACTCCCCATTGTAAGCCAACAAAACTTAACCGGAGGGGGTCCAAACTCCGGGAGCATTTCCTCTATAGATAGATCAATAACCTGTCGTGTTAGCCTGTCATAGAATTCTGTAATAATATCAAGAATCTCTGGGATAGGTGCATTTTCCATAATTAATCCATTAAGAACTTGTTCAATCTCTTGACCAACAGTGGCCAAATTTTTTAAGTTGGATTGAGTTTCGAGTCTATCAATAACACTTATAACGCCCGTATTTCTTGAGCGTATAAGGTCACGAATTGTAATTATTCCAATTGGTATATTAGCCTCAGTTACGATAGCATGTTTTACTTTTTCTTTTGTCATCGCTAATAGTATTTGATAATAAAAACTATCAGGGCTGATACACAAGGGGTTCTTGTTGGCTATATCACCGGCAGTAAAATTATTAGGCGAAAGGTTTTTAGCGATTAATTTCTCCACAAAATCTTTCTCTGTAACGGTTCCGCATATCTCGCCTCGATTATCGACAAGAACTATACTACTTACATGTTCCTTACTCATTATTAAAGCTATATTATTTATTTTTTCGGTTGAAGAACAGGTAATAACCGGATGGTTCATAAGTTCACTAGCCCGTTTATTGGCTGCGTGGTTTTCAAATGAGATTAAACCTTTCATTATTCCGTGTTCTTTTGGAATTTTATTTATAAGATCATAAAAGTGATCTGCAACCATCTTATTAAAATAGTTAGAGAATACCCCGTTATTTTCCAATAATATTTCGATATCTTTGCTTCTTATTAGCAGACAATCTATATCTGTTAAGCATCTTATTGTAGCAACATAAGCTTTGTCAGAAAGCACAACTGTTTCTCCGAAAAAGCTTCCCTTGTCACGGTAATCTAGAACAAAGTTATCACCATTGTCATTTCTAACTGAAATTTCGGCCAAACCAGAAATAATAATGAATAATATTCTTTTTGATTCTTCCCCTTGTCTAAAGACAAAGGAATTAACCGGAAAAACCTTACGTTCGATTTTAGGAACTAGTTGCTCCAATGAATCAGATGTTAAGTAAGAAAAAGGTTGTATCCCCTTTAATATGGCTGAATAATTAATAGGTTCTGGATTATCTTGGTGTTTTGTCAAAATACCCACCCCTTTTTAGTGTTATGGCTAAGAAATATTACTATTCTTTACGTATAAAATGTCCAGATCCTAGCCAGCTAGCAAGACCAAAAATATAAAAGATCCCTTGAGTTGCTTGGGGCCCTTGTAACAGCAACTGAAGACCTATACCTAGACCTAATGCTGGAGTCACAATTAAGAAAGTTCTTAGTATACGTTCAAAACCTTTTTTGGGAGGAAGTGGCCATAACTTAGAAAAAACAACTCCTAGAGCTACCCCTAGAAAAACTACTATAATAATTTGAATCATTTGTAGTGCTGTAGGGAAAGGCCAATGAAATAAAAAATAACCAATGATATAAAATAATTCTAAAACAAGGGTAATTCCTAAAGCTTTCTTAATAACTTTTAAATCTAAGTATTTTAAAAATAAGTATAAAGCAATAGCTAAAGCGGCAAATATTAATGTATTAATCATTATAAATTCCCCCTCATCTTAAAAAAAGTTAAATAAAAAACTTGTCGGGAAGAAAAATTCTTCCCGATAAGTATATTATATTAAAAACTTATATTTAGATACTATTTTCAGAACTTAAATCTCTAGGTGTACGTATATGTTCAACTAATTCTTGAATCTCTTTTGGTGGAGGTGCTGTAAATCTAGAAACTGTAAGTGATACAACGAAGTTAATTACCATACCAATTGTTCCAACACCTTGAGCATTAATTCCAAAGAAACTATCGAGTATTGGTTCTGCTGTACCAAGGATAGGTACTGATCGAATTAATACAATCATTGTCATTGTAAAGCCTAAACCAACAATCATTCCGGCAATGGCACCTTCTTTATTCATCCGTTTGTCAAAGATACCTAACAGTATCCCTGGGAAGATACTTGCTGCTGCCAATCCAAAGGCAATTGCAACAACCTCGGCAACAAAGCCAGGAGGATTAATACCGAAATATCCCGCGATTATTATTGAAATTACAATCATTATTCGTGCTACTCTTAGACGTTCTCTTTCGGTAGCATTTGTTTTCAAGATACGATAATAAATGTCATGTGAAACAGCACTCGACATTGCAAGAATAAGTCCTGCTGCGGTAGATAAAGCTGCTGCTAATCCACCTGCGGCAACTAGTGCAATTACAAACGGAGCTAAATCGGCTACCTCTGGTGTAGAAAGAACAATAATATCTTTATCAATTACTACTTCATTGGTACTAGCATCTTTAGCGAAATTTAGTATGCCATCACCATTTTTATCGTCTAATTTAAGAAGTCCTGTAGCTTCCCATTTGGCAACCCAATCTACTTGACGTGCTTCCTCAATAGGGGTATTACTTAAGCTATCAATTAAGTTATATTTAGCGAACACACCAATTGCAGGTGCTGTTGTGTAAAGTAAAGCGATAAAAATTAATGCCCATACTCCAGACCAACGTGCTGCACGTACAGTTTTTACTGTATAAAAACGTGTAATAACATGGGGTAAGCCAGCAGTACCACACATTAAGGCTGCTACAATCATAAACACGTTAAGTTTTGATAAGTCTGTAAATGGTGCCATATATTCAGTTAAGCCTAAATCAACTTGAATTACACTTAATCGTGCTGCAATATCAGAGAAAGTTAAAGCAAGTTGAGGTATTGGGTTTCCAGTTAGTTTATTTGATATTGCAATTGCCGGAATCAAGTAGGCTACAATTAATACTGTGTATTGAGCAACTTGTGTCCAAGTAATCCCTTTCATACCACCTAATATAGCAAAACCACCAACAATTACAACACCAATGATAACTCCTAATACTATATCTACTTGAAGATAACGACTAAATACAATTCCTACACCACGCATTTGTCCTGCAACATATGTTACGGATACTAGAATAGTCGCAACAGCTGCAATTGCACGTGCTGTATTCGAGTAGTAACGGTCACCGATAAAATCAGGTACAGTGTATCTTCCGAATTTACGTAGGTAAGGGGCAAGAAGCATAGTAAGTAGTACATATCCTCCAGTCCAACCCATTAAATAGATAGTTCCATCATATCCAAGAAATGAAATTAGTCCTGCCATAGAGATAAAGGAAGCTGCAGACATCCAGTCAGCTCCAATTGCTGCACCGTTAGCAATTGCGGGAATATCATTATCTGCTACATAAAAGTTTTTAGTATCTACTGCTCTTGCTCTCCAGCCAATATATAGATATATAGCAAATGTTGCTACAATTACTATTAACGTTAAAAATTCTACACTCATGATTTCCCCTCCTTCGTATCTATAACTTTATGTTCCTCTACATCGTATTCTTTGTCTAAACGGTCCATTCTCCAAGCGTATATGAATAGTAAAATAACAAAAGTGAAAATTGATCCTTGTTGAGCGAACCAGAATGATAAAGTAACACCGAAAAATTTTACGTTGCTTAGGACATCACCCAAAAGAATTGAAAAGACAAAAGATACTAATGCCCAAACAGTTAAAAGGCTAATAATCAGAGTAACATTCTTTTTCCAATATTCTTTTAGTCTTTGTGATCTTTCAGTCATAATTACACCTCCATTAAATTTTAGTTTGTTTACTGATTAACTATCGTTCTTGATAAAAGAAGCTTATAGTAAAATAGTATAGATAAATAATAATATATTAAACATATATGAACAATTAATTATATGGTAATGGTAATAATTCAATTCCCAATGGCTTTAATAATTAGTTGAACAGTTTTGAAAAGAGAAAATAAATTAAATATTCTGAAAACTCATATAAAAAAAACGAACCCATAAGGGTTCATTTTTTTTATATGAGGATTTGCGTTATTGGGGACGCAAAACATTGACGATCTCGGGTGTAGTTAAACAAATCCTCGAGGGTATAAACACCTCTTTTTGCTAACTCCTTTATACTGAATTCAAAAATTTTCGCTGCCATTATAGCATCTCCTAATGCATTATGTCTGTTATGAGCTGGTATACCTAGGGAGAAGCATATCTCCTCTAAGGAGCAATTAGTAAATCGCGGATAAAGGGTCGTTATAAGATCCCTCGTATCAATATACTTATATTTAATCCTTGAACCACATTGATGATTTAAACAATGGTTTAAGAATGAGATATCAAAATTTATTATATGACCAACTAATACACCATCTCCAATCCAAGAAAAAAAATGAGGAAGAATCTCTATTAAAGAAGGCTTATCTATAATCATATTTTCTGTAATACCCGTAAGTTTTGTAATATTTTTAGGAATAGTTCGCTCAGGATTTACAAGTTCATAAAAGGTTTTGTTCTCATTAACTCTTCCGTTTTCAACTACTACAGCACCCAATGAAAGAACTTTATCGCTCACAGTAGCTTTGAATCCAGTAGCCTCAAGATCTATTGTAACAAAACGGATACTAGTTAATGGTTTACTAGTATCAACATCTGATGATAATTGTAAGGTAGCTTTTATTTTTTCTTGATGCGGGGTTAATTGGATATTCTTAGATGAACGTAAATTATTCCGCATTATACTTTTTAGAATGTTCATCCCAATCCCCCTTAACATCTATTTAACCATATTATATTGAGAATACTGATAAACGAAAATTTATTTATTGTGAATGGTCGTATTCAGGGGGTGAAATGCTATTAGTTTTAAATGAATAGTTAGAGTAAAAGTAAATTTGATGATATAATTAGGATATTAAAGTAAATGAGATAATAGTGATGAGACGAGGGGAATATCATTGGGTAAATTTAAAGAACTTTTTAATAAATTGGACAAAGTTAAAATTGGAGTTTTTTTATTATTTCAGATAATTATCTGTCTAGTACTGATATTCTTGACACCTCAGTATTGGATAGAATATGTATTAATTTGCACTATAGGTTTTATCGGGAGCATTGTTATTTTCTATATACCTTTTAAAGCACAAAGTTCAAAAGCTCAAAATGGTTATCCTTCGTTTGATAATACATTATTAATTGCCAACGAAACTCTTCTTCATCTTAAAGAGGGATTAAATGAGGAATCTGCCTTAGTTATTGCTAAAATAATTAAAGATATAAGTGATGTTGCTGCAGTTGCGATTACTGATACAAACAAAGTTTTAGCATTTATTGGAGAAGGTTGTGAAAAGCATCCTGTTGGTAAGCCGATAGTCACAAATGCTACCAAAAGCGTTCTTCAAACAGGGAAAAGTAAAATAGTTAATAATAAACAGGGGTTTAATTGTCAAGACAAAACATGTAATTGTCCATTAGAGTCTGCAGTTATAGTGCCGTTAATCAATAAAAATACAGTGGTTGGAACTTTAAAGTTATATCAAACTGATAAAGGGATTATTCCTAATTATATAGTTAAATTAGCTAATGGGTTAGCTCAAATACTAAGCATGCAGATTGAATTAGTTGAGTTGGAACATCAGGCTCAATTGACAACAGAAGCACAGTTAGATGCGCTTCAGGCTCAGATTAATCCACACTTTCTTTTTAATGCTTTAAACACTGTAAATATGTATATCTTAAAAGATCCTGAGTACGCACGCTTTTTATTAGTTAGATTATCTACCCTATTAAGATATTTACTTGGAAGTAGCGGAAGGTTTATTACTTTAAAGGAGGAAGTTAAATATATTGATAACTATGTTGTTATTGAAGAAGCAAGGTTTGTTGGTAAAATAAGGGTGGTTTTCGAGATAGATGAGGATACGAAAAACTGCGAGATACCTGTATTTACAATTCAGCCGTTGGTAAATAATGCTATTCTACATGGTGTCTTACCTAAAGTGGGTGCTGGTACAATAAAAATATCTGCTAAAAAAATAGATAATGATGTTAAAATTACTGTCGAAGATAGTGGTATTGGAATACCAAAGGAAAACATTTTAAAAATCTTTGAGCCTAGGTTTGGAACTGGTTGTGGGGTAGGGATATCTAATGTTAATGAGAGATTAAAGATTTTATATGGTGTAAATCATGGTTTAAATATTGAAAGTGAAGAGGGTAAAGGTACTAAGGCCTGGTTTAGGATACCTTTTAATACAATAGAAAATAAGCAGGTGATCGAATGGAATTAAAAACATTAATAGTTGATGATGAATATCCAGCTCGCGAGGAACTGCGTTTTCTGCTTAGTAAATACGAATGTATTAATGTAGTTGGTGAGGCGACATGTGTTTCCGAAGCACTTACATTGATTGAGTCAATTGAATACCAATTAGTATTTCTTGATATTAATTTTCCTGTTAGTAATGGAATTAATATTGGATTATCTATTCAGAGTATGAAAAATCCACCTCTTATTATCTATGTTACTGCACATGAAGCATATGCAGTAAATGCTTTTGATGTAGATGCTGTTGATTATATATTAAAGCCAATCGATGAAAAAAAGTTAAAGCGTGCTATTGATCGCGCGATAAATGAGTATCAGAAAAAGGATGGTAATACATTAACAAATAATGATACCTCAGTAAAGGAAGTGATAGAAAAAGAAAAAGTTACACGGTTAACAGCTGAAGCAAATGGCAAAATAAAACTAGTAGATGTAAGTGAAATTTATTATGCTTACACAGAAGATAACTACGTATTTTTAAAAACATTTGATAAAAAGTTAATAACTAGGCTTACCTTAACTGTTTTAGAAAGTAAATTAGATGCAGAAAATTTCTTTAGAACTCATCGAAGCTACATTGTAAATTTAAACAAAGTTTTTGAAATTTTACCTACATTTAATGGTGCCTATTCACTGGTTATGGAAGATAAAGAGCATAGTAAGGTACCTGTAAGCAGAATCCAAACCAAGGAACTTAGAAAATTACTGCTTTTTTAAAGTCATCTGAGAACTATAATCTAATTACAGTTCTCAGTTTGTTGAGAAAGTCAACAAACTGACAGACTGTTGAAAATGTTCCAGTTCTAGGCACGTTAAAATCGAGGAACGGAGCTTACTTCTAGATAGACGGAAGTATTTGTAGTTTACATAAGTGCGGCTTTTGGTAGGAACGGACAAGGTGAGCACGTTGCAAACTACAATTACTTATAGTAACGAAGAAATAGGACTTTTTCAATAGTCTGCGGACTATAATTAAATTGTAGTTCGCAGGTTTTTGTTTATTTGAAAGGATGATTCTATTGAATAATACAAACAGAAAGGTAAGGGTTGCAATTTTATCTATTATTTCAAATACAACCTTAATTATTCTGAAAATTATTGCGGGTATAATTAGCGGCTCAGTAAGTATAATATCCGAAGCAATTCACTCGAGTATGGATTTACTTGCTTCAATTATTGCTTATTTTTCCGTAAGATATTCTTCAAAACCTGCTGACACAGGGCACCCGTATGGACATGGTAAAATTGAAAATATATCTGGATTTATTGAAGCAGTTCTCATATTTATTGCTGCCCTATTAATTATTCAGGAAGCTATTAAAAAATTGTTTAACCCTACAGAGATAGAAGATACTTCTATAGCTATTGTTGTAATGATTTTTGCTGTTATTGTAAACATTATTGTTTCAAAGATTCTCTATAAAGTTGCAAAGGAAGAAGATTCATTAGCCTTGGAGGCGGATGCACTTCATTTGAAAACTGATGTCTATACTTCATTAGGTGTAGCTCTAGGTCTGGTTTTGATTAAATTAACAGGAATATACATTCTTGATCCAATTATTGCATTATTAGTTGCATTGCTAATTATTAAAGAGGCATGGAAATTAAGTCAAAAGACCTTTAGACCGTTGTTAGACGAAAAATTATCGGATGAAGAAGAAAACAAAATTTATGATGTAGTAAGTCAATATGGTGACAGGCTTGTGGATATTCATTACTTAAGAACTAGAAAATCAGGAAATACTAAGTACATAGATTTTCACTTGACGGTTGATGGTGATTTAACGGTTAGGGAATCCCATGATTTAAGTGAAGAAATTGAAAAGGACTTGGAAGAAATAATTCATAATACTAATGTAAACATACATATAGAACCAAGTAATGAGAAAGATAGTTAATAATAAGATTAAATAAAAAGTTAATTAAAGAATTCTAAATTTAAATGGGTTAGTATCTTTTAAGGAAGTGCTTTGTTATTAACATTTTGCTAATGTTATTTTTATTTATAATCTTATATCTTAAATTTTTTTACAGGAAAATACTCGACGGTGATATTTTTAAAATGAAGGGATGACAATAAATGAGTAAAACATTAAAAATTAAGTATATTGAATCGAGTAGTTTTGACCCATGGCTTAATCTTGCTTGTGAGGAATACATGCTAAATAATATTAAAGAAGACGAGATAATTTTTTATCTTTGGCAAAACGAGAAAACAGTTGTTATTGGAGCTAATCAAAATCCATGGA
Source organism: Vulcanibacillus sp. (assembly GCA_050175155.1). GTDB lineage: Bacteria > Bacillota > Bacilli > Tepidibacillales > Tepidibacillaceae > JBFXJF01. The sequence continues at coordinate 165,561 of JBFXJF010000002.1, forward strand.
AGGAATGTGATGTTAATCTTTTGGAAAAAGAGGAAGGTAAGCTAGCAAGAAGGATGTCTGGTGGTGGTGCGGTATATCATGATTTAGGAAATCTTAACTTTACCTTTATAGTTGATAAAAACTATTATGACTTTTTTAAACAGGTAAAGGTTATAATCGATGCTCTGCAGGGAATGGGGATATCAGCAGATTTTAGCGGAAGAAATGATATACTTGTTAACAATAGGAAAATCTCTGGTAATGCATTTTACCATAGTAATAAAGGTTCTATACATCATGGGACTATTTTAGTAAACTCTGATTTTAATCAGTTGGTAAAATATTTACAGGTTTCTAAAGATAAGATAAAGTCCAAAGGAATTGAATCTGTAAGGTCAAGAGTGATTAATCTAAAAGAGGCTAGTCAACTGATAAATATAGAGGACCTAAAGAAAAATTTAAAAAATCATTTTGCCATCAATTATGGTAACTATGAACATATTACTTATGATGAGTTAGATAGTCATGAAATTACTGAATTATATAATAAATATGCCTCTTGGGATTGGAGGTTTGGGGATAGCCCAAAATTTGCAGTATCAATTACGAGGCGTTTTGAGTTAGGAGAACTTAATATTAACCTTAACTTGGACAAGGGAATAATTCGAGATGTGAAAATTTACTCCGATGCAATGGACCCGAATATAGGAGAGAATATTAAAGGATTTTTGATAGATGTATCTCTTAATGAAGTTAGTAGTAAATTGGAGAAGAAAGAAATAGATAATGAGGTTAAAGAGTGGATAATAAGTGAACTTAAGAACCTATAGAAGACTTGGGAGGGTTGAGTTAGTTGGTTACTATAGTTAAAAAGGGGATTTTGCTTGTAAGTCTTGGTAAGGTTGATAAAGGAGCAAGGCGTGAGAATATAGAAGTAGTAGAAAATAAAATTAGAGGAGTATTTAACAACTATGAGGTAAGAAGTTCTTTTACTTCTAATCAAGTTATAGAGAAATTAAGAAAGGAAGAAAATATTTTAATTGATAATCCAGATAATGCTTTATTGAAGATGAAAGATGAAGGGTTTCAAGAGGTAGTTATTCAACCACTTCAGATTATTCCAGGTATAGAATATGAAAAGGTTCAAAAGAGTTACAATGAAAACATTAATAGTTTTAAAAAAATTGGTTTAGGCAAGCCAGTTTTATATGATATTAAAAGCTATAAAGAAGCCGTAAGTTCATTAAAGTCACAATTACCTAAAATGAAAGATAATAGTGCGATTGTAATAGTTGGACATGGAACAAATCATCCATCAAATGCTTGCTATTCTTGCCTACAAAGTGTTATAAATGATGAAAAATTAGATATATATGTTGGTACTTTAGGCGGATACCCTAATATAGATAATGTATTACAAAAATTAAAGGATAATAGAATAGAGGAAATCACATTAATGCCCTACCTGTTAGTAACAGGGAATCATGTTAAGAACGATATTTTTTCAGATAATGTTCATTCATGGAAAACAATTATAGAAAAGGAAGGCATTATTGTAAATTCATACATACATGGATTAACAGAAAATGTTGATTATCAAAATATATTTGTCAATCGAATAAAAGAGACAATACAGACATTAAATTGTTAAAGAAGAATATTTATATATTTGGGAAAGGAGAATGAAAAATGAGTTTTCTAGAAGTTAAAAATCTCTCGAAGGAGTACGAAATGGGAGAAGTTAAGGTCTATGCTTTAAGTAAAATTAATCTCTCATTTGATGAAGGGAGCTTTGTTGTTATTTTAGGGCATAGTGGTTCGGGGAAAAGTACATTGTTAAATATTATTGGTGGAATGGATATTCCAACTACTGGGGAAGTAATCTACAAGGAAAAACATATATCATTAATGAATGAAAAAGAGTTAACAGAATATAGGAGACAAAATGTGGGCTTTGTGTTTCAATTCTTTAACTTAATGACCTATTTAACAGCAAAAGAGAATGTTGAGTTAGCAACGGAGATATCAAATGACCCATTAGAAATTAATGGAGTTATGAATGAGGTTGGATTACAAGATAGGGCCAACCATTTTCCTTCCCAAATGAGTGGTGGTGAACAACAAAGAGTAGCCATTGCGAGAGCTGTAGCAAAGAATTCTGATCTTTTGCTTTGTGATGAGCCAACTGGTGCACTAGATTCAAAAACAGGGATAGAAGTACTTAGAGTATTGAAGAGAATTCATGAAAAATATAAAAAGACGATAATTATAATTACACATAATGCATCAATAGCTAATATTGCTGATAGGGTAATTAGACTAAACAGTGGTGAGGTAGTTGAAGATTATAGAAATGAAAATCCAGTTGAAGTAGATAGGATTGAGTGGTAATGAAAAAGATTGATGCAAAAGTCTTAAGAAACCTAAAAATTCATAAAGGACAATATATTGCGATTACCTTACTCATAACTATTGGAATTACCATTTTTCTAGCTTTTGATTTAGCAGTCTACAATTTGAGAGACACTGTTGATACATATTATGAAGATTATTCTCTTTCAGATTTGTATGTATATGGAGTAGATTTAGGGCATGTAGAAGAAAAGATAACTTTACTAAGTGACGTTGAGGGCTCCGAATTAAGAGGTGTTTATGAGGGAAAAGCAGTTTTTGATGAGGATATAGCAAAATTAAAATTTATAAGCGTTACTGATAAAATAAACAAGGTGTATGTTGAAAGTGGCGATTTAGAAATTGAGAAAGATGAAGTTTTGCTTTTTAAGCGTTTTGCCGATGCAAGAGGAATCGATGTAGGTGACAAATTAGTTATTAGACTATTAGGTATAGAGTATGAAGTGACAGTTAATGGGTTAGTGTATAGTCCGGAATTTATTTATCTAGCTGAGAGTGAAAAGGATATGTTACCTAGACCAGAAGAATATGGGGTCGCTTATATATCAGATGAACTTATGTCAGATGTATACGGTAATAATTTTTATAATGAAATTATTGTCAAAGTTATTAATGAAGAAGCTATAGATAGCGTAAAAGAAAATTTAAAACAAATAGTGAAAGATGAAGATATTTATCCAGGCATTGTTATATCAAAGGATGAGCAATTTTCATATAGAGCGGCTGAAGAAGAGATAAACGGAGAAATAGCAATGTCTCGTAGTATGCCAGTATTATTTCTTATTATAGCAGCTGTGGTAATGGCAGTATTAGTTGCTAGAACAGTTGAAAATGAAAGAATAGAGATTGGGATTTTGAAAGCTTTAGGATATTCAAATAAAAGGATAATTAATAGTTATCTCAAATTAACAATAATATTAGGTGTTATTGGAGCAGTTTTTGGTATGATAATTGGCGGATTAATTTCTTATCAATTCACTAAAGTATATACAGCTTTTTTTGAAATACCTATTCTAGTATATAATTTTGATTTTAAATATTTGGTATTTGCATTATTGATTGCCGTGGTTCTATCATCAATTTCCGGAATAAGTGGCGCTAGGAAGGTTTTAAAACTAATGCCACAAGAATCAATGCGACCGAAAGCACCAA
>JBFXJF010000003.1:0-165899 GCA_050175155.1 Vulcanibacillus sp.
TTCTATAACGAAAAAAGGTTTCAAAAAAGACTAAAGTGCTTAGCTCCGATAGAATATCGAAACCAAGCACTTAATATTGCATAAACTTTAATTAATTACTTGTCTACTTGACAAGGGGCAGTTCAAACGGGGGGATTTTTATTTGATAGCTATGAGTATACTTTAGCACGTTTCGACGGTGAGGACGCAGAGTATCCAGGTGAAAAGGCTCATCCTGCATTAAGAAAATGGTTTAAAGGTTATTTTTCTAATTTACTCGAAGATTATCCAAATGATATGCAGTCACAGAACTTCTACAGACATGGTGTGTTTGGTGTAGAATACTTGGGTATGATTAAAAAAATGGCAGCAGTAAATTTGTATATTCGTGGGTTAAATCCAAGGAACATAGAACAAGGCGATTCATTGAATAAATTCGGAACAAGCATAATGCCTAATAGCAAAACAGTTATACTTGCTAACCCGCCCTTTGGAGCAGAAACAGATCAGACTTCATATCCCAATGTATGGGAAGATTATAGTACTGAGAAAGAAACTACTATATTATTTGTAAAATTAATGCTTGATAGTTTACAGGTTGGTGGCAGATGCGCGGTAATCGTTTCAGAGGGTTTTTTAACATGGGATCAGACAAGTGCAAAAACATTACGTGAGAAGTTATTAGTAGAAGCTAATTTAAAAGCTGTAATTGGATTACCACAAGGGGTATTTGTAAGTAAGAGTGGTGTTGGTCCTAAAACTTCAATATTACTATTTGAAAAAGGTGGTCCAACAACTCAAACTTGGTTTTATCAAGTGCAAGATGATGGCTATACGATGGGTACTAATAGAAAAACCAAACCTAATTCGCAACTTATAGATGCGTTGGAAATATATCATACCTATATTAAACAAGGACTTACTCCGCCAGAGAAGAAAAATTCATTTGTTATTGATGCAAGTTGGATAAAATCATTAGATCCAAGGATTAAGAAAAGAATTCGTCAAGAAGTTGAAGCAACAAGTGGTATTAAACAGCAGAATGAAATTGAAAAGAAGACTTCTACACTTTTTAGAAAGGTAGAATCAAAACAAATTCCAGAAAAGGAAATGAAATTTGAATTAAAACAGGCTGAAGACTTATGGGAGAGCAAGACAGAAGCAGAGATCACGCAGAAAATTAATAAAGCCTATTCATTTTCATACAATCCATCAACGTATCATTCCACATTGACTGATACACAGTTAAAAGAGTGGAGAAAAATTATTGATAAAAAGGAACCTGAAGACATCGATACGTTGGATAAAAGATATATGGAATTATATATATCAGAATTAGATGATGCTTTTCCTGTGCTGTCCAAATTCAATTTATTAAGTGCAATAGAGGCAGATATTGTAAGAGAATATGTATCCAATTTTGTTTCAAAGGAAGCATTGGAACATTACCCTAAACTAAAAAATACAGATGCTATTTTTAAGATGGGAGCAAAATATCCCATGGTAAAATTAGCACCTTACTTAATTGAAAACACTGAAAAGGTGAAGCCTAATAGGTTTGCAGATGTAAGGTGGCGTACATTAGGAGTGTCAAATGATGTAGGGGTATTTCTTAATGAAAATTTATCACCAGAAGAAACTAATCAGAGTTACTATATGGTAAAGAAAAATGAATTTTGTTACAATCCATACAGGGTAAATGTAGGCTCTATTGGACTTAATAAATTCGACTATGATAATCAGATTATAAGTGGCGCTTATGTTGTATTTGGCACCAAGGAAGATGAACTTTTGCCAGAGTATCTTGAAATTCTTATTGAGCATAAGCAGTTCAATGACTATGTTGCTATAAAAGCCAATGTGGGCAACGGTGTTAGAATGAATTTCACCTTTGAGGATATAGGGAATTGGGAAATACCGTTTCCAAATTTAGATGAGCAAAAGTCAATAGTAGAATCAATTAAAAAGGATTTAGTAATAGTCAAAGGTTGTTCAGAATTGATAGAGAATTACGAAATAAGTGACGAATATTTTAATAAATATGAAATGGTTAGATTTGAAGAGTTATTAAGTAGTCCACTTAAGAATGGAGTTAATTTTGAAAGCGAACAAATGGGAAAAGGAACGTATGTGGTTAACATTAAGGACTTATACACTAATGGTTATGTTGATGTTAACCATTTAGAAAGAGTAGAGATTAGCTCTAAAATTGTTGAAAATAATAAACTAAACAATAATGATATTTTATTTGTACGTTCATCAGTTAAAAAAGAAGGCGTTGGCGTAGCTGCTTTATTTAATTATTTCGAAATAAATGAACCTGTTATTTATAGTGGATTTATTATAAAGGCTTCTGTTGATGAAAATAAAATCAACCCTAAATTATTAGTATATTATTTAAAAAGCAGTGCTATTCGAAAGTTCATATTAAAAGATGTTTCTCCTGTAACTATTACAAATATAGGACAAGGTAAAATAAAAAGTATACCAATTCCAATTATTAATAACGAAGAACAACTATCTATATTAACGAAAATAGAAGAAGAAATAAAAACAATTAATGGACTAAACAATATCAAAAATAAAAAAGAGATAGATATTGCTCATCGCATAAAATTAATATGGAGTGAGGAGGAATAGTAATGGCTGATATAAATGGCAATGAAGCAAGCGTTGTTGATATAAAGGTTATCAAGCAACTTGAAAAATTAGGGTTTGTATTAAATGACACTTTGCTTTATCAGCACTCCTACAGTATTCCTGCTCATCTACAAGTTGATGTTGGAAAAAAATACATTACTCCTGATATTACCTTGATTGATGCTTATTCCAAAGAAGTTATTGCAATTATTGAAAACAAATTAAGTGATGAGAAAAAAGCATTAGGTCAATTGCTTATCGGAAGACAGGTTTTAAAACCAAGATTTTTATATGCTGTATCTGAAGATAGGATGTTATTTTTAGATATTACATGGCAGGGCTTAGAAGATGAGTTTAAACCTGTTAATGAATTCATGTCATATGATGATATGATGGACAAGATTAACCAAGAGAAAGCAATGCGTTCAACAAAACCTATTGAGATTGATACATCTATTGCAGGTGGTTATGATCTTAATATTAACAAAGAAAGATATTACCAACTTGACTGTATTAACACCTTAATAGAGAAGTTCAAAGATGGCAAGCAAAAGGTGCTTGTTCATATGGCAACTGGATTGGGTAAAACCAGAACAATGGTGGCTTTCACAAAAGCTATGCTTGATAGTTCATTTTGTAAGAGGGTTTTATTTGTTGTAGATAGAAGATTATTAGCAAAACAGGCTTTAGAAGACGGTTATGCTCTTATTTCGCCAAAATACTATAATGCAGATTGGATTAAGACCTCAAACTTTAAATTAAAGACCAATATTCCTATTCATATTGTTGTTATAGATACTTTGGAAATTATATTTCAAAAAATCCCCAGTAATTTTTATGATTTGATTATTGTTGATGAATGCCATCGGTCAATATCAGTAAACAGAAAATTGGTACTGGACCACTTCCACTGTCCCAAAATTGGCTTAACAGCTACACCCAGAATTGCAGTTGGAAAGAAAAATAAAGAAATTGCACCAGAAGATTTAGAAATAGCAGATACATATAAGCTCTTTGGTTGCGAAACGAAAGATCCAGACTATCAATTTGATTTGGCAAGGGGTATTGATGAAGGATTTTTGGCACCGTATGATGTTCTTGAAATAAAAACTCACTTAACAAAAGAAGCTGAAGATGAGGGCATACTATTTGAGTATGTATTAGACCCTACTTCCAGAGAAAGAATTGAGTTGCCGCAAGAACAAAAAGTTAAGTTAGAACAACTTGAAAAGAAGTATCTTTCGGAAGAACGTTGCACTCGTATTGCAGAAGAAATTAAGAAAAACACTCAGTTTGGAGAAAAACTCATTTTGTTCTGTGCAAGTCAAAATCATAGTATTATGATGGCAAAGGCAATAAATAAATTATTCAATGATGGTTCAGACAATGGGTTAAAATATGCACATACTGTTATTTCTAATAGTTCAGAGTCAAATGAATTTATTAAAAATCAGTTTAAAAAACCATTCCAAAAACCCTATGTAGTTACATCCGTAGATATTATGAGTACTGGTGTTGACATTCCGTGTGTAAGATACATAGGTTTTGCGGCATTAACTGATTCTATTGGTAAGTACGTTCAAATGGTAGGTAGAGGATCAAGATTAGATACAAAGGTCAGCGGAAAGTATAGTTTTAGAATATTAGATTTTGTTGGAATATGTAAAAAAATGGACGACGATGGCAAGGGTACTAAAAAGCCTAATGAGGTTGTAGTATCAGGTCCAAGCGGAAATATAAGCACAGGCTCATCTGGTGGCAAAGTTGAGGGTGAATACTTTATTATTGAAAATGCAGACCCAAGTCAAATGATTGAGCGTGTATTCATTCATGGAGAAGATTATAAAGTAGTTGATAATATACCTATCGAAAAAGCCAGAGAGATATTCGAACAACAAGTAAATAATACAGACGATGATGTCATTAATTCTATAAAAGAAAAGGTAGTTAAAGAAACAGATTATCAACCAACAGACGAGGAAGTAATATATATTGATGAGTGGGTAAAAAAACCTGATATTTATCTTGATGAAACACAACTTCAAAAGATATATGATTTTCCACAAGGTTCTGTTTGGGACTTTTTACTTCAGGCTTTTGGAGTTAAAAAAATACCTACTTTAAGAGATAGAATATCTTATGGCTATGATAGCTATATAAAAACTTATAATTTTGATTCCATACAGCAAAAGCAGTTGAGTAAGTTTAAAAAGATATTTATTGCAAATGCAGAAAATCGTACAGGGTTTTCTGCAGATAGTATATTTTCAAATAGGGTATATGAAAAGAAGATTGGTACGCGCAAAGAAAATGACGAAATGTTTAATGGTAAATTTGATGTAATATTCAATGAAATTAAACATAGTTTAAACCTACCAACAGACTGGCAGTAATGGCGGTGAATGAATGTTATCTGAGAGAATAGCTGTTCCGTTTATAGATAAAACTATCATAGATATTAGTTATGCCAGAAAAATATTAAATGATTTTGATACATCTCTTGGTTCTTCTATGAAGCCAGTACCTATTGATGGAATAATAGCAAGTAAAGGACTTATTATTAAAACAGGGACCATAACAAAAGATAAGAGTATTCATGGGATGTTGGTCTTTGGTAGCAGTGATGTTGATTTATGGGACGAAGAAAATCAAAAAAATCGCACTGTATTTTGTAATGGGAAAACAATATATATTGATGAGTTGCTATTGGATCAGACATTGAAAAATCGTTATCGTTTTACTTTGGCTCATGAATATGCTCACTGGGTATTACATAGTAAAATTGTTAAGAAACTTGCAAAAGAAAAGAAATTGCTGCCATATTTGACTTGTAAAGAAAGAAATATTAATGTTGAGCTAATTGATCAAATAGAAGCCTCCTGTGAAAGGCAGGCTAATTATTTGGCAGGTGCAATATTAATGCCGTATCTACCTTTAAAGTATTATTGTCAAGAAAATAGCTTTAATATTTTGGATACAGAATATTTATCTGAGCAAGTCAAGCTGTTATCTTGCAAGTTTTCAGTATCAGTCAAAGCAATGTATGTAAGATTGAGACAGCTTGGTTATATAGATAATATAAAAGATTTAGAGAGGAGTTAATTTTGTAAGCCGCCAAGATACCAAAATGATATTGGATATTTACGTATGATTAGTAAGTATTATTTGTTATATTTTACTGGATTGAGGTGGTTTATGGTTAACCTGATTATAAATTTGAGCAATAAGAAAAAGATAGGTTTTATAGTAATGTCTATTATTATATTTTTCTTGTCAGTAATGATGGTATCTTATATAGATGCAAAAAGCATAGCCATAAAATCCTTGCATATAGTAATCATCCATGATAAAGGGTTTTTTGTTGTCAATTTTTATTCACAGTTTTTATGTAAAATATCTTTTGACTAATGGAACTACAAAATGGACAAAAAGGAATAATTTTGGACGAATTTATTTCTGAATCTGCAGCAAGAACTATATTGATTGAAATTAGAAATCCAAAACTTATATACTGTCAATGAACTAATGCAAATGTCCTCTGATGAAATAAGGAATATTGGGATTCCATCAGAAGAGCTTAGAAATTATACTAATATTATTGAAATAGTTATTAGAGCTAGCGAAGATTACAAATTGTACGATTTAAATTATAAGGATTTTATTGATAATTTGAAGAAACTATCAACTGAGTAGTGCGAAAAGCCAAGGTTACTAATTGTATTTGTAACCTTGGCTTTTGATTTAGATTCAGAATTATTTCCTAACAGTGAAGTTATCTTCAAGCAAAGCCCAGTTTTGGGGGAAAGGATATCCTAATGCCCAATAACTGATTCCTTTTAGATTATAGCTTTTAACTGTATCAAATTTTGCTTGGGCACTGCGTGCATCTTCAAACCATACTTCATGCATTCTCCCCTGATTATCTGTATACCGAAAGAATGGCGATTGTGATAATTCATCATACTGAATAATGGCACCATATCTTACAGCCCTTTCTACGGCTTCTTGAGAGCTGAAAGTCTCTGCCTCCTGTCCCTGAATATGTGGGAGAAGCCAATCCCTTGCATAAATCTGAAAACCAAAGAAAATCTTATCCCTTGGAATTACTGTGATGGCGTAATCAAGAACACGTTTGATTTGATTCAATGGTGAAATGGCTTGAGGGGGACCCTTTCTCCAGCCCCATTCATATGTCATGAGTACAACAAAATCAACAATTCTACCATGTGCTTCATAATCATGGGCTTCGTACAGTAAACCTGTCTGTGTCCCACTTGTTTTCGGAGCTACTGCTGTTGATACGAAAAAGCCTTCAGGATGCAAGTAATCGACTGTACGTTGAAGGAAACTATTGTAAAGCTCTCTATCAGCAGGGAGTACATTTTCAAAGTCAACATTCAATCCCTGATATCCTTTTTCTTTCATGATACTAATGATATTGATAAGTAACTGATCTACTATTTGTGGGTTGGAAAGCACCATGTGAGCGAGATTTTCCCCCTTTGCGGTTGAGGTGAAGTTCGTAATGGACATCATTGGTATAACTTGTTCTGTTATGGCAGCTTGGATTAGGGGAATATCATAGATTGGTTGCAGATTTCCGTCTTCTTTAATTAAATAAGCGAAGGGACTAAAATACGTCAGGTGTTCACCATCTTTTTCAATAATAGGAACAGCAGCTTCACCAAGAAAATAAATGTATCCATTTACATCTATTATAGGTCTTAATTTTCGTGGAATAACCAATACAGTTCCTGGATATATGAGATTAGCATTAACAATATTATTTACTCTTAATAAATTCTGTAATGTGACTCCATATCGTTGAGCGATAGCCCATAAAGTTTCTCCAGATTGGACACGATGACGCGTGGCAGGAATATATAATATCATGCCCGGGAATATGTAGGCAGGATTAACGATATTATTGTTCTGGATAATTATTTGAACCGTAGTATTATATCTCTGGGCAATAGCCCATAATGTATCACCAGATTTCACAGTGTAAAAACTATCCTCTGTTGGGATTACCAATGCCTGACCAATTACCAACTCATTGGGATTAGGCAGTTCATTTATAGCTGCTATTGCTGTAGCCGAAACACGATAGTAATTTGCTATTTTCCATAATGCTTCGTTTGGCTTTACTACATGAATAATCATATAATGCCTCCTTAAAAACGTATTACTATTAATATATAGAATAATCCGTTTACTGTGACATTTACATATATATTAAAATTGCTAAAAACTGAGTATAATTAACTATAGAGTAAAATAATTTATGAAGGCATTTTGAATTTGATGAAAACAATATTTAAATCTAATGAGGTGAGTAAATGAAGAAGTATGTATGTTTAGGCTGTGGGTATATATATGACACTAAACAAGGTGATCCTGATAATGGAATCGCACATGGAACACTATTTGAGGGAATTCCAGATTCTTGGGTTTGTCCTTTTTGTCTTATAGAGAAAGACGGTTTTGAACAAGTGGAGGAATAAAGAATCATTAAAGGAGGGAAACATTGCAATGAATAAAAAAATAATTCTTATAAGTGTGATAGTGGTGTTTATGTTAATAGTTGCTGCATGCGGTACAGATCAATCGACGGGTAGAAATACGAACATTATAGAATATGAGTATACAGAGGATGGACTAATTAAACCGGAAATTGCTGAAGCGGTTATTAATGAAACCTCTAATAAAATAATTAATGCTATTAAGGAAAAGGATGCGGACACAATTTCCGATTTTGTGCACCCGAATAAAGGGGTAAGGTTTACTCCTTATACCTATGTTTCGTTGGAAGAGGATATTGTATTTAATAGAGAAGGAATAAGAGATTTCTTTGAAGAGCAAGAGAAATATTTATGGGGATACTATGATGGAATTGGCGACGAAATTAAATTGACACCCAATGAATATTATGAAAAATTTATCTACTCTGAAGATTTTGTAAATGCAGAAGAAGTCGGATATAATGTGATTTTGAGCTTTGGGAATATGCTCGAAAATCAATTTGACGTATATAAGAACCCCATAGTTGTCGAATACTATTTTTCAGGATTTAACCCAGAATATGAAGGTATGGACTGGAGAAGTTTGAGATTAGTATTTGAAGAATATGAAGGGACATGGCTATTAGTAGGTATTATTCATAATCAATGGACAATATAATAATATTTTGGGAGTTTAATCAGTTAGATGACACTGACAAGTGGGATATAACACCTAGGAGGCACTATGAAAAAAGATAGCTATGGAGATAAGCGAGAACTAAAAGGCAGTAAAAAAAATAGACGACTGCAGGTTTCGGAACCAGCGGAATTGATGATTTTTCTAATAGAAAGAATGCCTGATAAATCACGTAATAATATTAAATCCTTATTAGCCCGTGGGCAAGTATTGGTGAACGGTAAAGTTGTAAAACAATACAATCATTTGCTACTGGTGGGACAGGAGGTTCTTGTTGATTGGTCGCCAATAGGTGATAAAGAGGTTGAGGATGTGCCTAAGATAATATACGAAGATGATGATTATATAGTCATTGATAAGCCTGCTGGACTTCTAACAATAGCTACTGATCTCGAAAAAGAAAATACAGCCTATCACCAATTAATGAATTATGTCCGTAAAACAAATACAGAGAATAGGATATTTATTGTACACCGCCTAGATCGAGATACTTCGGGTGTGATATTGTTTGCTAAGAATGAAGAGATAAAAAACTTATTTCAAAATGGATGGAAAGATATTATGGTAGAGCGAGCCTACGTAGCAGTTGTTGAAGGACAGGTTCGTAAAAAAGAAGACACGATAAAATCGTGGTTATTAGAAACAAAAACCAAACTTATATATAGCAGTTCTAAGCCAGGGGATGGACTAGAAGCTATTACCCATTATAAAGTTCTGAAAGATACAGTTAATTACTCCTTGCTAGAAATACATCTGGAAACTGGGAGAAAAAACCAAATACGAGTTCATTTGCAAGATATAGGACATAGCATAATTGGGGATAAGAAATATGGTTCTAAGGTTAATCCTATAGGACGGTTGGCTTTACATGCAAGAGTTTTGTCATTTCATCATCCTGTCACAAATGAATTGATGCGTTTTGAAACGGAGATACCTCCAAATTTTTCATTATTGTTTAAATAAATACGTTATCTTCTTCAACATGCAGATATAACATACAAGTATTATAATTTTGAAAAGGACAATACATTAATCAAATATGTAATTGTCCTTTTATTCCCTATAAATATTATGAGCTCATTCAATTTTATTGTAATAGTCAAAATCTAGTATCTTAGCAGAATAGTAAAATTTACTCTCGACTATCGATGAAATTTTATCAATATATTCTTCGGTGATATCTGCCCCATCATCTAGGATGAACTCTTTGGTTAGCGAATTATATTTGCCTTTTTCAGTTATAAAACTTTTATTGTTAAATATTACCAGTGGTTCTGAATCAGAAAATATATCCCTACCCATAAGAAATCTTGAATCGTATTCGAGTCCAAGTAGATTAGAAAGTGTAGGTATAATATCCAGACTTGAACTTGGTTTGTCTATAGTTACAGACTCCATACCCTTTGTATAAAGGATAAAGCGACTCTCATATAGTTCAAAATTTTCTTCCGCTTTATGACCAATAAACTCCTCTATTGTTTCATCATCAAGTCCATAAGGATAATGGTCTGCACTTAGAGCTATTAGGGTTCTCTCAGCAATTCCCGCGTTCTCCAGCTGTTCTAGCAAATGCTCCAGAGCTTTATCAAGTTCGATTTGAGTACCTAAGTAAGCTTGGGCTTGTTCTGAATATGGTAAATCTTCAACATATATTTTATTTTTTCGAGCCATGTTGTTCCCATCAAAGGAGTAGTGCATATGACCACTTACTGTTAGGTAATAGGTATGAAATGGAATATTTTCAATGTATTCTGGGACCGTCATTTCTATCATTTCAAGGTCAGATGCAGGCCAGACATCTGTTACTTTAAGACCATTACCGACACCAATAAAATCATAGCCCAAGTTTGGGTGTGATAAATTCCTATTGTAGTAAGTATATGTATGATTATGATAAGCGACTGTCTTGTAATTTAGTTCCTTAAGCTGATTTCCCATAACAAAAGGTAGTTCAATTTTAGCCGATTCTGTAAAACTCCAAACACCTTTCTTCGGTAGCAAACCTACTAGCGTAACATATTCACCATCAGAAGTACTTACATCCCAAGAAGGAACATAAAAGTTGGTAAAATTATAACCTTCATTAGCCATTTTATAAAGGGTAGGGGTTATATCTTCACGAATCGCATAAGGTGAAAAGCTTTCTGCGACAATATGAATTAAGTTATACCCTTTATATTTTCCAGTGTATTCGTTTTTTGATGTAGGTTCCACATTCGCAAAATAGTTATGCATTTCCTTAACAGTTTCGTTATCTTCCATTGAAATAAGTTCATTAAAATCTATTTCCATAATATTATATTCTACATCAGTATCAATTTCATCGACTTCGGAGGGAATAAATGTTGGGATATCAGGGGTAACTAAAGTAGGTGACCATTTAAAAATTAATCTTTGCAAATCTACCCTCATGGTGGTAACCATACCAAGTTTATCAAAAGAAAGAACAGGGTTTCTATTCTGGAAGTACAAGTCATATGCTGAATTCTGTCCTCTATCGCCACTATAAATAGTTGCTAAACCTATAAGATAGAGTACAACAATAGAAGAAACTAGTAGGATTTTGTATTTTCTAGTAGTTTTGTTAAATGATAATACCTTTTTTCCAAAAGCTAAGATTAATAGAGTTGGCAAGAAAAATAACAATATCCATATATACTTCTGGGAAATTACAGTCCAAATAAATGTTCGGAATTCAAAAATCTGTGAAGCATTTCCAACTGAATAGAAGCTATAAAAGGTTTTAAAAATTTGGTAATAAATCAGTTGAGAAAAGAAGATAAAGCCTGTTAATGTTAGAAGAAAAGAAGATAAAAAGTAGTTAACTTTATTTTGAAAAGAAGTACATATTATAAAATAGATAATTGCTAATACAACTGAAAACGATAAGGAAATAAAAAGATCTTGTAATAGAAAATCTTTAGTTGTAGCTAATCTTAATAAGATTTCCATAATAATTAATGTTATTATAAAATAAAATAATAAATTGAATTTCTTCATCATTTTTAGCACCTAAAATTCACCCTTTCCATTCTATACTAGCATAATTTAAACTAATATACAGGTTAAAATGCCAACTAATTATTAGTACTAGACTTAGGATTTGAGGATTTTGTTGTAAAGCGATATAATTGGTTTCACAAATACAAGAGAGGGTGATTACTTGGATTATTTGATATTATTTTTGGAAGGAATTATCACCTTTATATCTCCATGCTTGCTACCAATGCTTCCCATTTATATTTCGTATTTAGCGGGCCAAAATTTAGGAAGTAATAAGAGGATGGTTCTTATCAACGCAACTGGCTTTGTTTTAGGATTTACTATTGTGTTTGTAATGCTTGGAGCATTTGCTGGAACGATTGGAAGTTTTCTAAGGGAGTACACCACTATTGTAAATGTTGTAACAGGCATTATTGTAATCTTATTTGGTCTGAATTTTATGGAACTTATAAGAGTTCCTTTTATTAATACTACCCGTCAATTAAGAACTAGAACAACTAATATGGGCTTTTTATCATCGGTATTGTTCGGAATAGTATTTTCTATTGCATGGACTCCCTGCGTAGGAGCGTTTTTGGGCTCAGCATTAATGATTGCTGCTTCCAGTGGTGAAAGCTTAATGGGAATCTTGATGCTTCTAAGTTTTTCAATGGGGCTTGGTGTTCCTTTTATAATAAGTGCTGTTTTAATTGATCGTTTGAAATCAACCTTTGATTTTATTAAGAAAAACTACCGGGTAATTAATTTAATTTCGGGTGGATTGCTTGTGATAGTTGGTATTTTAATGGTAACTGGACTTATGGGATATTTTATTTCAATACTATCATTCTAGGAGGTTAATATGAACGCAAGAGTTAAGACTATTTTAGGGATATTTATTTTTATAGCTTTTCTTGGAATTGCATATTTTGCCTATTCCTCTTTATCGGATAATTACATACCAAATAATGATTTACAATTTGACGATAATAACTCCATTCAGGGGGAAGTTATATCTTTGGCTCCTGATTTTACTGTCTATGATGCACAGGGAAATGAGGTAAGGTTGTCCGATTTTTTCGGAACACCTATTGTACTTAATTTTTGGGCATCCTGGTGTTCACCGTGCAAAAATGAAATGCCACATTTTAATGAGGCATATGCAGAATTTAAAGATGAAGTTGTATTTTTGATGGTAGATGTAGTTGATGGACAGAGGGAAACACAGGAGAAGGGGCAAAAGTATGTTGAAGATGAAGGGTTTAATCTTCCTATATATTTTGATAACGAACAAGAAGCAGCCAATACTTACGAGCTAATGTATATTCCAACCACAATTCTCATCTCGGCAGAAGGGAATATTGCTGGAGTATATAAAGGAACAATTGATAAAGAAACACTAATCTCTGGAATTGTTTTAATAAAATAAGTAATGGGAGTAAGGATTTAATTATAATATTGGGGAAAGTAATCTAGAGATTGATTCTTTTAACTTTATAATAATACCTCGATTATTATACTTTTCTGTTGTTAATTCTATACAATCATTAAGATCCTCTTCAAATAAAACAGCAAGTTTGGCGGCTGTTTTTTTGTTATAGATAAATGCATTAACTTCAAAATCTAATTTGAAGGATCTAATATCCATATTAGAGGTTCCAACGGATGTTACTTTTTTATCTACGACAATCGTTTTTGAATGTAAAAAGCCCTTTTCATATGTATAGACTTTTACTCCAGCTCTAAGTAAATCACCTGCATTGTAATAGGTTGCCCAATAAACGAATGGATGGTCAGGTTTGTTTGGAATCATTATTTTGATATTAACTCCTGATATAGCAGCTATTTTCAATGATTCCCTTATGCTGTCATCTAGAATCAGATATGGGGTTTGGATATAAATATTCTCTTTTGCATTTTCAATCATACTAAGGAATCCGTATTTAATATATTCCCATTCTGAATCAGGTCCACTTGATACTATCTGCATCCCGATGTTTCCAAAGTATTCTGGGAGGTTAAATTGATTTAGATTCAGATCAATTATTTCTTTAGTTGCATACCGCCAGTCTAATAAAAATCTTAATTGTAAAGAAGAAACGGCTCCGCCTTCAATTTTTATGTGTGTATCTCTCCAAAAACCAAACTTTTTATTTTTCCCTAGATATTCGTCCCCTATATTAAAGCCACCAATAAATCCAATATTATTATCAATAATTGCTATTTTGCGATGATTACGATAATTTAAGCGAAAATTTATAACTTTTAAGATTGAAGGAAAGAAAACTGCGTATTTACCACCAGCTTCCACAAGGGGTTTGAAAAAGCTTTTTCTAAGCATTCGTGAACCCAATTGATCATATAAAAGTTTAACTTCTACTCCTTCTTTGGCTTTTTTAACTAAAGCGTCACGAAATTGTGTGCCAATCCCATCACTTTTGATAGCGTAGTAATCAATATGGATTTGTTTTTTAGAATTGTCTATAGCTTCTAGTAATGCTTTGAACTTATCATCACCATTTGTGTATATTTCTACAATATTGTTTTCGCTAAAAGCGGCTTGATTATGATTGATAAACATATTTATCATTTTTTTAAAGTCTTCCATTTCCTCTGATAAATATGTTTTACTACTCTCTACAAGTTCTTTATTTCTCAACATATATTTCTTCAGAACATTATCTTCTTCTTTTTTAAACGTAAATATTTTTTGTTTATGGAGGTTTTGACCAAAAACAAAATAAAGAATAAAGCCTAAGATTGGGATAAAAAATAAAACCATTAACCATGTCAAAGTAGTACTTACATTCCTTTTTTCAATAAATATTATAACAATAGCTAGCAACATATTCACATATGGGAATATATCCATAATAATAGCAACTTTATCCATCTATATTCTCCTCAAAAAAAGAAATGAATAAATCTTATATAGTTAAATTTATACAGATTATTAAATAATGTAAATATATAATTTAATTAACTACTTGATTAGGGGAATAGAGTAACGTAAGATAAATACGATTGTTTTTTTATGTAGATTGAGGTGAATACTTTGAACAGATACGTTGTTATAGATATTGAGACAACTGGAAATAAACCAGATAAGGATAAAATTATTCAGGTTGGAGCAGTTCTAGTTGAGAATTCTCAGATTACTGATAGTTATACTTCATTAGTAAATACAGATCAGATAATACCTGACTTTATCCAAGAGTTAACAGGAATTAATAATCAAATGTTAGAATCCGCTCCAAATATTAATGAAGTTATGTTGCAATTATTACCTTTATTAGATAATTCGATATTTGTAGCTCATAATGCTCCCTTCGATTATGAATTTATAAATAATGCTCTAATAGAGTCAGGCTATATGCCGTTCTCTGGGTTTGTAGTTGATACTCTTCAATTATCAAGAATACTGTTGCCTATGTCACAAAGTTATAAACTTGAGTATATAGCAGATGAACTAGAGATTGTTCTAGATAATCCTCACCGTGCGGATGAAGATTCGAAAGCAACTGCTATCCTACTATTAAAGTTATTAGAAATTTTAAAAGATATGCCTTTAGTATATCTACAAAAAATATATGAAATATTTAAAAGAAATAATCAAGACATATGTTTTATTTTGGAGGATTTTATCAATTATAGACTTACTCATTATAATGAATTTGATGAGAGTAATTTTATTATTAATAATCAAATTGCTTTAAGAAGAGAGATTGAAGAGGAAAATAATAAGGGGAATGAAGTTGACCTAACCCAATTTAGAACTATTTTTACTGAAAATGGTCTACTAATTGATAAATTTCCTGATTTTGAACTAAGACATGAACAGAAGGATATGTCATTGGAAATATGGAATGCTTTTCATGATAATACTCACCTTCTGTGTGAAGCTGGAACTGGAACTGGAAAAACGTTAGCATATTTAATTCCTTCAATTTATTGGTCAAAGACAAATGACGAAAGAGTTGTAATAGCGACACACACTATAAATTTGCAAGAACAGTTATTTCATAAGGATATTCCGGTCTTAAAAGAGATATTACCGTTCGATTTTTTTGTATCAATTTTAAAGGGTAGAAATAATTATCTATGTTTAAGGAAATTCGAATTGCTCTTGTCACAGCAAAATAATATTGATTTTAGTAGTGAAAATCTAATAGATATGACACAAATATTAACTTGGCTTACATTAACCCAAAATGGTGATTTTGAGGAAATTAATTTATCTTTTTCGGGGAAAAATTTATGGAGTGAAGTAAAAAGTGATGCTGATTCATGTTTAAATCGAACTTGTCCTTGGTTTAAATTCTGTTACTATCATCGAGCAAAACAGAAGGCACAAGTAGCTGATATTATTATTACTAATCATTCTTTATTGTTAACTAATCTTAAGACGGAACATCGTATTTTACCAACATATAATCGTTTAATAATAGATGAAGCTCATCAATTTAATGAGGTTGCATCAAAACATCTTGGAATTGAGTTAAATCAATATCAATTCAATTATTTTCTCACCAGATATTATAAGGATGCAAAAAATGGTTATTTAGTAAACCTTGCAAATGAATTATTTAGTTCTCAAAATCCTAATCAAATAACAATAGCAAATAATATTAAAAGTAAAATAATTCCTTTAATTTCACAGATTAACGATGAAATACAAGGCTATTTCGATATAATAAGTGATTATGTTAATTCTACTGTGAAAAGTCAGGAGATAAATAGAAAGACATTAAGAATTGTAAATAGAATTATCCAATCAAATGAATGGAAAAAGATAATGGTAGTTGCTGACAATCTTTATATCAAGTTAGTAGAATGGGTAAACGAAATGGAAGAGATTAGTCAACAAATGCGTAAAGTTGAAATAGATGAAATTTTATATGGAGATTTTAGTGGTTACTTGAAAGATTTAAAAGGAATAACTTCTTCTTTTTCTAAATGGAATAATTTAAGCGATTCGAATATGGTGTACTGGGTAGAAACAATTTTAAAAGGTAAAAAGTCTATTTCTTATTTATTTGCAGTGCCTATTGAAGTTGGACCTTATATTAAAGATTCCCTTATAGATAAAGTAGATAGTGTAATAATGACATCAGCAACTTTAAGTGTTAATGGATCTTTTGCTTATTCAAGTAAAGAATTCGGTTTCGATTCTAACGCTGATGAATTAAGAAGTTTGTTGTTGCCAACTCCTTTTGATTATAAAGAGCAATCATTAGTTTGTATTCCAAGCGATGCACCATATATTCAAGATGTATCTGAAGACCAATATATTAATCATATTGCCAAAAATATTGCCGATTTATCTATTATACTTGAAGGAAGAACCCTTATACTTTTTACATCACATCTAATGCTACAAAAGACTTATCTAGTTTTGAGAGAATTATTAGAACCATATCAAATTAAAGTATTAGGTCACGGTATTGATAGTAGCAGTAGATCAAAATTAACAAAAACCTTTGTATCAAATAATAAAACAATATTATTAGGAACTAATAGTTTTTGGGAAGGCGTTGATATTCCCGGAGATAATTTGAGTGCATTAGTAATTGTTCGATTACCTTTTACCCCACCTAACAATCCAGTCCAGGAGGCAAAGGAGGAAAAATTAAAAGCACAGCAATTAAACTCGTTTATGGATCTATCGGTACCACAAGCTGTTATACGTTTTAAGCAAGGATTTGGCAGATTAATAAGAACTCGAAAAGATCGGGGTATTGTTATAGTTTTTGATAAAAGAATTGTAGAATCGAGATATGGAAAAATATTTATTAATTCCTTACCAGAGGTTAATATTAAATATCAATCGTTTTCGAATATTTTAAAAGATGTCGAACGATGGTTTTATTAAATTAGACTGTATCCCGAACTAGAGCATTTTCTAAGTCTGTGATTCGTCGGAATACTTTCGACTAATTTAACTTGTTTTTCTGATGGGGGATTATTACTGACTAATTCTTATGAATGGTTAATGCTTGTTTAATATTTTTAAATGAAGTACTTTTGCCGTACATCAAAACCCCACCTCTAAAAACTTTTGCAGCAAAAATGCTAATTAATACGATGCTTGCGATTAATAAGCCAATAGCTATAATGATTTCTAAAGTACCTGGGTTAGACATTCCTATTCGCAGAAACATTATCATTGGCGTAAAAATTGGAATGAAGGATGTTATTACAATAAAAGTTGTATCAGGATTAGATAGACCGTACATAGCAATCATAAAGGCAATTACCAAGACCAAATTAAGAGGACCTATTAATTGTTGCATATCTTCTATCCGACTAACTAGTGAACCTAACATAGCCGCAATAGCTGCATAAAATAAATATCCTAATATATAAAAGATCACTCCATAAATTATTATATTGCTAGGTATCTGTGAAAAGTCAAGGGAGATGCCTGCAACCTCAAAAGAGCCTGGCCCCAATTTCATTGAGAGAAAACCGACAGACAATATTAATATAATCTGAATTAGCCCTAGTAAAGATATTCCAAGTATTTTACCAAACATTTGTGCAATTGGGTTTACACTCGATACAAGTATCTCCATAATTCTAGATGTTTTCTCTTTGGCTACCTCCATCGCTACCATATTCCCATACATGATTACACCAAAATAAATTGCGAAAAGTATTATATATACTAAGAAATATGATTGAATTATTTCTTCTTCACTTTTTGCATTATCTTCAAGGGGCACCTTTTTTAGAGTAACAGGTTGAAATAATTGGTTAATACTATCTTGTGATAGACCTAATGTAGTTGCAACTGATTGAAACTGTACCTGGTTTAGACCCTGTTCAATTTTACTTATTAAGGTTGTATTAGTTATGTTTGTTGCTTTGTAAGTTACATCTAATAAATTATTTTTAGAGTTAATTATTAAATAACCATAAATAGTTCCATTTTCATATTGTTGTAAGGCCAGATTCTCATTATTTAATTCTACAAGTTCAAGATCATCATATATAACCATTAATTGATTAAGCGGCTCAAAAGTTTTTCCCGACTGATCAATTACGCCGATCTGTTTAATATTATTTTCATCTAAGTTATTTAATATTGTAGGAAGGTTAAATACGATTAAAACTAATAATAAAGTGATCATAGTGGATATAAGAAATGATTTCTTTTTGAAATTTGTCAAAAAGGAATGTTTAAATACAATAAAGAATTTATTCATATGAAGCACCAACCTTCTCAATAAAAATATCATTTAAAGATGGCTCTTCTAGCGAAAACTTAGTAATAGTGCCTTTTGAAATAATATCCTTAAGTATGTCTTGCAAAATCCTAGAGTCAGTTACTTGTATTATATAGCCTTGATTTATTTTTTTAATCTTAGAAACTTCGTTTAAATTGTTTAGGTAATCTAATTCCAAATCGGTATGAATAATAATATTTTTCTTTCTATAAGTGCTTTTTATTTCTTGTAAATTTCCTTGAAGTATTGGGTTTCCATGATGTAAAATACATAAATTCTCACATAATTCTTCAACATGCTCCATGCGGTGGCTTGAAAAAACAATAGTTGTACCTTGCTTAGCTATTGAGACAACAGCATCTTTAAGCAATTCAACATTAACGGGATCTAAACCACTAAAAGGTTCATCTAATAATAACAATTTTGGTGAATTTATTATTGAAGTAATAAACTGAATTTTTTGCTGATTTCCTTTAGAAAGTTCTTCTAGTTTTCTGTTTAGATATTCGGAGATATGAAATTGATCGAGCCAATATTCGAGTTTTTCATTAATTGCTTGTTTGTTCATTCCGCGCAACTGTCCAAAATAAAGAAGTTGTTCCTTCACTGTTAATTTAGGATATAAACCTCTCTCCTCAGGTAGGTAACCAACTTGATTGCTAAAAGAATAATCAATCGGATGTCCATCCCAACTAATTTTACCTAGATTAGGAGAAAGTAAACCAAGTATCAGTCGAAACATAGTTGTTTTTCCAGCACCATTTGCTCCTAAAAAACCATAAATTTGATTTTGGGGAATATCCAAACTTAGGTTATTAATAGCAATGGTTTTACCAAAAGTTCTTGTTACACTCTCGATTTTTAAAGTCATATTATGATACTCCTTTCTCTATATGATATAATTATAATTATTGTACCAAAAAATTAACATAAACAATCTATATACGTAATTATTTTATCTAATGTTTCATTAATATGTTATAAGGAGACTTTGAGTCAAAATGCGTTCAATAGTGATTAATGCCTTAATTATAACAGTAAATTCCAAGCAAGAAATTTTTAAAGACGGTTGCATGATTTTTGAAGATGATATTATTACTTATGTAGGTAATAAAGTTGAAGTAGATTCAAATATTGATAATGTAATCGATGCCAAGGGTAATATAATAATACCTGGGCTAATTAATACGCATGGTCACTCTCCTATGACCCTATTAAGGGGGTATGCTGATGACTTATCTTTGCAAGAATGGCTAGAAAAGAAAATATGGCCTATTGAAAGTAAATTTAAGGAAGAAGAGATTGCGTGGGGATCACAATTAGCAATAATTGAAATGCTAAAGAATGGTATTACTACCTTTTCCGATATGTATATATATATGGATGCTGTTGCCGAGAACGTTTTAAAGGCTGGAATTAGAGCCACATTATCTCGTAGTATTATCGAAAATGGGAATGAGGAAGAAAAAAGGCAGAAGTTAAAAGAAGCTGCAATATTTACAAAAAATTGGAATAATAAAGCGGATGGAAGAATAACGACAATGATGGCACCGCACTCAATTTATACTTGTTCCTCTAATTATATTAAAGAGATAGTTAATATCGCTAAGGATTTGGGTGTTCCCATTCAAATGCATATTGCAGAAAACGATTTTGAAGTAAAGAAAAGTTTTGAGGATTATGGATATAGTCCAATCAAACATCTTGAAAGTCTTGGAGTGTTTGATAATCCAACTTTAGTTGCTCATGCAGTTATTACAGATACAGATGATCTAAATATTTTAAAAAATAACAATGTTAATGTATCACATAATCTAGGAAGTAATCTTAAGCTAGGGAGTGGAATTGCATGCATTAATGAGATGTTGGAACTAGGAATTTGTGTATCATTGGGAACGGATGGTGCTGCAAGTAATAACAATTTAGATATTATTGAAGAAATGAGATTAGCAGCATTAATACATAAAGGATATAATAAGAATCCTAAATTGATTCCTGCGGAGACATCATTGAAAATGGGTACGATATATGGAGCAAAATCATTGTTTCTTGAGCATTTAACAGGTTCTTTGGAAATTGGTAAAAAAGCGGACTTTGTAATTATAGATACTAACCAAGCTCATTTTTATCCAATGTTTAATCCGGTTTCACAAATAGTCTATTCAGCTTCTGGGCATGATATAAATGATGTATTTATTAATGGAGTTCAAGTTATTAAAAATAAAGAAATACTAACCTTAGATGAAGAAAAAATATATTCTGAAGTTAAAAAGGTAACTAAAAATTGGAAATAAAGAAGCCTGCATCTTCTTTTTGCAGGCAAATTAAAGAATTTTGGGGTATAGAAGTAAAAGTGTTTATTAATAATAATTAATTAATATTTAATCGGAAAATAAGTTTTCTTTCATTCGAAATTCTGGGAGCATTTCGGTTTCCGATTCTGAAATAAAAAGATCCTGATTAATTGTAAACCAAAAAGAAATTTCGTGTTTATTGATTTTTTTAGTCGGGTAAATATTTATTGGTGATTTAAGACCTTTGGAGATGCAGTTCAGTTAAATCACCTCCTTAAGGTATTATTATTATTATCTCCTCAAATTCTCAAGACAAACAAACAGATTTTTCCGTTACCTAAGTAAGTGGATATAGCAAACTAAAAACAAATATTTTTTTTACTACAAATTTAAACTTCTAAATGAAGTTTTTTTATTTTATTTAATTTTTATTGTATAATGTTTAGAGAAAATTAAAAGGATGGTTAAAATGGGAATCGAATTGATTACAAAAATACAAATAACACAATCACCTGAGCTCTACAAAATTGTAGATATTTTAAACAAAACATTAAAACATGATGATTTAATGTTTGGATTGGCCAAAGACTCTCAAGACTCCGACCTCATGGTTTTCAGCATATATAGAACATAATAGATAAAATAAACAAAAGACGGGGATAAAATGAAAAAATTACTTATATTTGGTACTATTATTATTTTACTTGTCACTTTCTTGGTGTTTTTATTTTTTTATTCTGTATGGTCTAAGGAACAAGCTATTGAAAAACAAATGGTAAGCGAAGCATATGAAAAAGTACCGGCTTTATACAAGGTCGAAGATATTGATTATTTTTCAGGTGATAAACATTATTATTTTATTCGAGGGAAAAGTATTGCTGGTAATGATTTGTTAGTATGGATAAATAAAGAGGAAGTCCATTTTACTTATCTTTTTGATTGGGTTACAAAGGATGAAATTATAAATAAGGTTTTGGAATATGATCAAAAATTAATAGTAAAAAGGATAACAATGGGTCTTAATTTTGAAGGGATACCCATTTATGAAGTATTGTTCACTGATGATGAAGGCAGACTCGGATATCAATACTATAAAATAGAAACGGGCGAACTTATTAAAACCTACAAGTTAGGCAAGTTAAGATAAAAACATAAACTCGATTTACAACAAATTATATCCTTGTTGTGAATCGAGTTTTTTAATCCCATCAATTACTAAGATATCAAATGCATAAAATATGATATACTCAGATATATACTTTTTTATACAGGAAGGGGCATAAATATATGTTAAAAGATATTAAATGGTCTATGGTTCTAATTTTTATGTCTGTTTCCTTGATAATTTTATTTGGCGGTTGGTATTTATATCAAGAGAATAACATTAAAGAACCAATTACAAACAGTATAAATGATATTACAGGTGTCACTGTTGATGAAATAAAGTTAGATATAAACGAAATTGAACTTAATCTAACTTTAGAAAAGATTGATAAACTTCAAGTTACTTATAATAGCATACTAAATAAACTTCAACCGTATCTTAACAACAGAGATTTAACAATTAATATTAATAGTAATCCAAGCGATGACATATTAGAAGCCTGGAGTAATTCATATTTTTCCATAGCGGAAGCAATTGAACTGAAAAATTTTAGTCTTATTCCTGAAACAGTTTTAGAGTTGAAAAAAGATTATTCCCTCGACCAAGCCATCTGTACAATGGACAATCAAAATATATATATAAAATTGCAGCAAGGCGAATCATCTTTATATATCGTAATTAATACATCTGGAAATGGCGTGGAGGTGAACTCCTTTGGTTAAAAATATTCTTTTAGGAGCTATAATTGCTTTAACTATATTTATGATTTTTCTAGGATTAGAGTTAGCTCCAATATTTTTTGGCCTGCTTATTCTCGGGGTTGTATACTATTTACTTATCAATAGAAAAGGTGGGCTAACAGCAAAAAATTCGGATATTGGTAAAAATAACAAAGCAAGTTCTAATCAAAATATTAGTTTTGAGGATATCGGTGGACTACAAAGGGTAAAACAAGAATTAACTGAGTCATTAGATTTTTTGAAATATCATAAAGAATATAGTCAGTATGGTATTAGACCTATTAAAGGAATACTATTAGACGGACCTCCAGGCACAGGGAAGACATTATTAGCAAAAGCTGCTGCAAATTATACTGACTCAGTTTTTATTGCTACGTCAGGAAGCGAATTCGTAGAAATGTATGTGGGTGTTGGTGCTCAAAGGGTTAGACAATTGTTCAATGATGCTAGGGCATTGGCTAGGAAGAATAAAAAGGATACTGCAATTGTTTTCATAGATGAAATTGAAGTGATTGGCGGAAAAAGAGACAATAAAAGCATGCGTGAATATGATCAAACTTTAAATCAACTTCTTACTGAAATGGATGGTATAAAATCTGATGCTAAGCCCAAAATTTTTGTTATGGCAGCAACTAATAGAAAGGATATGCTTGATTCAGCTTTAATTCGACCAGGGAGATTTGATAGAAATATTACTGTGGATCTACCAGATAAAACAGCAAGAAAAAGCATATTAGAAATTCATACAGCTAAGAAGCCATATTCTAAAGAAGTTGATTTCGATCAAATTGCCCAAGAAACATATGGCTTTTCGGGTGCACAGCTAGAAAGCGTTGCAAACGAAGCAGCTATATATGCTTTTAGAAAAAAAGAAAAGATAATAACTAATGAACATTTTTCGAAAGCTATCGATAAAATTTTAATGGGGGAACAGATTGATAAAGAAGCATCAAAAACTGAGAAGAAACGAGTAGCCATACATGAACTGGGACATGCCTTTGTGGCTGAAAAGGTAAAACCAGGTTCTGTATCGCAAATAGTTTTACGTCCTCGAGGAAAAGCATTAGGATATGTACGTCATAATCCAGAAGAAGATATATATTTGCACACGAGGGAATTAATAGAAGAACAAATTATGATAGCACTTGGAGGTTCGGTTGCTGAAGAAGTTTTTTATGGTTGTAGAAGTACTGGCTCAAAGAATGATTTTGAACAGGCATTGAATCTGGTTAATTATATGCTAGAAGCAGGTTTAACATCATTGGGAATAGTAAATGCTAATAATATTTCTAAAAAGAAAATTGAAGAAGAAAGTCAATTAATTTTATCTGAATTATTATTAAAAACTAGGAGTTTAATTGAACCTAACAAATTAGTTATTGAGGGTGTATTGGGATATATTGAAAAGGAAGAGTCTATAAGTGGGCAGATGTTTAGAGTTATGATAAATAATTTAAGTGAGATTAAGTAAGCCAACAATTCCCACTTGGCTTACTTTTTTATCTATTGTAATCTGAATTTTAAATTTAAGTTTTCTAAACTACAACTGGAAAGGTTAAATTATGATAATATTAGTTCTTAACTGCGGAAGCTCCTCAATTAAATGCAAATTATATAATATGAATGACGAGTCAGAGCTAGCTTCATGTAAAATTGAGTTAATTGGTACAAAAAAAGCAAAGTTAACTTATAGTACGGAAAATAAAACGATTAAGTTCACGTTTCAATATCATGATTATTATTCGGTAGTTAAGGAAATATTTAATTGTTTATACCATCAAGAATATGGAGTTATTTTAGACAATATTAAAATTGTAGCTGTTGGTCATAGAATAGTGCACGGTGGTGATTTTTTCTCTAATACCGTCTTGGTTACTAAATATGTGAAAAAAATAATTAATGATGCAATTGAGTTAGCACCTCTACATAATCCAGCCCACCTCTCAGGCATAGAAGCAATCGAAAGACTTCTTCCTGGTACTCCAAACGTAGCTGTTTTTGATACAGCTTTTCATCAAACAATGGCGGCAGAAGTTTTTATGTACCCAATCCCTAAGATGCTGTACACTAAACATAAGATTAGAAAATATGGTGCCCATGGGACGTCTCATAAGTATGTATCTATCAAAGCGGCTGAATTTCTAAATAGAAAGTTAGAGGATTTAAAAATTATTTCTTGCCATATAGGTAATGGTGTGAGTATTACAGCAATTAATAATGGTAAATCTGTTGATACTAGCATGGGATTAACCCCGCTTGAAGGATTAATGATGGGTACAAGAAGTGGGGATATTGACCCTGCAGTTATTCCTTATGTAATGAGTAAAGAAAATTTAAGCTTAAAAGAAGTTATTAAAATGTTGAATACAGCTAGTGGATTAATTGGAATCTCCGGTTTTAGTAGTGATATGAGAGATATTGAGGAAAACATCGATAACAACGATAATTGTAAACTTGCTATTGAAATGTATGAATATAGACTACGTAAGTATATTGGTTCTTATATAGCAGTAATGAATGGAGTGGACGTAATTATCTTTACTGCCGGGGTAGGAGAAAACTCAGTAATGTTAAGGGAGAAACTTATAAAAAATCTAAATTACTTTGGTGCGGAAATTGATATAGAAGCAAATAAATTAAATTTTAATCATGTTAGAAGAATAAGTTCATTAAATTCCAAGATAGAAATTTTAGTTATTCCAACAAATGAAGAATTAATGATTGCAAGAGAGACATTAACAATAGTAAAATCAACTTAATGAATTTTTTATAATTAATAAGGAGGGGCCATTTTGTATTTAGCTCGACGCGCATTAGAGATAAATCCTTCACCGACATTAGCGATAAATGCTAAAGCTAAAGAATTAATTGGTAAAGGTATTGATATAATAGGTTTAGGGGCAGGAGAACCAGATTTTAATACACCTGAAAATATTATTCAAGCAGCTTATGATTCAATGAAAAAGGGACAAACAAAATATACTGCAGCAGCAGGTGTCCCTGAACTGAAACAGTCTGTTATAGATAAGTTTAAAAGGGATAATGGTTTAATTTATAATCAAAATCAAATTATTATCACAAATGGGGCCAAACACGCCTTATATAATTTCCTTCAAGCTGTTTGTAATAATGGTGATGAGGTTATCATCCCGGTTCCCTATTGGGTTAGTTACCCTGAAATGGTTAAATTGGCAGAAGGAGTGCCGGTTTATGTTGAAGGAAAGGCAGATAATAATTACAAAATAACACCTGAACAACTTGAAAATGCAATTAGCAAAAAGACAAAGGTATTTATCATAAATTCTCCTAATAATCCTACTGGAACAATCTATACTCATAATGAATTATTAGAAATTGCTAGAGTATGTGAGAAACACCAAATATTAATTGTTTCTGATGAGATTTATGAAAAATTAATCTACGGAAATCATGCGCATTTTAGTATTGCGAGTGTTAGTGAAGATGCTTTCGAAAGGACTACAGTTATTAACGGAGTATCTAAGCCGTATTCGATGACTGGTTGGAGAATTGGTTACGCTGCTGGTAACGCTAAAATTATTAAAACAATGGCAGATATTTCTAGTCACAGTACTTCGAATCCAGTTTCATTTGCTCAATATGGTGCTATAGAAGCGATGAATGGTCCACAAGATGAACTAATTAGGATGAAAAATGAATTTGAAAATAGAAGAAATTTTGTTCTTGAACAAATAAAGGATATAGGCGGATTTAAACCTATAATTCCTTCTGGTGCTTTTTATGTTTTTATTGATATATCGGATATTTTAAGGGGAAAATACTCGGATGCTGATCAATGGTCAGAGGATCTCTTAGAAAAAGCGAAGGTTGCCGTTGTTCCAGGTTCAGGCTTTGGATCACCTAATTTTATTCGCTTATCATATGCAACCTCGTTAGAGCAACTTGATGAAGGCATCAAACGAATAAAGGAATTTATTAGAACGAACTAAGAATATTTTTTTAAAATAGTTGGAGGGAAAAAAATGTGGGTAGCAATTAAAAACATATCTAATTTCGAAGGAAAAGAAATTAAATTTGGTGTATGGCTACATATAATACGTTCAAGTGGGAAAATTATATTTTTGCAATTACGAGATGGTACAGGATTTATTCAAGGGGTTGTTGTTAAGGATGAGGTATCTGAAGCAATATGGGATAAATGCAAAAACTTAACCCAAGAAAGTTCACTTTATGTTACAGGTTTAGTACAAAAAGATAATCGATCAAAAATTGGATATGAATTATCAATTAAAGATATCGATATTATCCAAATAGCTGAAGAGTATCCCCTTACAAATAAGGAACATGGTACAGAATTTTTAATGGATAACCGTCATTTATGGATAAGGGGACCGAAACAAAGGGCAATACTATCAATAAGAGGACAAGTCATTCGCTCTATTCAAGAGTTTTTTGATACAAACGGCTTTACATTAGTGGATCCTCCTATTTTAACACCAACATCAGCCGAAGGAACAACTAGTTTATTTCATACTAAATATTTTGATGAAGATGCATATTTATCTCAAAGTGGTCAATTATATATGGAGGCAGCAGCATTTGCTTTGGGACGCGTTTATTCTTTTGGACCTACATTTAGGGCAGAAAAGTCTAAAACTAGACGTCACCTGATAGAATTTTGGATGATAGAGCCTGAAATGGCTTTTGTAGAATTTAAAGATAATCTTGCAATTCAAGAAGAATTCATAATACATATAGTACAATCTGTTTTAAGAAATTGTAAAATAGAGTTAGAAGTTTTAAATAGGGATATTTCTAAACTAGAAAAAATAGTTGGTCCTTTTCCACGAATTACTTATGACGATGCAATTACTTTCTTACAAAGTGAAGGTTTTGAAATAAAATGGGGTGAGGATTTTGGAGCACCACAAGAAACTGCTATTGCAGAAAAATTTGAGCGGCCGGTGTTCATTACCCACTTTCCAACTGAACTAAAAGCATTTTATATGAAACCAGACCCTGAAAAACCTGAAGTAGTACTTTGTGCTGATTTAATAGCTCCAGAAGGATATGGGGAAATAATTGGTGGAAGCCAAAGAATAGATGATCCTGATTTAATGGAGAAAAGATTTAATGAACACAATCTCTCAAAGGATTCGTATAAGTGGTACCTTGATTTGCGAAAATATGGCTCTGTTCCTCACTCGGGTTTTGGGTTAGGATTGGAAAGAACTATTGGTTGGATATGTGGAATTGAACATGTTAGGGAGACAATTCCCTTTCCAAGATTACTTAACAGGTTATATCCATAATAAATTTTAAATTTAAGAGCATCTATTGGTGCTCTTTTTTTTATCTATCTGCTATAATATTTATATGAGGTGTTGAAAAGTGTTTATAGAAGAACAAGTATTAATAGACATAATAGAAAATAGTGTTACTAATATTCCTAATTTACTTTTATCTAACTACAAGAAGATCGGTTTATCTGATGAAGAGCTAATAGTAATAATACATTTAATCCACTTTAAGAATAAAGGAAATCAGTTTCCTAGTATCTCAGAATTAGAAAATAGAATGTCAATTGACATCGAAAATTTGATCAAGATATTACAACATCTATTAGGGAAGGGTTATATCAATATAGATGAACATAAGGACGAAGTTACTGGAATTATTTTTGAAGTATATAACTTAACATCTATTTATTTAAGATTATTAAAAACAATTGAAAGAGATACTGAGATAAAAAAAATAAAACAAGATAATCTTGCAGAAGAAAATGCGATAAAAAACGTTTATAAACTATTTGAACAAGAATTTGGTAGGCTACTCTCTCCAATTGAAATTGAGTTAATAACTACTTGGTTAGATAAAGATAAATATTCGGAAGATGTAATTATTTATGCACTCAAGGAGGCTGTTTTCTCCAATAAATTGAATTTTCGCTATATTGACAGTATTTTATTTGAGTGGCAAAAAAAGAATATAAAAACGATTGAACAGATTAGACAAAATGTGAAAAAACATAGAGAAAATAAAACTAAACAAAAAGATGTGAAGACACCAGAAGATAATTCATTCGAATTTTACAATTGGCTAGAGGAAAAAAATTAAATCTATTCATTATCTATTATCATTTTTAAACCTTCGCTAATATTTGTTATGAAAAGAACGGTTTTATATTTATCTCTTTCTTGACTATAATTGATTAATATTCCCAATGTATCAAAATCATTATTAGCTAGTAACAATTTAGTATCATCTTCATTAAAATTAATAGTTATTACATCAGAAATATTAGGATAATCAATATGTAATGCTAATTTTTTTTGTTTTTTTTCACTAATAATTAATTCCCATAAAGTTATGCAATCAATACTGATTATTTCCTGATCATCTTTTATGTACTGTAATAATATATTCTCTAAATATTTATTTGTTATGAATAAAATATTAGATTGAACAAATATAATTTCGGGTATAAAGGTTGTTTTCATTTGTCATCTCCTATTTTAAAAACTAAAGATATAGTATTAATTAACTACTAGATTATCATAATTTTTATAATTATAAATTAAATCCCTAGTAAAAAAAAAATATTTCTATTATGATAAAATAATGAAATTGAAGTATTTGATTAAGGAGAGAAAAGTATGTACCTTAAAAGGATTGAAATTAACGGTTTTAAATCGTTTGTAGATAAAACGCAACTGGAATTTGTTAATGGAATTATAGCAATAGTTGGACCCAATGGAAGTGGGAAGAGTAATATAGTTGATGCTATACGATGGGTGCTTGGTGAACAAAGTGCAAAAAATCTTCGTGGTGCAAAAATGGAGGATATAATTTTTTCTGGTAGTGACAGTAGAAAAGCCGTTAACTATGCCGAAGTTTCAATTATATTAGATAATCATGATAGATCATTAAAGATAGATTATTCAGAGGTAATGGTTACAAGAAGATTATATCGATCAGGTGAAAGTGAATATTTTCTGAATAAACAAACATGCCGTCTTAAAGATATTTCTGAGTTGTTCATGGATACTGGGTTAGGAAAAGAGGCTTATTCGATTATTGGACAAGGTAAGATAGACGAAATCCTTAGTTCAAAAGCTGAAGATCGTCGTGGCATATTTGAAGAGGCGGCTGGTATTGTTAGATATAAATCAAGAAAAAAAGAGACTCAAAAAAAACTTGAAGATACAGAACATAATTTAATTCGCATTTATGATTTAATAACTGAGCTTGAAGTACAAGTAGATCCATTAAAAGAGCAAGCAGAAAAAGCAAAAATATATAAAGATGAACTAAAACTTATGAAAAATCTAAATATAAAAATATATGTTCATGATATTGAGGAGACATATAAGTCTTGGCAAGAGGCGAAAATTCTTAGACAGGAATTAGAAGAACAGCAGTTAATATTAGGTTCACAGGTAAACCAAATTGACACATCAATTGAAAAAAAACGTTGGTCCATTAATCAAATAGATAAAGAACTAGAAGAACTTCATAAAAGTCTAATTGAAGTAAGCGAAAAGGTTGAACAGACGGAAGGAAAGAAAGAGGTTATTAAAGAAAGAGAAAAAAATCAAGAGGTTAATAAAACAAATATTAAAGAATCGATTAATAAACTCTTAAATAAAAAATCTGAAACAATAATTCTAATTAACAAAGAGCAAGAAGATTTATCAAAAATAGAATTAACGATAGAGGAACTAACTGAGCAATTAAAGAAGGAAGAAGAATCTTTTAGCCTTCTGTTAACGAATACTGAGTCGAAAATTGAACTATATAAAGAAGAATATTTTGCATGCTTAAACGAAATAGCCACCCTTCGGAATGATATAAGTCATACTAAAAACTCCGAAAAGGGTTTAGTTTATAGAGTGGAAAAACTTGAAAAAGAAAAAAATCAGGTTGTAGCCAATGCTGACTTTATTATGGAGAAGAAAAAATTAATTAGAGAAGATATTAACTCTGAAGAAAATGTATTAAAACGATTAAATGAAGAACAAGAAAGTGTTTTAGTAAAATTTAAAGAGTTTACAAATAATATTAACACTTTAGACTCTGAAATTAGGTCTAGTCAAGAACAAGTTAATTCTTTAAGTTCAAGGCAAGAAGTTCTAATAGAAATGCAGTCGGATTTTGCAGGCTATAATTTTGGAGTTAAAGAGATTTTAAAACTTAGAGAATCTAAACAATTAAATGGAATTCGTGGAGCAGTCGCCGAACTTATAACAACTTCAAAAGACTATGAAACTGCGATTGAAACTGCTTTAGGAAGTTCTTTACAATATATCGTTGTAGATTCAGAAATTACAGGAAGAGAAGCAATTTCATACTTAAAAGAGAAAAAAATTGGTCGAGCAACATTTCTACCCCTTGATGTAATTAAAGGGAAAAACTTAGGAAATCATGATATAGAGAAAATCAAAGGGATTCAAGGCTATATTGGACCTGCTATAAATTTGATTGAGATTAATCCCAAATATACTTTAATTGGCGAGTTTTTATTAGGTCAGGTAATTGTTACATCTAATCTAAAGTCAGCAAATGAAATTGCAAAGATACTAGGATACTCAAAGCGTATTGTCACCCTCGAAGGGGATATAGTTAACCCTGGCGGTTCAATGACTGGTGGAAAAATTGAGCAGAAGAAAAATAATTTGTTAGGGAGACAACGTGAGATTGAAGAGTTGACAACTAAAATTGATAATCTTAAACATAGTATATTAACCAAAAATTCTAAATATGAAGAATTAAAAAATCAACTAAGTAATGTAAAAACAAGTGAAAACGAATTGCTAGGGCAAGTTAAAAAAACACAAATTAGAATCCAGGAGTTACAAGCGAGTTATACTCAAATTGAATTTGAACAAAAAAACATATCTGAACGACAAAAGTATTTAGAGCAAGACAACAAACAGTTTTTAATTGAGTTGGAAGAATTTAGATGTAAAGGAAAAGAATTAATACTTCAATTAGAGAGAAAAAAAGACTTAGAGAAAGAACTTCAAGGTAAAATAAATCAAGTAGAATCTGTTCGTAAAGAGAACGAATCAGTAAAAAACGAGAGTAATGAAACTATTACAGAATTAAAGATAAATTTGGCTCGTCTTACTCAAGAAAGAGATAATATTACTATTACAATTAATAGATTACAAAGTGAGGTTAAAGAACTGTTAGTCTCGATTAATAGTCATCAAGATTCATTGTATCAAATAGAGAATGACTTATCTTCCCAAGTAGATATTAAAGGTGACATTAGCAGTTCAATTGAACAATTAAGAAGTGAAAAAGCAGCGATTCAAGAGTCTATTTCTGAAAGACGTAAAGTTAGATTAGACAATTCACTAAAAATCGATCAGGAATTAGCGGGTTCAAAGGAATTAAGAAGTAATTCAAAAAATTCAGAAACACAATTACATCAATGTGAAATTAAGCTGAGTCGTCTTGATACACAACTAGAAAACTTATTGAAGCAGCTAGCCGAAGAATATGAAATGAGTTATGAATGGGCAAAAGATAATATCGAGAAAATAGATAATATCAATATTGCTAGAACAGAATTAGCTAAGTTGAAGAACACATTGAACGCATTGGGAGAAGTTAACTTAGGGGCAATAGAAGAATACGATAGGGTTTTTGAAAGGTTTAATTTTCTTACTAATCAACGAAATGATTTAGTAAATGCAAGGGATACATTATATCAAGTTATTAAAGAAGTGGATGTAGAGATGACAAAACTTTTCATTGAAAGTTTTGAAGCTATCCGAGAACAATTTCAAATAGTATTTTCAAAATTATTTGGCGGAGGAAGAGCAGATTTAATTTTATCCGATCCTGAAAATATTTTAGATACTGGTATAGATGTAGTAGCTCAACCACCTGGGAAGAAACTTCAAAATATGACTCTATTATCTGGCGGGGAAAAGGCATTGACTGCAATTACATTACTATTTGCAATCTTAAGAGTTAAACCAGTTCCGTTTTCAGTATTAGATGAAGTAGATGCAGCATTAGACGATCCAAATGTTATTCGTTTTTCTGAATATTTAAGAGAGTTTTGCAAAAATACTCAATTTGTTGTAGTTACTCATCGTAAGGGAACAATGGAGGGCGTAGATGTATTATATGGGGTTACTATGCAAGAGGCAGGAGTATCAAGATTAGTTTCTGTTAAACTTGAAGAGAAAGAAGTAGGGGTTATCTAATCTCTTAATTCTAGGAGGCTATTTTAATGAGTTTATTTAAAAAGATAAAGAATGAGAATTCTGTTAAGTGTACAGAAGGTTTATCTAAAACAAGAAATAGTTTTATTGAGAAACTTGAAGTATTAATTACTAGGAGAAAAAAAATAGATGAAGAATTCTATGATGATTTAGAAGAGATACTAATTAGTGCTGATATTGGCGTTAATACTGTTCTTACCTTGATGGACCATTTAAGAGCTGATGTTAAAAATAATAAGAGAACTGATCCAGTACAATTGAAACCTTTATTAACAGAAGCAATTTTAAATATTTTAGAAGAAGGAAATGAGAATAGTTTAAATATTCAAAATGGTAGATTAAATATAATTCTTTTTGTTGGCGTAAATGGAGTAGGGAAAACAACATCTATCAGTAAGTTAGCCTATAAACTTAAACAAGAAGGAAAAAAAGTCATGTTAGCAGCAGGAGATACTTTTAGGGCTGGAGCAATTGAACAACTAGAAATATGGGGAGAGCGAATTGGAGTTCATGTAATAAAACAACAAGCTGGGTCAGATCCGGCAGCAGTTATCTTTGATGCTATTCAGTCTGCACAGTCAAGAAATATTGATGTTTTAATCTGTGACACAGCTGGGAGACTCCACAATAAAGTAAATTTAATGCAGGAACTTAGCAAGATTTTTCGCGTAATTCAAAAGGAGATTCCAGATGCACCGCATGAAGTACTACTAACACTTGACGCAACCACAGGGCAAAATGCTATGCAACAGGCAAAAATATTTAGTGAAGCTGCTAATGTTACGGGTATAGTATTAACTAAATTGGATGGAACTGCTAAGGGGGGGATAGCAATATCAATATGTCACGAGTTAGGAATACCTGTAAAACTGATAACCTTAGGTGAAAAAGTTGACGATTTACAAGTATTTAACCCAAAACAATTTATAAACGCTATCTTTGCTCAGGGGTTTTTATCGGAAGAAGATTAAGTATAGTCTTGACATTGCATAAGTAAATATAATATTATATATAACTGTAAAGAGTTTTTACTTTACAGTCAGGGGTGTTTATATTGCTAGTAGATAAAAACACAAGATACATTATGCTTTACGATTTTTATCAAGATTTATTAACTGAAAAACAAAAAAAGTATACAGAATTATATCTACAAGACGATTTGTCATTAGCTGAGATTGCTGAGGAATTTGAACTTTCAAGACAGGGTGTATTTGAACATATTAAACGAACAGAAAAACTTCTTAATGAATATGAAGATAAGCTTCAGTTAGTTAAAAAACATGAAGATAGAAAAAGAATATTTAATGAAATAGAAGAAATATTAGATCATTATAGTGAAGATAGTATATTGAAAATAAGAGATAAAATAACGCTACTTAAGCGAATAGATTAGGGGGCAGTCAGAATGGCTTTTGAAGGATTAGCTGGCCGACTGCAGGTAACATTTAATAAACTGCGAGGAAAAGGTATAGTCTCAAAAGAGGATGTCGATCAGACAATGAGAGAGGTTCGATTGGCTTTATTGGAAGCCGATGTGAACTTCAAGGTTGTTAAAGATTTTATCGCTAAAGTAACAGAAAGGGCTGTTGGACAAGAAGTCTTAAAGAGTTTAACACCTGGTCAACAAGTTATAAAAGTAGTTAATGAAGAATTAACAGAGTTGATGGGTGGAACACAAAGCAAGTTACAGATATCATCTAAACCGCCAACAATAATTTTGCTAATTGGATTGCAAGGGGCGGGTAAAACAACTCATACTGCTAAACTTGCAAAATATTTATTAAAGCAGAATAAACACCCGTTACTGATAGCTGCTGACATATATCGACCTGCCGCTATTAAGCAATTGCAAATACTTGGAGAGCAAATAGATGTCCCTGTTTTTAGTATGAGTACTGAGACGTCGCCTGTTGAAATTGTTAAGAGTGGAATACAATTTGCTCAGAAAGAACTAAGGGACGTTATTATAATAGATACTGCAGGTCGTCTCCATATTGATCAAGAATTAATGGATGAGTTAATAAAGATTAAGGAAGTTGCTAGGCCAACTGAAACTTTGCTCATAGTTGATGCTATGACTGGACAGGATGCAGTTAACGTAGCTAGTATTTTTAATCTAAAAATTGGTCTTACTGGATTAATATTAACGAAGCTTGATGGTGATACCCGTGGTGGTGCTGCAATTTCTGCAAAAGCAGTAACAGGTTGCCCAATAAAATTTGTTGGAATGGGAGAAAAGATAGATTTACTTGAACCATTTCACCCAGATCGTATGGCTTCTAGAATTCTTGGGATGGGTGATGTCCTATCTTTTATTGAAAAAGCACAAAGCAATATAGATATTGAAAAAGCTAAGGAATTAGAGAATAAAATAAAAAAATCTACTCTTACATTTGATGATTACTTATATCAACTTGAACAACTTAGAAAAATGGGACCGATGGATGAAATACTTGGAATGATTCCTGGTGCTAATAAGGCTAAAGGAATGAAGGACCTAAAGATCGATGATAAACAGTTGATTCGTACTGAGGCTATTATTAAATCGATGACAAAGAATGAAAAGGAAAATCCGGATATTATTAACGCTAGTAGACGTAGACGTATTGCAGATGGAAGTGGGACTTCTATCCAAGACGTTAATCGATTACTAAAACAATTTGAAGATATGAAAAAAATGATGAAGCAATTTTCCGATGTATCAAAAAAAGGAAAAGGTAAAAAAGGTTTACCGAAATTTCCTTTTAGGTAAAGAAAGTATATTTTTTTAAGGAGGTGAACAATATGGCAGTTAGAATTCGTTTAAAGCGTATAGGTGCAAAAAAGAGCCCTTTTTATCGTGTAGTAGTTGCAGACTCTAATTCTCCTCGTGACGGAAGGTTTATTGAAGAGATTGGTTACTATAATCCATTGACTCAACCTATGGAAGTAAAGATTGATGAGGAAAAAGCATTAAAATGGATGCAAGATGGTGCAAAACCTTCAGATACGGTTCGTAGTCTATTCAGTAAAGCTGGGATTATGAAAAAACTTCATGAATCAAAGTTAAGTAAGTAAGATATCTTTAATAAGGATTAATGTAAACTCACTAAGACCATAACTCTTTAAAATGGTAAAAGAGGTTATAATGGGGGCGAATTAACTATGAAAGATTTAGTGGAAGTTCTAGCTAAAGCACTTGTTGACAAACCTGAAAAAGTCCGCGTTAATGAAATTGTGGAAGAAAATCAAATTATTTATGAATTAACGGTTGCCCCAGAAGATATGGGGAAAATAATCGGTAAAAAAGGACGTATTGCAAAAGCAATTAGGACTTTTGTTAGCGCTGCTTCTATTAAAGAAAAAAGACGAATTACTATAGAGATTATTTAGAAAAGGTTGGAGGGAGCGTCTCCGCCTTTTCTTTAAATTTTTGTTTATTACTTTTGTTGAGTTTAGGAAGGAGAAAAATAATTGGATTTTAAATTTTTTAGGGTAGGTAAAATAGTGAATACACACGGACTTAATGGAGAAGTAAAAATATTTTTACATACTGATTTTGCAGAAGCACGCTTTGAAAAAGGAAATTATTTATTTATAGGTGAGAAGGCTAATTCAACTAATCTAGAGGTTGAGATAGTTTATTCTAGGCCATATAAAGATATGTATATATTAAAGTTTAAAGATCTAAATACAATTAACGATGTAGAAAAATATAAAAATCTATTTTTGTGGGTTCCAACAGAACAACAAATTGATTTAGATAATAATGAGTTTTACTATTTTGAAATAATTGGGTGTAATGTTGTTACGTTGGATGGATTAGAAATTGGGGTAGTAAAAGAAATACTGTCCCCAGGAGCTAATGACGTCTGGGTGGTTAAATCGAAATTAAGTGACAAAGAGATATTTATTCCATATATTGAATCTGTTGTTAAGGATGTTGATGTTCAGAATAAGCGGATTACGATTGAATTAATGGAAGGTTTAATAGAATAAATTAGGTGGTAAATATGAAAATAGACGTGTTAACTTTATTTCCTGAAATGTTTGAAGGTGTAATAAATACAAGTATATTAAAAAAAGCACAGGAAAAAGAGGCCGTGACGATAAATTTAATAAACTTTAGGGACTTTTCAACTAATAGACATAATAAAGTAGACGATTACCCTTATGGTGGTGGGGATGGAATGCTTTTGAAGCCAGAACCGATATTTGCTGCAGTGGAATCAATTAATCAGTTTGAAAAGGCTAGAATTATATTATTAACCCCTCAAGGACGTGTTTTTAATCAAAGTATTGCTGAAGAGTTAGCTAAAGATAATCATCTTATTTTTCTATGTGGTCATTACGAAGGATTCGATGAGAGGATTAGGGAACATTTGGTTACTGATGAGTTATCTATAGGTGATTTTGTGTTAACTGGTGGGGAATTAGCCGCTATGGTTGTAATAGACAGTGTTGCAAGATTGGTGCCTAATGTTTTAGGCAATATAGAATCAGCAAAAGAGGATTCTTTTAGTTCAGGGTTTCTTGAATATCCGCAATATACAAGACCAGAAGTATTCAGGGACTGGAAGGTGCCTGAAATATTACTCTCGGGACATCATGAAAATATAAGAAAATGGCGTATACGGGAGGCTATAAAAAGAACAATTAAACATCGAAGCGATTTAATAGATTATAATTTATTAAATGAAGAAGAGAAAAATATAATTAAACGATTAGAAGAGAATGAAGAATAAGACATTAATATGTTAGAGTTGTGTTTCAAAATAGATTATGATAAAATAACTTTTGTTGATCAAGGTGTTCCGCTGGCTGAATTATCAGTTACGAGCATTTATTTGGAAGGAGGGAATCAACATGAATTTGTTAGAACAAGTTTCAAAAGAAAATCTTCGAACAGATATTCCTGATTTTCGTTCAGGGGATACAGTTCGTGTACATGTTAAGGTAGTTGAAGGTACGCGGGAACGTATTCAATTATTTGAGGGTGTTGTAATCAAACGTCGCGGTTCAGGTATCAGTCAGACTTTTACTGCTCGTAAGATTTCTAATGGAGTTGGAGTGGAACGTACACTACCATTACATTCTCCTAAAATTAGTAAGATTGAAGTTCTTCGTAGAGGAAAAGTACGTCATGCGAAATTATATTACTTACGTAATTTACGAGGTAAAAAAGCTCGTATTAAAGAAAGAATGTAATTTCTTTATCTAATGAGAATCAGGGGGGCTTGTATCAACAAGTCCCTTTTTATTCAATTTATATTTTTAAGGAGAAAAATGCATGAATTCAAAAGTAGGTAAAGAGATAATTGAATGGATAAAATCTTTAATGATTGCAGGGATTATAGCTGTTATTATACATACGTTTTTATTTGCGATAGTAATAGTTGATGGACCTTCAATGGAACCAACTTTACAAAGCTCTGAAAGGCTTATTCTTAATAAAATATCTTATATTATCAGTGAACCCGAGCGAGGAGACATTGTTGTCTTTCATGCAAATGAAGCTGATGACTATATAAAGAGAATTATTGGGTTGCCGGGGGAAACGGTCGAGGTTAAAAATGATCAATTATTTATAAATGGAGAAATTGTTTTAGAACCTTACCTTGATAAAGAAAAGGAAGATATACATTCTAGTGGTGAATTATTAACAGCTGATTTTGGACCTGTCGAAGTACAAGAGGAACAATTGTTTGTTATGGGGGATAATAGGAGAAATAGTACTGATAGTAGAATACTTGGGACTATTTCGATGGAGAATTTAATGGGAAAGACTAATATAATAATTTTTCCTTTTAATAAATTTGGTAAAATAGAGTAGATTTATTAATACTTTTATAAATAATAATAGAATATCTGAGTTTAGCGAACAATTTAAAATATATGTAAAATTATAAGTGGGTGAAGTAATGACAATTCAATGGTTTCCTGGGCATATGGCAAAGGCAAGGAAAGAAATTGTAGAGAAGTTGAAAATAATTGATGTTATTATTGAACTTTTAGATGCTAGGATTCCCATATCAAGCCGTAACCCTATGATTAACGAAATTGTTATGAAAAAACCGCGCTTAGTATTACTTAATAAATATGACTTGGCTGATCCAAGGGCTGTGAAAAAATGGATTGATTATTTTCAAAAAGAGAATTTAGAAGCTATTCCAATCAGTTCAATTAATGGAAAAGGTATTGCAAATATAACAAAACGGTCGGAGTATTTAATTGCTGAGAAGAGGGAAAAAATGATTGAAAGGGGAATTAACCCGCGTCCTGTTAGGGCAATGATTTTAGGGATTCCCAATGTTGGTAAATCGACTTTGATAAACCGTTTAGCTAGTAAATATATTGCAAATACAGGTGATCGACCTGGAATTACAAAGGGACAACAATGGATTAAAGTAGGTAATTCAATGGATCTTCTTGACACACCTGGTATATTATGGCCGAAATTTGAGGACAAACAAGTAGGCTTTCGCCTAGCAGCTACTGGAGCAATAAAGGATGAATTATTTCATTTTGATGAAATTGCATTTTTTATTATAGAATATTTTCGTAATAACTACCCTAAAAATTTAATAGAGAGGTATAATTTGACAGATATTTCTGGAGATAATATTGAAATTATTAAAGAGATAGGGAAAAAAAGAGGATGCTTAATCTCTGGTGGTGAGATTGATTTTGACAAAACTTCAGAGTTAATAGTTAGAGATCTTAGGACTGGAAAACTAGGACAATTCTGTTTGGAAGAACCGAGTTCAACAATTTGATAGACTTTTTCAACAGTCTGGAGTATGCGAAAGCATGCTTTTTTTATATAGCAAACTATCTTTAATTTGTTATAATTTTAATAGATTAAAGAGATATGAGGGAAAAAGAT
Source organism: Vulcanibacillus sp. (assembly GCA_050175155.1). Lineage (GTDB taxonomy): Bacteria > Bacillota > Bacilli > Tepidibacillales > Tepidibacillaceae > JBFXJF01. The sequence continues at coordinate 40,253 of JBFXJF010000003.1, forward strand.
GTTAACTTACGAAAAGAAAATATGGAATAACGGGGTTAATTTAATTGCGGGAATTGATGAGGTAGGAAGAGGTTGTTTATGCGGTGATGTTGTTGCTGCATGTGTTATACTTAATGTTAATGAAGAAATTATAGGAGTTAATGATTCGAAAAAACTAACACCTAAAAAAAGGGAAGAATTATTCGTCATAATTCAAGAGAAAGCAATTGCAATTGGTATTGGAAGAGTCGACGCAAAAATTGTTGATGAGATAAATATTAAACAAGCAACTCGTCTAGCGATGAAAAAAGCAGTTGAATGTTTAGACGTTCGTCCAGAAATGTTATTAATTGATGCAGAAGAAATTGAGTCTGATATTCCGCAATTAGCTATAATAAAGGGAGATCAAAAAAGCCAGTCAATAGCTGCTGCATCAATAATTGCTAAAGTGACTCGTGATAGAATGTGCATAGAATGGGATTCACAATATCCTTGTTATGGTATTAAACATCACAAAGGTTATGGTACCAAGCTTCATATTGAAATGATTCAAGAGAATGGAACATGCCAGTTACATAGAAAAACTTTTTTAGGAAACATATTGAAACAATCCCAGTTTAACAATAAATAACTTGATATTTAAATTGCTATTACTTGGAGGTTATTATGAATCAAATAAATCCACTATTAGAATCATATATTAATTTATTTAGTTCAAGTGGAAAGGCACACTTGTTAAATTTACAACCTGGACAGATAGTAAAAGGTGACGTCTTAGATTTAATAGATAGCAAAAATGCATTAGTCTTAATTAATAATACAAAGATGATTGCAAAACTTGAGGTTCCTCTAGTTAAAGATCAGAGCTCATGGTTTATTGTAACTTCTGCTGCTGATGAAATTAAACTAAAAATATTAACAGAACAGAGATCTCCAACTAAACCTATTACTAACTTACAAAGTTTATTGAATAATTTAAATATTAAAAACAGCAGTGACAATAAGTTGATATTAAATGAAATGATAAGAAGAGATATTCCTTTTGATAAGGCTCTTATAGAAAATGTCTCACTTTTGCTAAAGGGAGATAATAATATCGACGAAGTTCTACAAGCAGTTAAGTTTTTAAAAAGCAAGAATATTGAAATCAGTAATCCAAATATTCGAGCCATTATTGAATTATTTCAAAACCAAGACTTATTTATAAAATTGGATAATGTTAATAAAAGCATTGAAAAATTTTTAATAGATACAAATGAAGAGAGCGTAGTTAATAAATTAACGGATAATCAAATTATAGATACAAGCAAAAACAATACTATGGATAAAACGATGACACAATTAGATAAACCAATAATGGAATCAAGTATTATCAATATAAAGGGACTACCAACTGAAGACGTGTTGTCCCAGATAACAAAGACTTATAAACAAATTGATTTATTGATTAATGATTTTAAAACTTATCATAACGAAAAGGACATTAATTCAGATTTATCTAAAATGATTAATGATAAAAGCTTAAATGAAACAGGCAAAGTAGATTCTAAACAAATATTAACTAATATTGTTAAATTTATTGACCTATTACAGCAACAATTTTCGGGTAGTTCTTATGATAATAATATTTCAAAAAACTTAGAACAGTTACTAACTCATAAGAATGCATTATCCAGCGAGCTAACTACCAATATTGAAAAAACTATAAATCATCTAATCGGGCAAAATTACGCAATGGCACCTGAACATTCAATGTTTAACCAAACTATTATCCAATTTCCCGGGTTTATTCCAAGCAATAAAAATCCAGTATTAATTCAGATACATACAAAGAAAGAAGAAGGTAGTAAAACGATTGACCCAGATGACATGATGTTAATTTTTTTATTTAATTTAGATAATCTAGGTGATGTAATGGTACAAATAAAGATAGTACAAAAACAACTACTTATACAAATTAATAATGATAATCCTAATATTAAAGGAATATTAAACATTTTAGAACCAGATTTTATTGACTTTATTAAAAATAGTGGCTATCAAACATCAGGACTTACTGTTAAGTCGATTAATAAAAAACAAGAGAACAATAACTCATCTTTTCAATCGTCATATAAAGGAGTCGATTTTAAAATATGAGCAAAAAAGAGATAAAGAAGGCAATAGCATTAAGATACGATCCTAATATAAATAATGCTCCACATGTAATAGCTAAAGGAAAAGGTGAAATAGCTAAGAGAATTGTTGATCAGGGCAATAAAAACGATGTAAAAATTCATGAAGACAAAGCATTAGTTCAGCTATTATATCAATTGGACGTTAACGAACAAATTCCACCAAAGCTATTCCCGATAATTGCTGAAGTTTTTTCGTTAGTCTATCAAGCAGAAAAAATAGCTGAAAGGAAAAAGAATGATAATAAATAAAAGATATAATGGCAAATGCGGTGAGAACAAAGCTAAGGAATACTTAATTAGTATTGGTTATTTATTAATTGAAGAGAACTGGCAAAATCGATATGGTGAAATTGATTTAATAATGTTCGATAATGGAAAAGTTGTTTTTGTTGAGGTCAGGACAAAAAACAACAGCAATTATGGTACTGCGCTTGAGTCGATTAATAGAAAAAAGCAACTACAAATTGTGAAAATGGTTAGTATTTATTTGCAGAATAAAAATTGGTGGGATAAACCCTATAGAATTGATGTAATTGCAATTGATAAGAAAGAGGATTTTTATAATCTAGCACATGTTAAAAATGCAGTGGAAATATAGTTAATGATAACTATATTTTTTTTACTAAAAATATATTCACAAAAAAGGATATTTAGGAAATATTTAGAACTATATACATTAGGAGGGTTGCTTAATGTATGCAAAAGTTAAGGGTTCTTCCATTATTGGTATGGAAGGATTTATTATTGATATTGAGGTTGATTTGGCTAACGGTTTGCCACAATTTCAAATTGTAGGATTGCCGGATTCCTCAATTAGGGAATCGAAAGATAGAGTTAGAGCAGCAATAAAGAATAGTGGTTATGAGTTTCCAATGAATAGAATTACTATAAATCTAGCACCAGCAGATATTAAGAAAGAAGGAACAGGATTTGATTTGCCATTTGCATTTGCAATTCTTTTAGCAAGTGAGCAAATAAACATTAATAGACTGCCAATCAATTTAAACAATATAATTGTGATTGGTGAACTTTCTTTAGATGGTTCTATTCAACCTGTTAATGGTATTTTACCAATGGTAATGTCAGCGAAAGAGAATAATATAGAAGCGGTAATTATATCGAAGGATAATGCTGAGGAGGCTAATTTAGTCGATGGAATTCGTGTATTAGGGTTTTCTCATCTGTCAGAGTTAGTAGATTTTGCATCTAATAATATTTACGTTAAAACTATCAGTGAAAACGTACAAATTGAAAAAGGGATTAGTATAACCGATATAGAAGATTTTGCAGAGGTAAAAGGACACTATCAGGTTAAGAGAGCGATAGAGGTTGCTGTAGCAGGCATGCATAATCTTTTAATGATTGGTCCGCCAGGTTCAGGGAAAAGCATGATAGCTAAACGAATACCATCTGTTTTACCCAAATTAACATGGGATGAAATATTAGATGTAACAAAGGTATATAGCGTAGCAGGAGAACTAAAAGGACGAGTGGAGATAATTGACAGAAGACCATTTCGTAAACCACATCATTCTATTTCTATTGCTGGTTTAATCGGGGGAGGATCTATCCCTAGACCTGGTGAGATTAGCTTAGCCCATCGTGGTGTTTTATTCCTTGATGAACTACCCGAATTTCCTAGAAATAGCTTGGAGGGTCTTAGGCAACCATTAGAGGATGGAATGGTAACAATAAGTAGGGCCAGAGCGAATTATATTTTCCCTAGCGAATTAATGCTGGTAGGAGCTATGAATCCTTGTAAATGCGGATATTTTGGTTCTAAAGTCCCAAAGCATGATTGTCAATGCACACCACTTGAGGTTCAAAGATATCGGTCCAGATTGTCTGGCCCTTTGTTGGATAGAATAGATATACAAATTGAAGTTCCTTGGGTTAGTATTGAAACATTGCGTGACGGATCTAAGGAAAAGAACTCAAGAGAAATGAGAGAAAATATAGAGAACGCGAGAAATTATCAAAAGAATAGATTCAAAAATAGTACTACCATTTATAATTCAAAAATGAATAATACGGAAGTGAAAAGTTATTGTAAATTAGATCCTATTTCTGAGAATCTATTAAAGAAAACTTTTAATCAATTAGGATATAGTGGACGAACCTTAGATAGAATTTTAAAAATCTCAAGGACGATTGCTGATTTAGAACAGAGTAATGAAATAAAGTCCTCGCATATAGCTGAAGCAATGAATTATCGAATCTTAGATCGAAAATATTAATATTTACTTGGAGGGCAAGAATGAATATTCATGAATATCAAGGGAAGGAAATTCTTAAGGAATATGGAGTTCCAGTGCCTAAGGGGGAAATTGCATTTTCAGTTAACGATGCTCTAGATGTTGCAGGGAAACTTAAAACTGGGGTCTACGTAATAAAAGCGCAAATAAGAGCTGGTGGTAGAGAAAACGCAGGTGGAATAAAAATATCCGAAAGTTTAGAAGAAGTGAAAAAAGATTCGGAATACTTGTTAGGTAGAAAATTATTTACTAGTCAAACAGTGGAAGAAGGCGAAATTGTTAGGTGTTTATTGGTTGAGGAAGGTTGTGAAATATCCAAGGAATATTATATTGGAATAACTATTGACCGAAAAATTAGCCGAGTAGTTTTGATTGCATCAAAAGAAGGAGGAACAAGGATTGAGGAGGTAGCTAGGTTATCTCCCGAGAAAATATATAAAGAAGTGATTGATCATGTTAGTGGATTAAGGGAATTTCAAATTAGAAAACTTGCTCATCTAATAGCTATACCAATCCATTTAGTTGAGGATATAGTTAGTTTAATTTTGAAAATATACCAGATTTTTATTGATAAGGATTGTATTTTAATTGAGTTGAATCCTTTAGTAATAACTGCAAATGATCAAATTATTGCTTTGGATGCTAAGATTAAGTTTGATTCAAATGCATTATATCGTCACCCTGATTTATATAAATTAAGGGATATGCCTAAATATAATTTAGATTACATTAAATTAAAAGGAAATATTGGATGTATGGTAAATGGTGCAGGACTGGCTATGGCAACAATTGATATTATTAAGTATTATGGTGGTGAGCCAGCCAATTTTTTAGATATTGGAGGTGGGGCATCTATTGAAAAGGTAATAGAAGCTTTTAAAGTACTTAACTCATCTGAAAAAGTTGATGGAATATTTGTTAATATATTTGGGGGAATTATGCAATGCGATATTATAGCAACAGGGATAGTTATTGCTGCAAAAGAAAATAAGTTAAATTTACCGTTAGTTGTGCGACTTGAAGGGACAAACAATGAATTAGGGAAACAGATTATTCAAAACGCTGGATTAGATACATATCTAGTAGAAACAATGAAAGAGGGAGCAAAAAAAATTGTTGAGATAGTGAATAGAAGGATGGTTGATTAATGGGCATTTTAATTAATAAAGATACAAAGGTAATTACCCAGGGAATTACTGGAGTAGCAGGAAAATTCCATACTGATCAATGTTTAAAATATGGAACTAAAATAGTTGCGGGGGTTACACCGGGTAAAAAAGGATTGGAAGTATTTGGTGTACCAGTTTTTAATCATGTAATTGAAGCAAAAGAAGTAACTGGTGCTAAAGTTTCCGTTATATATGTTCCTGCTGAATCTGCTGTTCGCGCTATCATTGAGTCGATTGATGCAGAATTGGAATTGATTATTTGTATTACGGAAGGTATTCCAATTCAAGATATGATTAAAGTAAAACACTATTTGGAAGGGAAAACAACGCGGCTTATAGGACCTAATTCTCCTGGAGTTATTACCCCGAATGAATGTAAAATTGGTATAATGCCTAATTACATTCACCTACCGGGTCATATAGGTATAGTATCTAGAAGTGGGACATTAACGTATGAAATCGTTTATCAATTAACTAAACTAGGAATTGGACAATCTACAGCAGTTGGAATAGGTGGTGATCCGATTTCTGGAACTAATTTTATTGATATACTAGAAATGTTTAATAATGATTCAGATACATATGCGGTTGTGTTAATTGGGGAGATAGGAGGATCCGCTGAAGAAGAAGCAGCTGAATGGATAAGGTCAAACATGAGTAAACCGATAGTTTCATATATTTGCGGGCAATCTGCACCATCTGAGAGGCAGATGGGTCATGCTGGTGCAATTATCTCTGGAAACAGTGGTAGAGCACTTGATAAAATTAGCAAGCTAGAAGAAGCTGGGGTATTAATGGCGGCAACGTCAGATGAGATTGGTATTATATTGCTAAATGTTCTACTTAAAAATAATTTATTAGATAAATGTGTTGCTAGAAAAAGTGTTAATTAATGTAACAAAAATAGAAGCTTAAAATCTGCTTATATTTTTAGATGTTTAGTTAGATGTTTAAAGTAGGGGGTGTTAAAAATAGATAATAGGGAGTTATTAATTTATCTTCATGGCTTATCAGGAGTAGGATGGAGGACAATTGAAAAACTAACAACATATATATCTCCTTTAAGTAAAGTTTTTTCAATGAATCCTTTAGAACTATCAATCAATACAGGGATAGAATATAATTTAGCCGAAAAAATAATTAACCATATTCGGGATGAGGAAGGTATTATTCGTTTTAATAATAATTTTAGTAACTGGATTTTGAAGAAAATAAAAATTATTACATTTTATGATTATAATTATCCTAATTCATTAAAAGAGATAGCACAACCACCTTGGGTACTATATACAATTGGGAATTTAGAATTAATTAATTCGTTTTCAATAGCTATTGTAGGAACCAGAAATCCTACAAATTACGGTAAGTTAGTGACTGAGATGATAGCAAAAGAACTGGTGAATTATAATTTTACTATAGTTAGTGGTATGGCTAGAGGGATAGATAGTATTGCTCATCAAGGAACTTTAAATAATAAAGGAAAAACAATAGCGATATTGGGCTGTGGTATTGATATCATTTATCCAAGGGAAAATAAAAATTTATATAATTCGATTGCACAAAGTGGATTAATAATCTCGGAATATCCACCAGGGGAAAAACCTCATCCTGGATTTTTTCCGCAAAGAAATCGAATAATCAGTGGATTATCTAACGGAACGTTAGTTATTGAAGCATCTATTAGCAGTGGTTCTTTAATTACCGCACAGTTTTCTTTAGATCAATCAAGGGAAGTATTTGCAATACCCGGCCCAATTACATCAAAGAATAGTTTAGGAACTAATTCACTTATTAAGCAAGGGGCAAAATTGGTTCAGACAGTTGAAGATATAATTGAAGAGTTTCCCTATTTAATTCTAGAGAAAAAACAAACGGAAAAAGTAGATTATAATATAAGCAAGATAGAGAAAGAAATATATCTTCTAATAGAGGATGAACCAATACATGTAAATGAGTTATATCAAAGAACTAACATCGAACTTTCTGATATATATGAGTGTTTGCTTTCTCTCCAACTAAAGGAAATAATAAAACAACTTCCCGGAAGTTTATATGTTAGAAAAATAAATATTGAGGAAATTAACTGAATAATTTGACAAACATAAGCTTACTATTAAATAATAAGAAATGTTACATACAATGTTCAAGTCACTTGAATAGTTGGGAGGATAAAAATGCCAGATTCATTAGTGATCGTAGAATCGCCAGCGAAAGCTAAAACAATAGGGAAATATTTGGGGAAAAATTACATTGTAAAAGCTTCTATGGGACATGTTATTGATTTACCTAAAAGTCAATTAGGGGTTGATATAGAAAATGATTTTTCTCCTAAATACATAACTATACGTGGAAAAGGGGATATTCTTAAAAGCTTAAAAGATGCAAAGAAAAAAGTAAAAAGAGTTTATTTAGCAGCTGACCCTGATCGTGAAGGCGAGGCTATTGCTTGGCATCTGTCAAATGCCTTAAAGATTGATAAAAACGAAAAATGTCGGGTAATATTTAATGAGATAACAAAGGAAGCGATAAAAGAGGCTTTCAAAACTCCTAGAACAATAAATGAAAATCTGGTAGATGCACAACAAGCAAGAAGAATTTTGGATAGATTAGTAGGGTACAAAATAAGCCCTTTATTATGGAAGAAAGTAAAGAAAGGTTTAAGTGCAGGAAGAGTTCAATCGGTTGCATTAAAACTAGTTAATGACCGTGAAAAAGAGATTATCAATTTTCAATCAGAAGAGTATTGGTCAGTTATTCTTAATTTAGAATGTAATAATGGTAATTTTGATGCGAAATTTTATGGTTATAATAGGAAAAAATATGAGCTTAAATCTAAAGAGCATGTAGATGAGTTACTAGATAGTATTGAAGGGTATCCTTTAATAATTACAGATATTAAACAAACTGAGAGGAAGAGAAATCCAGCTCCACCATTTATAACAAGCTCTTTGCAACAAGAGGCAGGAAGGAAATTGAATTTTAAAGCATCGAAGACAATGTCGATAGCTCAACAACTCTATGAAGGAATAGATTTAAAAAAAGAAGGTATAGTAGGACTAATAACCTATATGCGTACAGATTCAACAAGGATTTCCTCCATTGCTGAGGAAGAGGCCAAGGAATATATTATAGATAAATTTGGCAAGGAATATTTAAATAATTTAAAAAAAGAAACTAAGAAAGTTAAAAATGCACAGGATGCACACGAGGCAATAAGACCAACATCAGTTATGAGAACCCCTGCATCATTGAAAAGTTTTTTATCTAAAGAACAGTTTAAATTATATAGTTTGATTTGGGAAAGATTTATTGCAAGTCAAATGGCTCAGGCTATATTTGATACAATGGCAGTGGACATTATAGTGGGAAAAAAAGATGCTTTGTTTAGAGCTAATGGTTCTAAAATTAAATTTATGGGATTTATCAAAGTTTATGTGGAGGGTAAGGATGATTTATCAGATAAAGATGATGAACAATATCTACCTCAACTAGAAAAAGATCAGAAGTTAAAATTATTAAATAAAATTCCTGAACAACATTTCACGCAACCTCCTCCAAGATATACAGAGGCTCGATTAGTGAAAACTATGGAGGAGCTTGGGATTGGTAGACCAAGCACATATGCTCCAACTCTTGAAACGATACAAAGAAGAGGGTATGTTAAATTAGAACAGAAAAAGTTCATGCCCACGGAATTAGGAAGATTAGTAATTGAATTAATTGAAGAGTTTTTTTCGGAATTTATTAAAGTAGAATTTACTGCGGAAATGGAAGATAATTTAGATAAAATTGAAGAAGGTGAACTAAAGTGGGTAAAGGTATTAAGTGATTTTTACACTGATTTTGATAAGAGTTTAAAAATTGCTGAGTTAGAAATGAAGGAAATAGAAATACAGGATGAGATTTCTGATGAAATATGTGAGAAATGCGGACGTCACTTAGTATATAAACTAGGGAGATATGGAAAATTTTTAGCTTGCTCTGGTTTTCCAGATTGTAGAAATACAAAACCGATTCTTAAAACAATTGATGTTAAATGTCCTAAATGTAATGGAGAGATTGTAGAGCGCAAAGGTAAGAAAAAGTATTTCTATGGATGCAACAATTATCCTGAATGTGATTTTCTTTCTTTTGACAAGCCAATTTCTAGACTATGTCCAAAATGTAATAAAATATTAGTTGAGAAAAAGTCTAACAAAAAGACACAAGTAAAATGTTCTGAATGTGATTATAAAGAAGAAGCGCAGTAGTAATGAACTTATGTCTGTTTTTGGATAGATTATAACAGAGTTATGGAGGATTAATATGGGAGAAAACCATCAAGCAATCAACGTTATTGGTGCTGGATTAGCTGGTAGTGAAGCTGCTTGGCAAATAGCAAATAGGGGTATTAGTGTCAAACTCTATGAAATGAAAAAAGTTAGAAAGACTCCGGCACATAATTCTGATTTATTTGCTGAACTTGTATGTAGTAACTCCCTTAGGTCTAATAATCTGACAAATGCTGTTGGATTATTAAAAGAAGAATTAAGAAGTTTAGACTCATTAATAATAAGCAGTGCAGATAAAAGTGCTTTACCTGCTGGTGGAGCGTTGGCAGTAGACCGTAACTTATTTTCCCGATACATAACAGATAAATTAAGAAATCATCCATATATTGAAGTTATTGATGAAGAAGTTACTGCAATTCCAAAGGGTGCAACAATTATTGCATCAGGTCCACTTACATCGGATAGTTTATCTAAAGCTATTCAGGAACAATTAGGCGATGAATATTTTTATTTTTACGATGCCGCAGCACCTATAGTAGAAAAGGAGAGTATAAATTTTGAGAAGGTTTATATTTCATCGAGATATGATAAAGGTGAAGCGGCTTATATAAATTGTCCGATGGATGAAGAAGAATTTAATCTTTTTTATAACGAATTAGTTAATGCTGAAACTGCGGACATTAATTATTTTGAAAAGGAGATTTTCTTTGAGGGTTGTATGCCAATTGAAGTGATAGGGAAAAGGGGAAAACAGACGCTTTTATTTGGACCAATGAAACCAGTAGGATTAATAAATCCCAAAAATAATAAAGAACCATATGCAGTTGTTCAATTAAGGCAAGATAATGCTGAAGGGACACTTTATAATCTGGTTGGTTTCCAAACGCATCTTAAATGGGGAGAACAAAAAAAGATAATAAGATTAATCCCTGGATTAGAAGCTGCGGAAATTCTTCGATACGGGGTTATGCACAGGAATACTTATATTAATTCTCCTAAATTATTAGAACCTACTTATCAAACTAAAAGTCAAGCAGGTTTGTTTTTTGCTGGTCAAATAACAGGGGTAGAAGGATATGTTGAATCTACTGCATCAGGTCTAGTAGCAGGTATTAATGCTTCCTTAATTTTTCAGTCAAAGAGTCCTTTGGTATTTCCTAAAGAAACTGTGATTGGTAGCATGGCACATTATATTGCGACTGCTAATTCTTCACAATTCCAGCCAATGAATGCAAATTTCGGATTATTACCACCTTTAATAAAAAGGATAAAGAATAAACAAGAAAAAAATCTTCAGTTGTCTAACAGGTCATTGGAGTATTTAAATAATTTTCACAATAATTACAATATTTAAACTGTTAGATAAGGTATTAATATGTTAATATAATGTTGTTTTGAAAGAGTATGAGGGATATAGATGTTTGCAAAATATATTAAGGAATACGAGGGTTATTTACAAATTGAAAAGAATTCATCTATTCATACTTTAAGATCGTATCTTAAAGATATTAAGGATTTCGAAAATTTTATTGGAAATATTGGAGTAGTGAACTTAGAGGATATTGTTTACACAAATGTTAGAAGTTACTTAGCTTTTTTAAGTGAAAAAAAGTATTCGAGGAAAACAATATCAAGAAAACTATCAAGTATGAGAACTTTCTTTAAGTTTTTAATTAGGGAAAATTATCTAGAAATTAATCCATTTCAAATGGTAGCAATCCCGAAGATAGAGAAAAAACTGCCCAATTTTTTATATATCGATGAAATTAAAGAACTTCTTGATATGCCGGATATAACGAAACCATTGGGAATTCGTGATCGTGCTATATTAGAGGTGCTCTATGCTAGTGGAATCAGAGTTAGTGAACTTGTATCTTTAAATCTAGGTTCCGTTAATTTTCATTCAAGAACGGCATTGGTTTTTGGTAAGGGAGCGAAAGAAAGATATGTTATCTTGGGGCAGCATTCGATTGATGCTTTACTTAATTATGTAGACGTTAGAAAAGAAATTTCTTCCATACCTGAAGAAAATGCTTTGTTTATAAATAGGTATGGTGGACGATTGACTGATAGGAGTATCAGAAGAATGCTTGCTAAGTACGTAAGGTCATTGGCTACAGCTAATAATATAAGTCCTCATACGTTTAGACATACATTTGCTACTCATTTATTAAATGCTGGTGCTGATATTAGAATAGTGCAAGAACTCTTAGGGCATATAAGTATTTCAACAACACAGATATATACCCATGTCACCAAAGAAAAATTACAAAGAACTTATAATAATTTTCATCCGAGAGCATAAAGTATATTTTAGTTTATTTGAAAGGGGAAATGAGATATGTCTCAGACTTTTCACGCTACTACAATTTTTGCAATTCAACACAACGGACAATCGGCGATGGCTGGGGACGGACAAGTAACTATGGGAAACTCAGTAATAATGAAGCATACAGCCAAAAAGGTTAGAAAACTTTATCATGAAAAAGTATTAGCAGGGTTTGCGGGCTCTGTTGCCGATGCATTTACTTTGTTTGAAAAATTTGAAAGCAAATTAGAAGAGTATAATGGGAACTTATCTAGAGCAGCTGTAGAACTAGCGAAGGAATGGAGAATGGATAAAGCATTACGCCAATTAGAGGCGATGTTAATTGTAATGAATGATGAAAATTTATTATTAATATCAGGTAGTGGTGAAGTTATTGAGCCAGATGATGGTATTTTAGTAATAGGTTCAGGTGGAAACTATGCACTAAGTGCGGGAAGGGCTTTAATGAAGTATTCTCCCAACTTGTCAGCAAAGGAAATAGCTGAAGCTTCATTATTAATTGCTTCAGAAATTTGTGTATTTACAAATAAAAATATAATAGTAGAAACATTATAAGGGGGTAGTTTAATGAATGAGCACATGAAATTAACTCCTCGTGAAATTGTTGCAGCACTAGATAAACATGTTGTTGGTCAAAAAGATGCAAAGAGGTCAGTCGCTGTTGCACTGAGGAATCGTTACAGAAGAAGTCTCTTGGAAGAATCTATTAGAGATGAAATAGTACCTAAAAATATTTTAATGATTGGACCAACTGGTGTAGGAAAAACAGAAATTGCTAGAAGACTTGCAAAATTAGTTGGCGCACCATTTGTAAAAGTTGAAGCAACAAAATTCACTGAGGTTGGTTATGTAGGTAGAGATGTTGAATCAATGGTTAGGGACTTAGTTGAGACATCTATTCGGATGGTGAAATATGAGAAGACTGAAGAAGTAAAAGATAAGGCAGAAATCTCTGCGAATGAAAGAATAGTTGATATTCTAGTACCAAATCCTAAAAAAAATAAGACAACAAATAACCCTTTAGAACTAATGTTTAATAAAGGACAAGATGGTAAATATGATAATAGTATTAATAATGATGAAGATATAATTCAAAAAAAACGTTCTATAAAATTTAAATTATTAAATGGTGAATTAGAAGACAAGATAATTGATATAGAAGTTGAAGATAGCAATCCGTCGATTTTCGATATGTTTTCAAACTCTGGGATGGACCAGATGGGTTATAATATGCAAGATGTTTTAGGTAGTATTTTACCTAAAAAAGTTAAAAAGCGTAAATTATCGATAAAAGAAGCAAGAAAATTATTAATACAGGAAGAAGCCCAAAAATTAATCGATATGGATGAAATAAATCAGGAATCCATCGAAAGGGCCGAACAATTTGGAATTATATTTATTGATGAGATTGATAAGATTGTGGGAAGAGAGAAAGGTCCCGATGTCTCAAGGGAAGGTGTTCAAAGAGATATATTACCTATTGTAGAAGGTTCAACAGTGGTTACAAAATATGGTGCGGTTAAAACAGACTATGTATTATTTATTGCAGCTGGGGCATTCCATATATCGAAACCTTCTGATTTAATTCCTGAATTACAAGGAAGATTTCCAATTAGAGTTGAATTAGGCGCTTTAACTGTAGAAGATTTTATCAGAATATTAACAGAGCCAAAAAGTGCTCTAACAAAACAATATATTGCTTTATTAAAAACAGAGGGAATAGATATTGAATTTACTGAATCCGCAATTCATGAAATAGCAAAACTTGCTTTTGAGGTAAATCAAGAAACAGAAAATATTGGTGCAAGGCGTCTAAATACACTATTGGAGAAATTACTAGAAGATCTTTCTTTTGAAGCTCCAAATATAAATTTAGAAAAAATTCAGATAACACCAGAATATGTAAACGAGAAACTTTCAAAACTTGTTAAGAACAAAGATTTATCTCAATATATTTTATAAATTCAGGAGGATTTAAGATGATGAATTTATTAACTAAAACTCGGAGGATTAATCGTTTATTACAAAAAACCACCGAAAATGCAGTTGACTTTAATGAAATGTCTGAAGTACTTAGTGATGTAATTGATGCTAATATATTTGTTGTTAGTCCGAGTGGCGATATGTTAGGTATTACAATTGCACAGCCACTTAATAATGAACGCGTTATGAGTATGATAACGGAGAGAAAATTTCCGAGAGAATATAATAGATTATTATTAAATCAAGATGAAACGATCTCAAATATTGGAATTGATAATCCTTTAACCTCATTTCCAAATGAAATGAAGGACTTTTTTGAAAATAGTTTTACTGCGTTAGTTCCAATAATTGGTGGCGGAGACAGACTAGGAACAATTATAGTTGGACGATTAAATAAAAAATATACTGATGAAGATTTAATTCTTGCCGAATACGGGGCTACGGTTATTGGAATGGAAATCCTTAGAGAAAGGTCGGAAGCAGTTGAAGAAGAGGCAAGAAGTAAAGCTATTGTTCATATGGCAATTACTTCACTTTCATACAGTGAATTAGAAGCTGTAGAACATATCTTTGATGAATTAAAAGCTAAAGAAGGCCTGCTAGTTGCAAGTAAAATTGCAGATAGAGTTGGCATAACCCGTTCTGTTATCGTAAATGCCCTTAGAAAGTTAGAAAGTGCTGGTGTAATAGAGTCTCGTTCACTTGGAATGAAAGGTACATATATAAAAGTTCTTAACGAGAGGTTACCAATTGAACTTGAAAAATTACGATAAAATCGGTTGAATATAATTAATATTATTGGCTTTATATAAAATTTTAGTCGAATTTTATAAATTTATGATATTTCATACAAAAGTCCTATGAAGGGGGCTTTTTGTTTTTCATTAAATTTGTTATTATATCTTGATAGAGATTAAATTCACAGATATTATTTTTTTAAAAAAATGTCGAAAAATGAAGGATTTTTAGATTATTTATTGAAGTATATATCTTTATTAATATTAAAATGTAATTAATATATTCAGAGAAGGAGAATTGATTATGGATTTGTTTAACAATATCAATACTTTACAACGCTCATTAGATGTATCAGCTACTAGACAGCGTTTGATAACAAATAATATTGCTAACGTAGATACACCTGGATATAAAACAATGGACGTGTCATTTGAGGATATATTAAACACTGAAAAAGAGAAACACTCTACTAATCTATCTTTCCAAGGTAAAATTAATGATTCGAGACATTTTGTAATTGGAAATAGTGGTAACAGTGATTCCCAGCCAAAAGTTATAACACAAAACAATACATCAATGTTAATTAATGAGAACAATGTTGATATAGATTACCAGATGACACTGTTGGCCGAAAATAACATATGGTTTAATGGTTTAACGGAGATTACAAATAAGGAATTTTCAATGTTACGATATGTTATAACTGAAGGGAGAGGGTAGATTATGAAACTTTTCCAAACGATGGATATTAGTGCATCTGCATTGACTACTCAAAGGCTAAGATTAGATGTGATTTCATCTAATATAGCTAATGCTGAAACAACAAGAGGTAGATTAGTTAATGGTAAGTGGGAACCTTACACGAGAAAAATGATTGCTGTTGAATCCAACACAGGAAGTAATTTTCAGCATGTTTTGCATGGAGTTCAAAATAATGAAAATAATCAATATGGAGTTAAAGTAACTGCTATTGTTGAGGATACTTCTCCCTATAAAAAAGCATATCAGCCTTCTCACCCTGATGCGGATGAAAATGGTTTTGTGTATTTTCCAAATGTAGATTTGTTGGCAGAAATGATTGATATGACTGCTGCGGAAAGAGCTTATGAAGCTAATGTAACTGCGTTAAATTCTACTAAATCAATATTAATGAAAGCACTTGAAATAGGAAAATAAAAGGAGGGTATTTAGATGAGTAATGAAATACTTTTACTAAATAATATTAATAAAAACCAATTAATAGATTTTAATAATAAGCCTAAGATAGAAGAAGGAACAGATTTTTCTTCAATATTTAAAAATGCGATTAACGAAGTTATAACAGATGTAAACGCTGCTGAAGAACTATCTAAACAGGCTGCAATTGGAAATGTTCAAGATTTACACGATGTAACGATTGCTCTGGAAAAAGCTAATTTAGGTATTCAACTTACTACGCAAGTTAGAAATAAAGTTGTTGAAGCTTACCAGGAAGTAATGAGAATGCAAATTTAGTAGTTAATGGTAGGCAAGGAGAGAAAACAGCGTGAACGAAATTATACGGAAATATAAAGAAAAGTTTATATACTTTTGGAAACAGTTAGAGAAGAAACAAAAAATACTGCTTACTTCTTCGGTTGCATTAATATTATTTGCATTAATATTGGTAACTTTTATGTCTACAAGGATTAACTATGTTCCAACTTTTGTTAATTTAAACGAAAAAACTGCGGGAAATATAATTGCTAAACTCGATGAAATTGGAGTTACATACGAAATCGGTGGTGGGGGAACAGTAATATCTGTTCCAGAAGCAGAAGCAGATAAATTAAAAATTAATATTGCTCAAGATTTAGAATATGGCAACTTTTACTCGAGATTTTGGGATAGTGCTACATATGGAATAACTGATGCAGAGTTAAGTATTCTAGAACGGGATGCTATCGAGCAGGAATTACGTGCTTTAATTGTTAATGGAATAAATGGAATTAGCAAGGCAGAGGTTATGTTAACTTTGCCTAAAGATAAAGTTTTTTATTCAGAAGAGGATCAGAAAGCTACAGCTTCAGTCATTTTAAATGTTGATCCTGGGGTTAATCTGAGTGCTTCTCAAATAAAGAATATTTATTATCTTATTTCTAGAAGCGTGCCTAGTTTACCTATTGAAAATATAACTTTATCTGATCAATACGGGGAACCATTGGTTTATAGCGAAAGTGGACAAAGTTCAACTAGTAGCACGTATGATCAACAAAGGAATATTGAACTAAACTTTCAACAAGATTTAAGAAAAGATATTGAGAATATGTTAAATTCCATTTATGGTCAAGAGAATATTAGCGTAAATGTGTTTGCCAAAATGAATTTTGATCAAAAAAGAACTGTCGAAAACCTTGTAGAATCTGTTGTAGATGGTGAAGGAATTCCCATAAGTACTGAGAGAATACAAGAATCATCAACAAACGGTGAAAATTCAGGGAATATTGAAGGAACTGGAGAAACACAAATACCAACTTACCAATCAAATACTGGAACTGAGAGTACTTATGAATACGTCGAGGAACGAATTAATTACGATGTAAACGAAATTACTAATGAAATAGTAAGTAGTCCTTATCGTTTAGAGGATTTAAGCATAACGATTGCAGTTAATATGGATGCAGCAAATGAACAAACACAAAAAGTAACAACGGATATAACGAACTTAATATTACCTATTGTATCCGCAGCACTTGGTCCAAATGAAGATGCTAGCATGGTTAATATTAGTTCAAAAATTGCGATAATTGCCCAAGAATTCACTGAACCTATCGCATATTTTGATGACGATAAAGACAGTCTAAGTACACTTTTATTATATGGTTTGGCAGGACTGTCTGTACTGGCAATTGGTGGGGCTGGATTTTCAATTGTTAGAAAAAATAATAAGCGTAAAGAAGATAAATTAATGAACTTATCAGTTGAGGATTTTGCAAAACCTGAATATGATTTTGCGCCTGCCATGACAGGGGAAAATGTACTGGAAAGAGAAATACAAAAGTTTTCATCAAAAAAACCTGATGAATTCACAAAACTTATACGTACATGGTTATATGAGGAATAGGTGGAATTAATATGGCTAGAACACATGAGCTAACAGGGAGACAAAAAGCAGCAATATTATTAATTACTTTAGGACCGGAGTATTCTGCTCAAGTTTACAAACAATTACATGAAGATGAAATAGAACAATTAACTTTCGAAATAGCCAACATGCAAAAAATTGACAATCTCGATAAGGGGAGGGTTTTAGAAGAATTTCATCAAATGGCCGTTGCCCAAGAGTTTATTTCTCATGGTGGGATTGAATATGCAAAAGAAATATTAGAAAAAGCTTATGGTCAACAGAAAGCTTTAGATGTTATTAATCGACTATCTGCAACCTTACAAATTAGACCGTTTGATTTTGCAAGAAAATCAGATGCAACTCAAATATTGAATTTTATCCAAAATGAACATTCTCAAACCATAGCATTAGTATTATCTTATCTTCAACCAGATCAATCTTCTTTAATATTATCTTCTTTATCTCAAGAAAAACAAGCTGATGTGGCTAGAAGAATAGCACTTATGGGTGCAACCTCACCGGAAATGATTAGTCAAGTAGAACAGGTTCTTGAACAAAAACTTTCTTCTACTTTTCAACAAGATATAACTTCTGCTGGAGGTATTGAAAGTATTGTGCAAATACTTAATGGTGTAGATAGAGGTACAGAGAGAACCATTTTAGATACGCTTGAAATTGATGATCCTGAGCTTGCTGAGGAAATTAAAAAGAGAATGTTTGTATTTGAAGATGTTGTTAAATTGGATGATCGTTCTATTCAAAGAGTTATAAGGGATGTAGAAAATTCAGATTTACAACTTGCTCTAAAGGTTGCAAGTGAAGAAGTAAGAGGAGTCTTATTCAAGAATATGTCAAAACGTATGGCAGATACCTTCAAAGAGGAAATGGAATATATGGGACCGGTTAGACTTAGGGATGTAGAAGAAGCACAAACAAGAATCGTATCAACTATTAGACGTCTTGAGGAAACGGGTGACATTATACTTTCACGCGGGGGTGATGACATAATTGTCTAGAGTATATAAATCTACTAAAATTAATATAGATGAGAAGAAGATTATTACTAATCCAACATTAGAGGATTATAATATGATGTTTGAGATTGAGGAAAATAATGAAAACTATTTAAATGACAGTTATTTCGATGTTGATGATCAAGAAGTACAACAGGAAAGTAATCTGATTATTATTAAAGCGCAAGAGGAAGCAGCAAGAATAGTTCAACAAGCAAGAAAACAAGCGGAAGAAATTGCGGGATTAGAAAAGCTGAAAATCGATGAGTGGTGGGAACAAAAAAGATTAGAAGATGTAGCTATAGTTGAAAAGGAAAAAAAAGATGGTTATAACGTTGGGTATAATGATGGTAAAAAAATAGCTGAGAATGATATCAAACTGCAATATCAATCAATACTTGAAAAGGCACAAACTATTCTAAAGAAATCGTACGAAATAAAAGAAGAAATTATTAAAGAATCTGAGTTACCAATTGTTGAATTAAGCATTTCAATAGCTGAAAAAATAATAAAAAAGGAAATTGAAATCGATAAAAATATAGTTAGTTTAATAGTTAAGGAAGCATTAAAGGCTATTACTGATTTCGAAAAAATATCTATCTATGTTAATCCAAATAATTTTGAATATTTACATAATATGAGAGAAGAACTTTTAAAGGGGTTAAATGGTCAGGTCGAGTTAATGATTTTTCCTGATTCTTTAATTAGTGACGATGGTTGCATTATAAAAACTTTATCAGGAACATTGGATGCAAAAATTGATACTCAATTAGAGGAAATCAAAAAAAATATAATTGATATAGCAAGCAGGAGAAATGAATGACCAAAAACATAGATATAGTTAAATATAAAGATGCTATTAAAGATCTAAATACGTATCGGATTTATGGCAGGGTTGTTGAAGTTATTGGACTTATAGTTGAGTCATTAGGACCTGATTCAAAGATTGGTGATGTATGCTTAATCTATCCTTCAAAAAGTAAAGAAGCTATTAAAGCTGAAGTAGTAGGATTTAAAAATAATAGGATAATATTAATGCCATTAGGAGAATTGGGTGCAATTGGACCGGGTTGTGACGTTGTAAATACTGGTTCCCCTTTGATGATAAAAGTAGGTACTCAACTTCTAGGACGAATCTTAAATGGATTAGGAGAACCGATAGATGGTGGTAAACTTCCTGTTGGACTAAAGCCTTATATGACAAATCAAAAACCACCTAACCCTTTAAAAAGGCCAAGAATTAAAGAGCCTATTCATTTAGGAGTCAGAGCAATAGATGCTTTATTGACAGTTGGTAAAGGTCAGAGGATGGGTATTTTTTCTGGAAGTGGTATTGGGAAAAGCACATTATTAGGAATGATTGCCAAATATACATCGGCAGATATTAATGTTATTGCACTTATAGGTGAGAGAGGTAGAGAGGTAAAAGAATTTATAGAGAAGGATTTAGGAGAAGAAGGGCAAAAAAAGTCTGTTATAGTAGTAGCTACCTCAGATCAACCTGCACTAGTTAGAATAAAGGGTGCTATTATTGCAACGAGTATTGCAGAATATTTTCGTGATAGTGGATTAAATGTGAATTTAATGATGGATTCGGTAACTCGATATGCAATGTCACTCCGTGAAGTAGGATTAGCAATAGGTGAACCCCCTGCAACAAAAGGTTATACTCCTACAGTTTTTGCTGATTTGCCGAAGTTATTAGAAAGATCAGGTAATAGTGAACTTGGATCAATCACAGCATTATATACTGTTTTAGTTGATGCCGATGACATGAATGAACCAATTGCTGATGCTGTAAGAGGAATATTAGATGGTCATATAGTATTAGATAGGAAAATTGCTCAAAGGGGTCATTATCCAGCAATAGACATATTACAGAGTGTAAGTCGTCTAATGATTGATATAGTTTCAAAAGAGCATAATAAATCTTCCGAAAATTTAAAAAGATTATTAGCTATATATAGAGAATCTGAAGACCTAATAAATATTGGTGCATATAAAAATGGTACTAATCCTTTGATTGACAAGGCTATAAAATATAATACAACCATAGAAGAATTTACAAAACAAGGGATTAATGAACATTGTGCATTTGAGGAATCGATAGATAAAATAATATCTACTTTTAAGGAGATTTAATATATGAGTACTTTTTATTATTCTTTTCAAAAAATATTAGATTTAAAAAAGAAGAATAGAGAGCAAACTGAATATATGTATGCAGAATTAGTACACAATTTAAAACTCGAAGAAGAGAAATCATCTATTTTAAATAAGAATAAGAATGAAATATATGAAATTATTCATTCACAACAATTAGTTGGTACTTCTATAATTGAGTTATGTCAATACGAATCTTATCTTATGTTTATAGAGCAACAGATGCTAATATATCAAAAAAACATTTATAGGATAAATAATTTAATTAAAGAAAAACATAAAGAATTAGTAGAGATAAAAATAGAAGAACGGAAATGGTCTAATCTTAGGGAAAAAAAATATCGGGATTATATAATAGAGTGTAATAAATTAGAACAGAAAGAATTAGATGAAATAGCTTCAAGAGGAATTCAAAGGGGAGTATAAGGATGTCGCAAGGGGTAGAAAAAAGTTATAGTAAATTAGAATGGATTTTGTATATAATTATACTTCCTATTTTGTTTATCTCAATATTAACAGTAGTTGTTTTATGGTTTTTAGACTATGATGTAAAAGGAAAAATTTTTTCGGTATTAAATAAGGTTCCAGTGATTGAAAAACTTATAGATGATGATTATTATGCCGATAAAGATAATACGAATATTAATCTGAATATAGATGATTTACAATTTCAATTAGAAAATATGAAGGAAACCCTTAATGTAAGTAATCAAACTATAGAGAGCTTTGAAAGTACTGTTACTAAAAAAGATGATGAGATTAATGAATTATATCTTAGGATAGCTGAATTAGAAAAACAAATTTCAGAAAAGAATTTGTCCGAAATTACAAGGGAACAAGAAATTGCTGAGTTGGGTAAAGTATATGCAAACATGAATCCACAAAATGCTGCAAAAATAATATCATATTTAGAAACCGAAGAAGCTGCTTTAATTTTAAAAAGTATGAATATAGAAGCAAAAAGTAACATTTTAGAAAAGATGGACGTAGAGGAAGCTGCGAAAATATCAATACTTTTAAAAGACCTAGATTACTCAAAAGATCAAGATATCAGGGCTTTACAAGAAAGAATTAAAATATTAGTTTCTGAGAATGACAAGCTATCACAAGCAAATTAAAAATGCTAAGTTTATAAAATTAAATTATTTTTGAAAGGAGGTGAGAATAAATGGAACAGTTTGTTATTAATCCTACTAGTAAAAATATCAACCAGAATACTGTAAATGAAACAAAAAAAAGTATTTTTAGTCTTGATACTACATCCCAAGCAGTTAATCTAAATAGTTTTGGCAAGGTTTTAACAGAACTAATTAATGGTGAATTTAGCTTAGGAGTCAATGATGAACAGACATTACTTTTTCAAATCACAGATATTCTACAAACGAGCGATGAAATAAATAAAGATTTAATTAGCTGGTTTAATGGTTTATCTGAAGATGAACAATTAATAGCTTATCAGATACTAAATAATATTTCTTTGCCAGAAACTGTGTATTCGTCTTTTGATAATGAAGAAGTATTACAATTGAGCAATATGACTAGTAACCAAGATAAGTTAAACATTAAAAGTATTGTTAATTCTAAGGATAATTTCTTAGATAAAAATCAAAAAGAGTTACAAAAAATTCTACCTTTGATTGAAGATCATAATATTGAGCTTAAGACATTGTTAGATTACGTTCAAAAAGAGTTAACAAATAACAATAAAGCTCAGAACTTAATGTTAGAGACGAACAAAAATTTTAAGGGTGAAAGTATAGTAATTGATAATCAAACGATTAATTTACAAAGTATTTTTTCAATTAATAATTTGCAAGCAACTAGAGGAGTCGGTATATCAGATAATCTAAACCAAGATGTCGATATAAAAACAATTGATTTAAGTCAATTACAATTTAATTCAAATAATATCTATAATGATAGTAAGTTTGATATTAAAGTTAGTAATACGAATCAAAACCTTCAAAGTTTATTTGTAGATGAGAACTTTGTAAATGAATTTGGTAAGATTTTAATTAAGAACCTAAAATTACCAAATGGAAGTTCGGAGACTAAAATACAATTACAACCTAGTGAACTTGGAAAAGTAAACGTGAATTTAACTACAAATAATGGACAGATGTCAGCTCAGATAGTTGCAGAGACAATCATGGGGAAAGAATTATTGGAGAGTCAAATTCATCAATTAAAACAATCTTTAACTCTGCTAGGCTATCAAGTTGAAAAGATTGAGGTTCAACAAGCAACAAATCCATCATCTGCAAATAATAATTATAATAGTGGAGGATTTGAGTTTACAGAACAGCAACTTTTTCAGCAGCAAAAGAACCAACAGAGTACAATTTACTCAAATAATTTTATAGAGGAAGACGAAGAAATAATGGATTATAATCACAATATATCAGGAATAGATTATATAGCATAAAAGGGGTGATCAATATGGGAGTAACTGCTATCGACTCTACTTCATCTGTTAGTAATTTAACAGAATCAAACAAGAGTAGTGTAAGTACAGAAAGTTTTTTATATTTATTTGTTGAACAGTTGAAAAATCAAGACCCTTTAGAACCTATGGATAATACAGAATATATTACTCAACTTGCACAAATATCTTTATTAGAACAGGCTACTAAACTTTCAGATAATATGGATAATCTAGTAAATCTTAGTTCTGATTCTAACGAAAAAATCAATATGTTTTTAGCCCAATTTAATCAAAATTTACTTGGTACTTACTCCAATTTAATTGGAAAGACTGGATATTGGTATAATCCTGATGGTTCTGAAATATCCGGAAAAATTGATGGGATTATTCAAAAAGATCAACAGTTCTATGCTTTATCAAACACTGATCAAATATTAATAAGTAATTTATACAAAGTTGATTCAGGAGATTTAAATGAATAATTCTATAAAAATAGGTCAAAATTATTTACCTAATCAACCGATAATTACAACAAAAAAACAAAATATAGATAATTCAATTATTACTACAGAAAATTTTAATACAATTTTTGAAGAAAAACTTAATTCACATAATAATCAGATTAAATTCAGTAATCATGCTAAACAAAGGTTAGATTTGAGAGGCATTGAACTTGATTCTGATATTATGAGCCAATTAAATCAAGCAGTTGAAAAGGCTGAAGCAAAAGGTTCTAAAGACTCACTAATATTGGTAAAGGATATTGCGTTTGTTATAAATATTCCAAATAAAGTTGTTATTACTACCATAGATGATAAATCTATTAAAGATCATATATTTACAAATATTGATAGTGCGATTATTTTATAAAGGCTGGACCCGTGAGGGGGGCCTTACACCGTTGATTGATTGATACGGTGAAAAAAGGAGGAAAAAGAATGTTAAGATCTTTATATTCGGGGATTTCAGGAATGAGTAGTTTTCAAATCAAATTAGATGTAATTGGCAATAATATTGCCAATGTTAATACTACTGGATTTAAAGCTGATAGAGTTACTTTTTCGGATATACTAAGCCAAAAACTATCAGGTATTACGGTTCCAGAAGAAGGAGAGCGTGGCGGGGAAAATCCACAACAAGTTGGATTAGGTACTACTATTGCATCAATAGATACATTACATACACCGGGTTCATCACAGACTACAAATGTTCCAACAGACTTATCTATTGAGGGTGATGGTTATTTTGCGGTAGCACCAAGTGGTGATGGAGAGGTTATTTATTTAACAAGGGCAGGTAATTTTAACAGAGACGCTACTGGTAATTTAGTAACTTCTCAAGGATTTTTGGTTTTAGGTGTTGGTGGAGAGCCTATTAACATACCAGCTGAAGTAACAGCTTACGATATTTCCGCGGATGGAAATATTATATCGCTTAATGCGGATGGAACCACTGAAATAATTTCACAAATTGGTCTTGTTAAAGTACAAAATCCAGCCGGGCTTGAAAAGGTTGGGAGTTCAATGTATCGAATGACTCTTAATGCAAATATTGATGGAGAACTAGAAGTTGTAGAAGCTAGAAACATTGAATATGGTACTGGTAGTATAATATCTGGAAGATTAGAAATGTCAAATGTAGATTTGACTTCCGAATTAACGGAAATGATTATTGCTCAAAGGGGTTTTCAAGCTAATTCGAAAATTATTACAACTTCGGATCAGATTCTTGAAGAAATAATTAATCTTAAACGTTAGTATATTTACTAGGGGGGTTATCCCCCCTGATTTTAATATTATCAGAGTTAAATAAAATTATGTAAATAGGTGAAATGATATGATTGTAGTTAATAGATTAGACGGAAAAGAATACGTCTTAAATTGTTTATTAATAGAAACGCTAGAAAAAACTCCTGATACTGTGGTTACATTAACTAATGGGAAAAAATATGTTGTTTTACAATCTGTTGAAAATATAGTTGAACAATTCGAAATTTTTATAAAAAGAACGCATGCTATTAAATATTAATAGTTGTAAAATTTGGGGGTAATGTATGTTTAAGAATAAATTGCTTAATATATCTATAATTATAATTATTACAGTTGCACTACTAGGTGTAGTATCATTTTTTTTATATCAATATATATTCCCAGGGAATATAGATAATGCGGTTGAAGAAGAACTTACAGAGGTAACGATTGACATTCCCAAAATTAGTACTAATTTAGGAGATTCTTCTGTAATAGTATTAGAATTAACATTAACAATACAAACCGATGATCCTGAACTTATATTAGAAGAAGCTCACAGTAAAACCTATAAGATAGAAGATGAAATAATTATATTCTTAAAAAATTATTCAATTGAGTCATTCTCTTCCGTTGATTTAATTAATCAATTTAAGGAAGATTTAACATTAGGCATAAATGAAATAATAGAGTCTGGGAAAGTGGTAAGTATCGATATTACTCAGTTATTTTATCAATAACTGAGATCCTGCTTTAATTTTGATGAGGTGATAATATGTCTGAAATTCTTTCTCAAAGCGAAATCGACGCCCTTTTGGAAGCTCTAACCTCTGGGGAAATGAAGGCTGAAGAGCTAAAAAAAAGTATTACTGAAGAAAGAAAAGTTAAGCTTTATGATTTTAAAAGAGCTTTAAGGTTTTCTAAGGATCAAATTCGAACTTTAACTAGAATTCATGAAAACTATGCTAGGCTGTTAACAACTTTTTTTTCTGCACAGTTAAGAACGTTCGTTCAAATATCAGTTGTTTCAGTTGACCAGATTCCTTATGACGAGTTTATTAAGTCTATTCCCAAGATGACAATACTTAACGTTTTTTCTGCGGAACCATTGGAAGGAAGAATGGTTTTAGAAATAAATCCTAATGTGGCTTATACTATGATGGATAGAATTTTAGGCGGTTCGGGAATATCATCAAATAAATTAGGAAATCTAACTGAAATTGAAACTAATATTATGACTAAGATGTTTGTAAGAACACTGGTTAGTTTTAAGAATGCATGGGAGAACATTATAGACTTGAAACCAGAACTGGAAATAATGGAAATAAACCCACAATTTATGCAAATTGTTTCTCCAAATGAAACAGTTATAGTAATTTCCTTTAACACAAAAATTGGTGAGACAACTGGAATGATTAATTTGTGTTTACCGCATGTTGTTCTGGAACCAGTTCTACAGGATTTATCAGCACATAATTGGTTTGCGCAAGTGAAAAAGGATACTGGAAAAGAAAATTATAATTTCATGAAAAAAAATATTCAATTTGCACCATTAACGCTGACTGTTGAATTAGGGACTACTACAATAACGGTTTCTGATTTATTACAACTTTCAATTGGTGATGTTATAAAATTAGATAATAAAGTAGAAAACACATTGACCACTTACGTTGATAAGAACCCTAAATTTGAAGTTATTCCTGGTTCTATAAAGGGGAAGATAGCAGTACAAATTGTTGAGATTGAAAAGATGGGAGTTGATATAGTTGGCTAACGAGATATTATCGTCGGATGAATTAAACGCATTGTTAAATAATGAAGAAGATTATGATGACGTTAACGAGAAGATTAATATTAAAGATTATATGTCTGATTTTGAATTAGATGCAATAGGCGAAATTGGTAATATTTCATTTGGGTCTGCATCTACAGCATTATCTGCCTTATTAAATCAAAAGGTGGAAATCACAACCCCGGTATTGAAAACCATATATTCAAAAAAATTACCTGATGAATTTCCTGTTCCGCATGTATCAGTGCATGTAAACTATTTACTTGGGTTTACCGGAACTAATTTATTCGTCCTCCAATCTTTGGATGCAAAAATAATAGCTGATCTAATGCTAGGGGGGAACGGGCAGTTAACAGATGATGGGGAATTAACAGCAATGGAAATAAGTGCAGTGCAAGAGGCTATGAATCAAATGATGGGGTCATCTGCGACTTCATTATCGACAATTTTTAATAGAATTGTAAGCATATCCCCACCAGGAGTTAACGTATTAGATATTAAAAGTGGAAAAGGTAACGAATATCTACCAGAGGAAGATATACTTATAATAGTTTCTTTTAAGATGAAAATAGGTGATTTGATAGATTCAAATATAATGCAGATTATTTCAATTCCTTTTGCTAAGGTGATGATTGATTATTTGATTGTCAATGCTAATGACAGTGAACCATTGCAGGAGACGGAAGTAAAATCTCCTGAGAATGTTTCGGAAGCTATAAATGAACAAAAAGAAATAGTTAGTAGTAAACTACAAGAGGACATAAGTAAGAATCAAGAATATGAGGCACCTCCCCTTAAGAATGTTGAAACTAAAGTAAACGTTCAATCTGTACAATTTTCGGAGTTGGAATCTAAAAGGAATGTGAAAACTAATGATTCCAATTTAGGAATATTAATGGATATTCCATTACAAATATCTGTTGAATTAGGAAGAACAAAGAAGATGATAAAGGATATTTTGGAGTTATCCTCAGGATCGATTATTGAGTTAGATAAGCTTGCTGGTGAACCAGTAGATATCTATGCAAATAATAAATTGATTGCAAAAGGAGAGGTTGTTGTAATCGATGAAAACTTTGGAGTTAGAATTACAGATATAATTAGTCAGATTGATAGAGTTAAGAGGCTTCAATAATAAAAAAACAAATTATCTATAGAATGAAAGGGGAAATATAAAAATGGGAAAAACAATTTTAGTTGTTGATGATGCTGCTTTTATGAGAATGATGATTAAGGAGATTTTAATAAAAAATGGGTATGAGGTTATAGGTGAGGCTACTGATGGAGCTGATGCAGTTACTAAATACAGAGAATTAAAACCTAATCTAGTTACAATGGATATTACGATGCCTGAACTTGATGGTGTTGAGGCTTTAAAGCAAATTATTAAAGAGGATCCAAATGCGAAAATAATAATGTGTTCAGCGATGGGGCAACAGGCTATGGTTATCGATGCAATACAAGCAGGTGCTAAGGATTTTATCGTTAAGCCATTTCAAGCAGATCGAGTGGTAGAAGCTATTTCAAAAGCTTTAAGTTAGGAATGCTACAATTTATGAAAAAGATACTTCTTATGTTAATGTTATTTTCAGTTATGATTAATAATAGAGTGTATGCTTCATTAGAAGAATTACAGACTGAAGGAATATCCAATGACGATATTATCAAAATGTTTATATATTTAATTGTAATATTGCTCCTTATATATTCTTTATTCTGGTTTATTAATAAAAAAAATAGATTTATTAAATCCTCCCTCTTTAACAATTTTGGAGGTCATCCATTAGGACAAAATAAATCAATTCAAGTTATTGAGATTGGAAATAAAATATATATATTGGGTGTCAGTGGAGAAATAAATCTTATTAAAGTATTAGAAGAAGAAGAGGATATAAAAGCCATTAAGAAACTTGTGTATTCAAATGATGGACGTAGTAAGATGTTTACTTTATTTAAAAATAAAAAAAAGAGCTCTAAACAATTCGAGAATGAATTGGCTGAAAAATTTGATCAATTGAAAGAAAAAAGATTATATTCTATTAATAATATATTTGATGAGAGAGATGAAATAACTGAAAAAAGGGATTGAGATGAATAAAAAACATAATTTTTTAATTATTATTTTTAGCATTATAATTTTTTTTAATCTACCTTTTGTTGTGAATGCTCAGGCTGATGTAATTATTCCGGGTTTAGATTTACAATTCGGTACATCGGATAATACGGAAGATGTTGCTACTACATTGCAATTATTATTACTATTAACAGTTCTTTCATTAGCTCCAGCAATTCTTATATTGATGACAAGTTTTACTAGAATAATTATCGTGTTATCATTTATTAGAAATGCTTTAGCTACTCAACAAATGCCGCCAAATCAGGTATTGATTGGTCTTGCATTATTTTTAACATTTTTTGTAATGCAACCAGTTTTTGTTGAAGTTAATGAAAATGCATTAAAACCTTATTTTAACGAGGAAATTTCTCAACAAGAAGCTATTGATGAAAGTGTCAAACCATTCAAAGATTTTATGATTAAACAAACAAGAGAAAAAGATCTTTTATTATTCTTAAATTATGCACAAATAGAGGAACCAGATAATGTAGATGATATTCCTATAACTGTCTTGGTACCAGCATTTGCTATTAGTGAGCTAAAAACAGCTTTTCAAATGGGTTTTATGATTTACTTGCCATTTCTAGTTATAGATATGGTAGTTTCTAGTACATTAATGGCAATGGGTATGATGATGCTTCCTCCATCAATGATTTCTTTACCTTTTAAAATTCTATTATTTGTTATGGTTGATGGATGGTATTTGGTAGTTAAATCTTTACTAGAAAGCTTTAATTAGGAGAATAGCTAAATGACTGAGAATTATGTTATAGATCTTTTTAAGCAAGCAGTTTATACAGTATTAATTGTTTCCGGACCAATGCTTATATTAGCATTATTGGTTGGATTACTAGTTAGTATTTTTCAAGCTACTACCCAAATCCAAGAACAGACATTGGCTTTTGTACCTAAGATAGTTACAGTTTTAATTTCTTTAATCATTTTTGGACCATGGATATTATCTCATATGATTGACTATACACTAAATATATTTAATCAAATGAGTTCTATTGTTGGATAATGGGAGAGGATTATGATTGAACTTGATTCTCTATATGCGTTTCTGTTAATCTTTGTAAGATTGACTGCGTTTTTTGTTTCAGCACCTATTTTTTCTTCAAGAAGTATTTCAATATATTATAAAATAGGGTTTAATTTTTTTCTTGTTGTTATCTTATTCCCATTTATTACTATTGATACCCAAGGACTTACAGATAATAATGGATTATTTATTTTACTATTATTGCAAGAGACGATAATTGGTCTGGTTATAGGTTGGATTGCACAGATGATATTTACAAGCATTCAAGTTGCCGGGTCGTTTATAGACATTCAAAACGGTCTAGGTATGGCTAACGTAACTGACGCACAAACAGGTAATCAAATTCCTTTATTGGGAAATTTCAAATATGCTATTGCTGTTTTACTATTTTTTTCACTTGATATTCATCATCTACTTATCGATAGTATAATTTCCAGCTATAATATTTTACCAATAGGTGATGATTGGATAGTCCAACTTAATAGCGAGCCTGTTTTAATTTTTATATTAACGACTTTTTTAAAGATGTTTTTACTTGCTTTTAAAATTGCCGCTCCAATAGTTGTTACATTATTAATCTCTGATATAACACTAGGTATAATAGCAAGAACAGTTCCACAGTTAAACGTATTTGTAATTGGATTACCCTTAAAGGTTTTATTGAATTATATAATAATGTTTTTTATCGTTGCTGGTTTTATTTATATGTATAATGAGGTATTTAAAGAAATGCTGATAGCTATGAAAAATCTTATGAATTTAATGGGGTTATAAAATGGCTAAATTACAGATGAACTTACAATATTTTGCTGGTGAAAAAACAGAGAAAGCAACTTCTAAGAAAAAGAAAGAGTCTAGGGATAAAGGACAAGTAGCTAAAACAAATGAATTACCATCGGGATTAATATTTTTGCTAGTGTTTTTATCGTTTTTCATCTTAGGTCCCTTTTTAGCTGGCAGGATAATTTCATTATATAAGAAAATTTTAAATGAGTATATTTTATGGGATATTACAGTTGAAAGTATAAGACCGTTATTCATCGAAATAATTTATGATATAACATGGATAATGATACCGATTTTTATTATTGTTTTAGTAGGTGCTTTAGTAGGAAATTTAATCCAGGTTGGTTTTCTTTTTACTGGTGAACCATTAAAGTTTAATTTAGAGAAAATTAATCCTATAGCTGGAGCAAAAAAAATATTTTCTACACGTGCACTAGTAGAGTTGACAAAATCAATATTAAAAATAGTTATTATTTCCTATCTAGTAATTTCTATCTTGGTTGATGAAAGGAAAACATTATTTTCTTTATACTATTTTGACATCTATCAAATATTAACTTATATTGGTAAATTGGTAGTGGAGTTAGGATTAAAGTGTTCGATTTTATTAATTATTTTGGCATTTTTCGATTATCTTTATCAAAAGTACGATCACGAAAAGAAACTTCGCATGTCAAAACAGGACATTAAAGATGAATACAAAAAATCAGATGGTGATCCACTTATTAAAGGTAAAATTAAGCAAAAACAAAGACAAATGGCGATGAGTAGAATGATGCAATCTATCCCAGATGCTGATGTTATTATAACTAATCCTTCGCATTTTGCAGTAGCAATTACTTATAAACCAGATGAGATGAGTGCACCTAAAGTAGTTGCAAAAGGGATGGATAACATTGCTATTAAGATAAAAGAGATTGCCTTAAAGAACGATATCTCAACTGTTGAGAACATTTGGCTAGCAAGAAGTTTGTATCATCAAGTTGAAATAGGTGATTCAGTTCCATCTGACTTATATCATGCCGTTGCTGAGACTTTAGCTTATGTGTATAAAATAAAGGGATTAATTAAATAAAGTTATTAATTAAGGGTGAAAAAAAGGTGAGTCTAAACTATTTAAAGCAAATTACAATTCCAGTATTTATAGTACTTATATTATTGATGATGGTATTACCACTTGGCACATCATTTTTAAGCTTCTTATTAATAATAAACATTTCTTTGGCCCTAATTATTATATTAGTTTCGATGTTCATTAAAGATCCTTTGCAATTCTCTATATTTCCTTCCCTTTTATTAATAACGACTTTATTTCGCCTAGCATTAAATGTATCTACTACAAGGTCGATATTATCTAAGGGAGATGCAGGAGACGTAGTTGACACCTTTGGTAATTTTGTTGCAGCTGGGAATGTAGTAGTAGGTTTTGTTGTTTTTATTATTTTAGTTGTTATTAATTTTATAGTTATAACTAAAGGTTCAGAACGTGTGGCAGAAGTAGCAGCTCGCTTTACTCTTGATGCGATGCCAGGTAAACAGATGAGTATTGATGCCGATTTGAATGCGGGCATGATTACTGAGCATGAGGCAAGAGAGAGAAGAAAAAATATTGAAAGACAAGCAGATTTTTATGGGGCAATGGATGGTGCAACTAAATTCGTTAAGGGCGATGCAATCGCAGGAATTATTATTACATTAATTAATATACTCGGTGGTCTTATTATTGGTGTACTTAGCTTTGGGCTAACAATTGGTGAATCTGCGGAAAAATTTACTATTTTATCTATCGGGGATGGATTAGTTAGTCAAATCCCTGCTCTTTTAATATCAACTGCAACTGCGATGATAGTTACACGTGCTGCTTCTGAAGGTAATTTAAGTGAAGATATTACTGCTCAATTATTTGCTTATCCTAAATTATTATATATCGTTGCAATGACTATTGCTTTTCTAGGATTTTTTACACCTATTAAGATTATAACAACTCTTCCGATTGCAATATTATTAAGTATTGCTGCTTATATAATGCATAATAACCTCACAAACAAAGAAGACTCGGCCAAAAAAGCCGATGAGGAACAACAGGTTGAAAAAATTCGAAGTCCGGAAAACGTGGTCCAATTGTTACACGTGGATGCTATAGAGTTTGAATTTGGTTACGGACTAATCCCAATAGCAGATGTAAATCGTGGTGGTGATTTACTTGACAGGGTAATTATGATTAGAAAACAGATAGCTCTAGAATTAGGATTAATGGTTCCTGTTATAAGAATAAGGGATAACATACAACTAAAACCAAATCAATATATAGTTAAAATAAAGGGTAATAAAGTAGCAGAAGGTGAGGTTTTCCTAGATCACTATCTAGCTATGAGTTCAGGTGTAGAGGATAAAACTATTACTGGAATAGAAACGGTAGAGCCTGCTTTTGGATTAGCTGCTTTATGGGTAAATGAACAGAATAAAGAAAAAGCTGAAATGGCAAGATATACCGTTGTAGATGCACCATCTGTTATTGCAACACATTTAACTGAAATTATCAAAAGACATGCATATGAATTATTAGGAAGACAAGAAGTTAAGAATTTGGTCGATCATATAAAAGAATCTCAACCAGCATTGATTGAGGAGCTTGTTCCAAAATTATTAACTCTTGGTGAATTACAAAAGGTTTTAGCTAGTCTTTTAAAAGAAAGAATATCTATTCGTAATTTAGTTACTATTTTTGAAACGTTAGCTGATCAGGCTCCTTACACTAAAGATACAATGGTTCTAACTGAATATGTAAGACGTTCAATTTCAAGACAAATTACATTGCAATATACAGAATCTAATAAGTCGATTAAAGTAATAACAATTGGACCGGCATTAGAAAAAAGAATTGCTGAAGGGGTTCAGCATACAGATCAAGGAAGTTATCTTGCAATTGATCCTACTTCAACTCAAATTATTTATAATAAATTAAATGAACAAGTGAACAGAATATTACAAATGGGTCAACAACCGATTATACTTACATCTCCAATAATTAGAGTGTACTTTAGACAATTTATTGAGAGATTAATGCCAGATATTCCAGTTTTATCTTACAATGAATTAGAACCATATATTGAAGTACAAAGTGTAGGGGTGGTGAATTTATAATGAAGGTTAAAAAATATATAGTAGACTCCTTACCACAAGCATTAAATGAAATTAAAAAGGATTTGGGAAATGATGCAATAATTATTCAAACAAAAAAAATAAAAGTAGGTGGATTTTTAAAATTATTTCGAAAAGATAAAATCGAAGTAATTGCAGCTGTTGATCAAAGAAAAATTGAACCTATTAAGCAAAAAATTAATACACAATACTCGGCTGCTAATTACATCTCAAATAATAATGATGTGCAATATAAAAGCTATAATTATGGTCAGGGTAACAATACTACGGTTCCATTTGTTGAAAAGAAAACAATCCCAAATGTTAACCAGGTGGAATATACTCAAAATAACATTGTTAACAGTAAGGAAGATTTTATAAATAACAATGTTTCTGAATCTTTAAAGTCAGAGGTAAGTGAACTGAAAAATCTAATATTAAAAATGGTTATGAACCAAAACAATGAGAATAACCAAAGCGGTTACTCAAAGGAAATTAAAGACGTATACGAGATATTAATAAAGCAAGGTGTTAAAGAGAAGATAGCTACTAAAATAATTGAAAATGTTGTTGAATCAGCAGGGGATAACATTGATAGTATTGATATAATTCAAGCAGTAAAAAAATATATTACGGATGTCTTTAAGGAAACAAATAAAAATGAATTTGAAATCGAAAATGATACAAGAATAGTACATTTTGTAGGACCAACGGGAGTGGGCAAAACAACAACGATTGCAAAGTTAGCTGCAGAGAAAGTATTGAAGCAAAACAAAAAAATAGCTTTTATTACTGCAGATACTTATCGAATAGGTGCAGTAGATCAGTTAAGAATCTACGCAGAGATATTTAATTCGCCAGTTGAAGTAGTATTTTCTCCTCAAGATACGCAAAAAGCAATAGAAAAATTAAAAAATTACGGATTAATATTCATGGATACAGCTGGAAGAAATTATAAAGATGATATGTATATTTCGGAGTTAATTAATTTTTTATCAAAAAACGTTAAAAGTGAGACTTATCTAGTTCTTAGTCTAACTCATAAATTTGAAGATTTAGTTACGATATTAGAACAATTTAAAAAAGTTAAAATTGAAAAGTTATTATTTACAAAAATAGACGAAACATTAACTTATGGTAGTATTATTAATATTATTTTTTCATATCCATATCAATTTTCTTATATAACTTTTGGACAGAACGTGCCAGATGATATAGAAAAATTTAATATAGAGAAAATTTTAAATCTTATACTAGGAGGTACGGAAAAATAATGATAGTTGACCAAGCCTCTGGTTTAAGAAAAAAGATGTCAGATATAGTAGATTCCGATTCCTCTACCAAAATTATAACTGTTACAAGCGGCAAGGGGGGAGTAGGTAAATCAAATATAACTTTAAATTTTGCATTAGCTTTACTTGATAAAGGATATAATGTTGCTGTACTGGATGGAGATATTGGATTTTCTAATATTGATATATTAATGGGAATAGTACCTAAATATACATTACTAGATTTATTAGAAAAACATTTAGAAATATGGGATATCCTAGAAGAAGGAACTAATGGATTACAATTTATAGCGGGGGGATCAGATTTAGAAAATCTTTTTAACTATACTAGAAATAGTTTCCCTTATTTGATTGATCAGCTTTCATTGCTTAATGGAAAGATTGATATTCTTTTAATCGATACAGGAGCGGGAATTAATCAGGAATCTCTAAGATTATTACTTGCCTCTGACGAAGTATTTATTGTAACTACTCCAGAGCCTACATCTGTAACTGATTCCTATGCAATGATTAAATTATTAAAAACAAGAAAGAAAGATATTAAATTAAGTTTAATAATTAATCAAATAGGAGACGAGGATGAAGGTTCTCGTACAGCAAGCAAGTTAAAATTAGTTACCGAAAGATTTCTAGATTCGGATATTAACTTACTAGGATATATATATAAAGACGAGATTGTATCAAAATCAGTTAAGAAACAGATACCTTTTTATATAAATTTTCCTAATAGTAAACCTACTAAAAATATAAAACTATTAGTTGATAGATTTATTAATAATTCTCAAGCTACTTCTAAATCAAATGGGGTTAGAGGTTTTCTAGAAAAACTAACAAAGAATGTATTTTAAAAGGGGTGATAATATGAAAAAAATTCGTGTACTAGTTGTAGATGATTCGATTTTTATGATAAATTTAATTACCGATATTTTAAAAGATAGTGGTGTTATAGAAATAATTGGTACGGCTAGTGATGGGAAAGAGGCTGTTGAAAAAGCAAAATCTTTATCGCCCGACGTAATGACAATGGATATTGAAATGCCTAAAAAAAATGGACTTGATGCACTTAAAGAAATAATGCAAGTAAATCCGTTACCAATAATTATGTTGAGTTTTTTAACAGAACGTGGTGCTGATGTAACAATTCAAGCTTTACAATATGGGGCTTTTGATTTTGTTACAAAACCTTCAAATATTAAATCTGAAAATATAATAGAAATTAAGAATGATATAATTGATAAAGTATTACTTGCTTACAGTCAAAGAGAAAAATGGATTACACAGTGGAACAAAATAGGAAAAATTGTTGAGAAAAAGAATTATTACTTTGATAATAAAAGCGATAGTATTGAAGGAATAGTTGCAATTGGTATCTCAACAGGTGGACCAAAGGCACTCCAAGAAGTAATCCCAGGTATACCAAAACATTTTCCATACAGCATATTGATTGTTCAGCATATGCCTGCAGGCTTTACAAACTCTTTAGCTAATCGTTTAGATTCCATATCTCAAATACGAGTAGTAGAGGCAAAGGATGGACAAGAATTAGAAAAAGGTACCGCATATTTAGCGCCAGGAAATTTTCATATGACAGTAGTTAAAAATAGTATAAAATATCAAATTAAGTTAGATCAGAATGAGCATGTAGGTGGTCTTCGTCCCTCAGTAGACGTTCTATATAAATCATTAAAAGATATTAAACTTGATAAAATATTTGTTGTTATGACTGGTATGGGGAGTGATGGAACAAAGGGCTTACTTGAAGCAAAGAATGAAAAGAAAGATTTAGTAATAGCTGAAGATGAAAAATCATGCATAGTATTTGGAATGCCAAAATCAGCAATTCAAAGTGGCTTGGTTGATGAAATTATTCTATTAAATGAGATTTCAGATTTTATAGTTAATAATGTTAAAAAGAAAAGGGGGTGCTAGTGATGGATATGAATCAATACATGAATATATTTATTGACGAAGCTAAAGAACATCTAATTAAACTTAACGAGTGGTTATTAAAGTTAGAAAATGAACCCAATAATAATGATATAATTAATGAGATATTTCGATCAGCTCATACATTAAAGGGTTCTGCCGCAACAATGGGATTTGAAAAGATGGCGACACTAACGCATGAAATGGAAAATTTATTAGATTTAGTTAGAAATAGAAAAATTACTGTAAATGTGCATATTATAGATTTAATGTTTAAATGTCTAGATGTGTTGGATAGAACAGTTAATTCTATTAGCACTGAAGGAAATGATAATGTAGATTCCCATGATATTCTTCTTAAGGTAAAAGAAATAACTAATAGTACTATGCCAATAATAACCAAATCCTTTGAAAAAATAAAATCGGATGAATTACTAGTTTATGATCAATATGAAACAACATTGCTTGAGCAGTCGATAGAAAATGGTTATTTTGTAAATAAGATTACAGTTACTATTCATGAAGAAACTGCATTAAAATCTGTTAGGGCATTCATGGTATTAAATGAAGTAGAAAAATTTGGTGATGTAGTTAAAATAAAACCATCAATAGAAGATTTAGAAAACGGGAATTTTGATAATGTTTTTACTTTAATTCTCATTTCAAGAGAAGATAAAGAAGTTATAAAAAAGGCTATATCAAACATATCCGAGATTACATCGGTAAATATTACCTTACTTTTTAGAAATGATATTGCTGCTACTAATAGTAAAGAAGAAAATATTCTAGATGAAGTCAATAATTTAGATATTGTATCTACTAATTCGAAAAAGTTTGTTAATAAAATGGTTAGAGTTGATATAACTAGATTAGATGAATTAATGAATTTATTTAGTGAATTAATCATTGATCGTGGTCAGTTAGAAAAATTAGGCGGAGATATTAGGAATAGCGAACTTACCAATATTATAAAACATATTAATCGAATAACTACTGATTTACAAAATAATATTTTAAATTTAAGAATGGTTCCAGTAGAACAGGTATTTAATCGTTTTCCAAGGATGGTAAGAGATTTATCCAAGGATTTAAATAAAAAAGTTGAATTAAATATTATTGGTTCTGAAACTGAGCTTGATAGGACTGTTATTGATGAAATAGGTGATCCACTAGTACATTTAATACGTAATGCTATAGATCATGGATTGGAATCTACAGAAGATAGAATAAGAAATAATAAACCAGAAACTGGTACTATTACATTAAAGGCGTATCATAGTGGGAATTACATTCTTATTGAAATAAGTGATGATGGTAGAGGGATAGATATAGAAAAAACTTTAAAATTGGCAGTTGAAAGAAAGTTTTTAAATAATGATGATGTGGCGAATATATCTAAAGAGGGAGTTTACAATATTTTATTTAAACCAGGTTTTAGTACTGCAAAAAAAGTTACGGATGTTTCTGGGCGTGGAG
Source organism: Vulcanibacillus sp. (assembly GCA_050175155.1). Classification (GTDB taxonomy): domain Bacteria; phylum Bacillota; class Bacilli; order Tepidibacillales; family Tepidibacillaceae; genus JBFXJF01. Next base: position 79,159 of record JBFXJF010000003.1, read on the forward strand.
TAGGTTTAGATGTTGTAAAAAACAAGATTGAGTCTTTAGGGGGCTTTATTTCAATTGAATCTGATTTAGGTAAAGGGACTGTATTTACTATTCAGTTACCATTAACTTTATCGATTATTTCTTCAATGTTAGTAAGTGTTCAAGGGGAAGAATATTCTATACCACTAAGTTCAATAGTTGAGACTGCTGTTTATAGCAAGAGCTTTATAAAATATGCACAAGGCCAAGAGGTAATCGATTTTAGAGGAACCATTGTTCCAATAATCTATCTTGATAAAATTTTCAAAATACCTAAAATTACTGAAGTTGATGGTGATGAAATTGCGGTTGTTCTTGTTAAGAAAAGGGACCAGATTGCTGGTTTGGTTGTAGATTCTTTCATCGGACAACAAGAGATTGTTTTAAAATCATTAGGTTCTTATTTGAAAAATATTTTCGCTATATCGGGTGCAACAATTTTGGGCGATGGTCAAGTAGCATTAATTATTGATACTAATGCCTTAATTAGATAGGGGATAACAATATGTTAAAAGGAAACGAACGTATAATTGAAGAGATAAAGGTTATTAAATTCAAACTTAAAAATGAAGAATATGGTGTTGATGTAAAGCAGGTTAAATCAATAGAGCGTATGGAACATATTACTAGAGTACCAAACACTCCTCCTTTTGTTAAAGGTGTTATAAATTTAAGAGGCGTTGTAATTCCAATCATTGATTTAAGGAAAAGACTTGGATTTGAATTGAAAGATTATAATGAACAGACGAGAATTATAATTGTAAATGTAGAAGAGATGGAAGTAGGATTAATTGTTGATGCGGCTAATGACGTTTTAGATATACCCTTAAGTTCAATTGCACCCCCACCGAAAGTAATAGGGGGGATTGATTCTGAATATTTAAGTGGGGTAGCAAAAATTAATGATAGTTTACTAGTATTATTAAATCTGAACAAGGTGTTAGATCCTAACGAAGTTAAAGAATTAGAGAAGTTTGGTATAGAATAATGAGTTTTGATATTAACAAAGTAAAAGATAGTCATCTGGATATTCTAAAAGAAATAGGAAACATTGGAGCGGGTCATGCAGCTACAGCTTTATCGAAAATTATTCAAAAGCCAATTGATATGAATGTACCAAGTGTAGATATGCTTAATTTTGGTGATTTAGAGAAACTATTTAGTGAAGAGGAAAGCGTAGTAGTTGGTATATTTCTTAGACTAGATGGAAGTATTAAAGCTAATTTATTTTATATTATGCCTGTTATAACTGCTAAAGAATTACTGGGAAAATTTTTTAAAAATGGAGTAACAACAGGATTGGATTTTTCGGAAATTGAGATATCAGCTCTACTCGAATTGGGAAACATTTTAGCTGGCTCATACATTACTTCTTTGGCTGATTTTACTAATTTAACAATGTATCCTTCTGTTCCATCAATGACTATTGATTTAGCAAATGCAATACTTGGTTTTGGACTAATCCCAATTAGTCAGGTTAGTGATGTTGCAATTTTAATTAACACTAGATTTATTGAAGGAGAGAATTATTTAGAGGGACAACTTTTCTTAATTCCAGACCCAGATGCTTATGCAATATTATTCTCATCATTAGGAGCTCCACTTATATGAATATTATTAAAGTTAATATTGCTGACCTTAACACAGCTATTGCACCTGATAGAATTAAAACGGTTGGGCTTGGTTCTTGCATAGGGATTATAATATTCGATCAAAAAAATTTAGTTGCTGGTTTAGCACATATAATGCTTCCTACTGCTGATATATCAAAAGAAATTACAAATAAGGCTAAATATGCAAATACAGCAGTACCATTGCTATTAGAAGAAATGAGCAAACTTGGCGCTCTTAAACAAAATATGTTTGCTAAAATCGCAGGCGGTGCACAGATGTTTAAATATACAGCATCTAATGATATACTTAATATAGGTCCAAGAAATATTGAAGCTACTAAAAAAATTTTATTAGAATATAAAATACCAGTAATAGCTGAAGATGTGGGTGGGACTATCGGAAGAACAATTGAGTTTGATTTAGAAACGGGATTACTACATATTAGAACTGCTAATCAGGGTGATAAGAAAATATGATAGCAATAAAATGGAAAAAAATCGCGTTAATTCTTGGTGGAATAGCATTTATATTAGTTGTCTTATTTAATCTTAGGGTTAATTTATTTCTTACTGCAGTGTATAGGGGATTTATTGCTTTTGGTATCTTCTTTTTATTAGGAGTAGTAATATCTATATTATTCCATTTAAGTATAGACAAGAACACAAAAAAAGGAATTAATATTGATTTAAAAACTACTAATGAAAATAATATAAATTATGATGAAATATATAACTTATCAAAAGATAATAATTTTGAACCACTAAAATTAAATAAAATAAATTCATCCGAATAGATTAAATAATTAATTTTAGACACTTTCAGAGACGAATAAAGGGTAGGTGTCATCATATGGGAGCCAAACAAAAACTTGATATAAACGAGTTGTGGCGTACTTGGAACGAAGAAAATTCCGAGAATTCTTATCAACAATTAGTAGATAGATACATAGGACTTGTTGATCAAGTTGTAAAAAGAATGCTACAAGGCATGTCCAATCAAGTTACTTATGATGAATTAAAGAGTAGTGGAATGATAGGATTTATAGACGCACTTAATAAGTTTGACTATAAAAGAGGTTTACAGTTTGAGACATATGCTACCTTGAGAATTAGAGGTTCAATCCTTGATGGTTTAAGAGAAAATGATTGGATACCACGTTCAATAAGAGATAAGTCGAAAAAATTTGAGAAAGCATATCACTATTTAGAACAATTACATTTAAGATCTGTAACTGATTGTGAAGTAATGAATTATTTAGAAATGGATGAGAAGGAGTTTTATCAAAGTTTGCAAGAAACTTCATTTATGAATTACTTATCACTGGATGAATCAATAGATGACGAACAAGAGATAACACGTACATCCTTCTTAGCTGATAATAGGAATGCTATAGACGATATAATAAATCGTGATCATGATAGGGAAATTTTAGCAAATGCTATTAATCGATTACCCATAAAAGAGAAAAACGTTGTTGCTTTATATTATTATGAAGAACTTAATTTAACTGAAATATCTGAAATCATGGGCTTATCCACTTCAAGAATTTCGCAGCTACATACTAAAGCAATTTATCGACTTAGAGGTTCATTAGGTCGTCAAAAGAAAAATTTCTTGTAGAAAGGGAGGCAGAATGACATGGAAGAATTGAATTTATCCGATTTAATTAAAATCTCTATATTAGATTCAGGACTTAGTGCAATGATAACTATTGAATCAGATAAAGAATTGAATGGTCCCTTACCCTATGATAAAGTGCTTGATTTATTAAGAGAGAAAAATATTACATATGGGATAAATTATGATTTGCTTAAGAATATCTGTGAAAAACCAAATCAGTGGATAGGGTCTGAATTAGAGATTGCAAGAGGATATTTGCCGATTAATGGAGAAAACGGCTCGATAGAATGGAAGGTTAAATTAAAATCAAGATCCCAACCTGCGATATTAGAACATGGTAATGTTGATTTTTATAATTTAGATAAGATAATAAATCTAAGAAAAGGTGACCTAATTGCGGTAAGAACACCTGCAGGTGAAGGAATCGCTGGGAAAAATATTAATGATAAAGAAATACCAGCAAAGAAAGGAAAGGATGTTCAATTTAAAACAGGTAAAAACGTTATATTAAATCCTTGTAAAGATAAATTATATGCTGGCATAGACGGACATTTTGTAATTACAGATAATGAAAAAGTAAATATTTTTCCAATCTATGAAGTTGTTGGTGACGTAGATTTTGGTATTGGTAACATTGATTTTGTTGGTACGGTAATAGTTAAAGGAAATGTTCCGGATGGTTTTAAGATTAGGGCAGGTGGCGAGATTAAGATATATGGTAATGTTGAAAGTTCCGAGTTATATGCTGGGGAAGATATTTTCATTCAGCAGGGGATAATTGGACATAACAAATCATATATAGAAACTGAAAAAAGTATAACTGCTTCATTTATTCTCGATGCAAATGTTAAAGCTAAGGAAGATATTACAGTATTGAAAAGTATAATGCACAGTAATATATCTGCTGGTAGAAAAGTGACTTGCCAGAGTGATAAAGGAATTATCGTGGGTGGCGAAATTCATGCAGGAAACTCAGTTATAGCTAGTACTTTAGGTAATGAACATACAACATTGACGGTTATTGAGGTTGGAATTAGTCCAGAATTAAAAGAGGAGATACGCTCGATTCATAAAGAGAAACTAGAACTAGATATTTTATTTGATAAAATTGAAAAAGGATTAACATTGTTTGAAAAGATGGAAGAAAACAATCAAGTATTACCTCCTGAAAGACAGAAAATGAAAACTGAATTTCTAAATCAAAGATTAGTTATTAATAATAGACTGGAAGAAATTAAGGCTAGGGAACTTGACCTTGAGGAAATTATCAATCAGGTTAATAATGCTTGTATTGAAGTAAAAAAAGTTGTTTTTCCTGGAGTGAAGATTGTTATTGGTAAAACTGTGAAGTTTATCAAAGAGGAAATTAAATATGCTAGATTTGTTTTGGAAGATGGAGAAATAAAGACGAAAAAATAAGTGTTAGAGGAGATTTTTAAAATGAGTTTAAAATCAATTGAATTACAACTTTCAATGCCTAAGACTCAGGAAATCGGAAAACTTCAAGAACACATACATCAAAGGACAAATATTGAGCAGAGTTTAATTACTAGTCAATTAAAAATAACCGAAATTGAGAAAAGAAAAAAAACGCAAAAAACTGACAAAGCAAAACTACAAGAAGACAATACCTTAAAGAGGCCAAAAACATTAGATAATCAATACAAGGGTAATTTCATAGATATTGAAATATAAAATAATAATAAATATGGAGAACTTAGAATGATACAAATAGATAATAACATAATCCAAATAATTTTTATTAGTATTGGTGTTATTTTTATAATAATAGCATTATTTAGACCTAAGAATAATTCTGATTTAGAAGCAATGATTGAAAAAATGTTTGAGGATTTTATAATGCAAATTGATATAGAAAATGAAGATATGGTAAATAGAATAAAACAAACGCAAACACAATTACCACAAGAAATTTTAGCAAAACTAAATTTTTTAGAACAAAAAATAAAAGAACTCGAACAAGAAGCTAAGAACGAAGAAGATTCTATAAGTGATGCCAAGGAAAAAAACTCTGCTAATCAGAAATATATAGATGTGTTAAAACTTCATGATAGTGGTTGCAGTATTGAAGAAATAGTAGAAAAAACATATGTAAGTCATGCTGAAGTAAAACTTATACTAGAACTAAAAAAGAAGGATTACAAATATGTTTAAAAACAGATATTTTTTAATTGGTTTGGGGTTTGGTTTTATCTTATGTGGTATTATACTAATTATTTTTAATAGTGATTATGTTTCATTTAAGGAAAATAAAGTTGATTATACGAATGATGAATTAAAAGAAATGGCTTTGGAGAGAAATCTTTTTCTCTATACTGAAGAGGAAATAAATGAAATTATAACTAAATCTAATATAATTGAAAATATTATTCCAGAGGATAACAATGAAAATAAAACTATATTTACAATTTCATATGGTTTGGATTCATTTGAAGTTGCGGAATATTTATATAATATAGGTGTTTTGGAAGATAAACAAATGTTTCAACAAATTCTCACAGATAATAATTTAACAAAAAAAATTATAGCTGGTCAATACGAAATTGGTGATTTAACCATAACAGAGTTAATAGAATTAATCACTAATGTTGAAGTGGAAAGTTAATTAAAAATGTTATATGTTTTATTTCATCTTGCAAAATATAGGAAATCATGATATATTATTTTGGTGAAAAAACACACGTTTAATGATTTAATTATGGTTCTGGAAACAGTGTAATTAAAGATGACTTAAGCGGAGGATAAAAACCAAAGGAGGTGTAAGATATGGCTGTAATTTCCATGAAACAACTATTAGAAGCAGGTGTACATTTTGGACATCAAACACGTCGATGGAATCCAAAGATGGATCGCTATATCTTTACAGAAAGAAACGGGATTTATATTATTGATTTACAAAAAACAGTTAAAAAGGTTGATGAGGCTTACTATTTCCTTAAGGGGGTTGCGGCTTCAGGTAAAACAGTTTTATTTGTAGGAACAAAGAAACAAGCACAAGATTCTGTTCGTGATGAAGCTATACGATCTGATAGTTATTACATTAATCAACGTTGGCTGGGTGGTACTTTAACTAATTTTTCGACTATTCAAAAACGAATTAACCGTTTAAAAGAATTAGAGAAAATGGAAGAGGATGGAACTTTTGAAGTTTTACCAAAAAAAGAAGTCATAATTCTTAACAAGGAAAAATCACGCTTAGAAAAATTCTTGGGCGGCATAAAAGGTATGAAAAAAATACCTGGGGCAATATTCATTGTAGATCCTAGAAAAGAACGTATTGCTGTTGCAGAAGCTCGTAAATTAGGTATTCCTATTGTAGGAATAGTTGATACTAACTGTGATCCAGATGAAATTGATTATGTTATTCCAGGTAATGATGATGCTATCCGAGCTGTAAAACTTTTAACAGAGAAGATGGCTGAAGCTATAATTGAAGGAAGACAAAGTGAACAAACTAATGAAGTGATATAATATGGTGGCGTGTGGGTTTACAACCCCACCACCTTTTTTGCTACCATAACATACAATAGATAAGTAATACTATCATATAGATACATATTAGGAGGTTATTTATATGCAAGTCTCTGCATCAATGGTTAAAGAACTTCGAGAAAAAACAGGTGCTGGAATGATGGATTGTAAAAAAGCACTAAGTGATACAAACGGTGATATGGCAAAAGCAGTTGATTTACTTAGAGAAAGAGGTATTGCATCAGCTGAGAAGAAAGCTGGGCGTATTGCTGCTGAAGGAATTGTTGAAGCGTATATTCATGGCGGTGGACGTATAGGCGTTCTTGTAGAAGTGAATTGCGAAACAGATTTTGTAGCAAAAAATGAAGATTTTAAAAATTTTGTAAAAGATATTGCAATGCATATTGTAGCATCTAATCCAAAATATAGAACTAAAGAAGAAGTACCAGAAGAAGAAATAGAAAAAGAACGTGATATATTAAAACAACAAGCTTTAAATGAGGGTAAACCTGAAAAAGTTATTGAAAAGATGGTAGAAGGTCGTATTGAAAAATTTTATAAAGAAATTTGTTTATTAGAACAACCATTTATAAAAGATCCTAGTCTTTCAGTAAATCAATTATTAAAAGAGCAGATTGTAAGAATAGGTGAAAATATAAATATTAGACGTTTTGAAAGATTCGAGTTAGGTGAAGGAATAGTAAAGAAGGAATGTAATTTTGTTGAAGAGGTTATGTCTCAAGTAAAACTATAAGATTTATTCTAACATTATGGATGATATATAAAGGGAACACCTTAGTGTTCCTCTTTTTTAAATTAGCAGGGATAGATATAATAATTGTAGAATATAATATTCGGAGGTTTTAAAATTTATGAATCTTCCAAGATACAAAAGAATCGTTCTAAAACTAAGTGGTGAGGCTCTAGCAGGTGACAAGGGTTATGGTATTGATCCTAATGTAATAACATCGATTGCAAATCAAATTAAAGAGATTATAGAAATCAAAGTACAGGTAGCTGTTGTTGTTGGTGGGGGAAACATTTGGCGTGGTATTGCTGGAAGTTCAAAAGGAATGGATAGAGCTACAGCAGATTATATGGGTATGTTAGCTACTGTTATGAATTCTTTAGCTTTACAAGATTCTCTTGAGCATCTTAATGTACCAACAAGAATGCAGACATCAATAGAAATGAGGCAAGTAGCTGAACCGTATATTCGTAGAAGAGCTATAAGACATTTAGAGAAAAACAGAGTCGTAATTTTTGCGGGCGGAACAGGTAATCCTTTTTTTTCAACAGACACAACTGCTGCTTTGAGAGCGGCAGAAATAGAAGCTGATGTAATTTTAATGGCAAAAAATAATATAGACGGTGTTTATTCTGCTGATCCGTCAAAAATCAAAGATGCAGTCATGTATGATTCATTAACTTATTTAGAAGTAATTAAAAGTGGTCTCGAAGTTATGGATTCTACTGCATCAACATTAAGTATGGATAATAATATTCCAATGATAGTATTTAATATTTCCAAGGTAGGAAATATAAAAAGAGTTTTAGAAGGGGAAAAAATAGGTACAATAATTGGAGGAGATTGTAATGATTCAAGAAATTCAAAATAGTTCTGAGGTCAGGATGGAGAAAGCACTTTCTTCTCTTAAAAAGGATTTATCAGTAATAAGAACTGGACGTGCGAACACTTCATTGTTAGATAAAATCTCTGTTGAGTATTATGGAACTTTAACTCCTTTGAATCAAATGGCTAATATTTCTACACCTGACGCAAGAAGCCTATTAATTCAGCCATGGGATAAAGGTATAATTAATGAAATAGAAAAGGCAATAATGAAATCCGACTTAGGGTTGTCACCTACTAATGATGGAATCGTAATTAGATTAAATCTTCCTATGCTTACTGAAGAAAGAAGAAAAGATTTAACAAAAGTTGTTAAAAAGATTGGCGAGGAAAGTAAAGTTGCTATTAGAAATATCCGTCGTGACATTAATGACGAGCTAAAAAAAATGGAAAAAGACAAACTAGTTTCGGAAGATGATTCTCATAGAATTCATGATAATATTCAAAAATTGACTGATAAATATGTTGGAGAAATAGATAGTATAGTAAATACCAAAGAAATTGAAATTATGGAAGTATAGATAAAGCCCACTTATAAGAGAAGGGTTAGTTTTAGTTATCTATAATGGAGGCTTTTACATGCTAAAGGAACTATTTTTTAAGAAAAATAGACAAAAAATTAGTTTCAAAGATATCGATTATAGTAGCGTTCCTAAACATGTTGCTATTATAATGGACGGGAATGGTAGATGGGCAAAAAGTAAAGGCTTACCACGTATAGCAGGACACAGAGAGGGTATTAGAAGCGTTATTGAAATTGCTCGTACTGCTAATAAATTGGGAATTAGTTTTTTAACACTATTCGCTTTCTCGACAGAAAATTGGAAAAGACCAGTTAATGAAATTAATTATCTTATGAAGCTGCCTAGTGAATTCTTGTTAGATTATATTGAAGAATTAATAGAAAATAATGTACAGATAAGAATAATTGGCTTTGATAACCAGATACCAGATAAAACGTTAGAAGCACTTAGAGAAGCAGAGGAGAAAACAAAAAATAATACAGGATTAGTCCTTAACTTTGCTTTGAACTATGGAAGTCGTGCTGAAATAATTAATGCTACGAAACATATTGTACAGGATGTAGTTGCAAATAAAATATCTGAAATTGACATAGATGAGGAATTATTCAATAGTTATCTATTAACAAAAGATTACCCTGAGCCTGAGTTATTAATAAGAACAAGTGGTGAGTTAAGAATTAGTAATTTTCTACTTTGGCAGTTAGCTTATTCAGAACTATGGTTTACTCCAGTCTATTGGCCTAATTTTAATGAACAATTTTTTATTGAAGCGATTTATGAATATCAACAGAGAATAAGAAGATTTGGTGGTATTTAAACTCTATTAAATTAATTTACATAAAATATTTATCTTCTATTAAGGAGAATATTATGAAAGAAAGAATTATTACAGGTATTGTAGGGATAGTATTTTTTTTATCGTTGGTTTGGCTAGGGGATATATATTTTGCTATTTTAATATTGCTGATAGCATGTGTTGGTTTTTATGAATATCTAAAAATAAACAAAATTAAATTAATATCATTAGAGGGCTTATGGGGTTTATTTATTATACTTCTAATTTTTTATGATAATAATTACATCGTTGGTGACAATTCAATTTCAATTGTTATTTTATTATTATTAATTTATTTAGTGTTGGTTGTTGCTAGTAAAAATATGATTACCTTTGAAAACATTGGTTTAATAATTGTAGGAGTATTGTACATTGGATATGGTTTTTCATATATGATTGAAACTAGGAATCTTGATAATGGACTTATTTTAACAATATTTATTTTGTTTTCGACATGGGCATCAGATTCAGGTGCTTACTTTTTTGGTAAATATTTTGGTAAAAACAAGTTATGGCCAGTGATTAGTCCAAAGAAAACAATCGAGGGCTCAGTTGGTGGGGTAGTTTTTGCAATAATTATAGGATTAATATTTAATTATTTTTTCAATATAACTAGCTATTTATTAATTATATTTATTGCTATTCTAATTTCAATACTGGGTCAACTTGGAGATTTAATTGAATCAGCACTTAAAAGATCAAAAGATGTTAAGGATTCAGGTTCATTACTTCCAGGTCATGGTGGAATACTTGATCGTTTTGATAGTTTAATTTTTATATATCTAGTCTTATATCTTATACAAATATTTTAATAATTAGGTGAGTGTTTATGAAAAATATTGCGATACTTGGTTCAACCGGCTCTATAGGGACTCAAACGCTTGAAGTAATACAAGTTAATTTTGATAAATTTAGAGTTATTGGTTTATCTGCCGGGAATAATATTGAGTTATTAAAAGCTCAAATTAATAAATTTTCACCAAAGATAGTTTCTGTTAGCACTAAAGAATTGGCTGCTAAATTAAAGAGCGAAATTAATCAGAAGATTAAAATTGTTTACGGAGAAGAAGGTTTAATTGAAGTTTCAACTCACCAAGATGTGGATTTTGTTGTTGTCGCCCTTGTGGGAAGTATCGGTTTAAAGCCTACTATCGAAGCCATAAAGGCTCATAAAAATATCGGACTAGCAAACAAAGAAACTTTAGTATCTGGAGGTCATATAGTTACAGACTTAGTAAATAGGTACAAGACTTCTTTAATTCCAATTGATAGTGAACATTCAGCAATTTTTCAAAGTCTTAAAGGCGGAGATACAAGTCAAGTCAATAAGCTTATATTAACGGCTTCGGGCGGTTCATTTATTAATAAAAGCAGGGAAGACTTGAATGGGGTTACAATAGAAGATGCCTTAAAACACCCGAACTGGTCAATGGGTAAAAAAATAACAATTGATTCTGCAACTATGATGAACAAAGGTTTCGAAGTAATTGAAGCTCATTGGTTGTTTAAAATGCCATATGATAAAATAGATGTTATAATTCATCCTGAGAGTATAATACATTCTATGGTAGAGTATAATGATAAAGCAATAATTGCCCAACTTGGTACTCCGGATATGAAAGTCCCAATTCAGTATGCTTTATCCTATCCAGACAGAATCGAATTAGATATTAAACCTTTAGATCTTACAATGATAAAATCTCTAAATTTTAGCAAACCAGACTATCTGAGGTTTCCATGTTTAAAAATTTCATACCAATGTGGAATACAAGGTGGTACAATGCCAACTGTATTGAATGCAGTTAATGAGATTGCCGTTGATGCCTTCTTGCAGGGGATAATCCCTTTCATTGGAATAGAGAGTCTAATCGAGAGAGTATTAAATATGCATAACTATTCTATCAATCCAACAATAGAAGAAATTATTGACTGTGATAATTGGGCAAGAATTACTACACAAAAATTCATTAATATTGAAAGGCGGTGAGCATTATTAGCACTTCATTATTGGTAATAGAAATATTAATAGCTTTTATTGCAATGCTATTTGTGCATGAATTAGGACATTTTGTTTTTGCAAAGAGAGCAGGTATTCTAGTTAGAGAGTTTTCAATAGGAATGGGTCCCAAAATTTATTCTATCAAAAAAGGAGAAACTAAATACTCACTTAGAATATTGCCAATTGGAGCATATGTTAGTATGGCTGGGGAAGACGTGGAGACATATGATGTTAAGATTGGCCAAACAATAGGTATAGAGACAGACTCACAAAATATAATTACCAATATTTATCCTAAAGTAGATGATAATAGAAAAATTACGATAGAGGAACTAGATTTAGAAAACAAACTATTTATTAAAGGACTAGATGATGAAGGGAATTTTTTAGATTTATTAGTTTCCAGAGAAGCAACAATACATTTAGAGGGCAAGAAAATACAAATAGCTCCACTTGATCGTCAATTTGGATCAAAACCTATTACGAGCAGGTTTCTTAGTATTATTGGGGGACCTTTATTTAATATAATTTTTGCATTAGTATTATTTTTTACTATTGCTTTAATGATTGGAGCTCCTAGTAACCAGGTAACCATTGGTGACATAACTGAAAACTCTCCAGCAGCTGAAGCTGGTTTACAAATAGGTGATAAAATTCTAGGTATTAATAATATTGTTTTTGATAGTTCAGATAAATTGGTTTTGATGATACAAAATTCTCCAGAACAAGAAATTGAGTTAGATATTGAAAGAGATGGAATGTTATTAAAAGTATTGATTATTCCACAAGATGAGGACAAGGATGGAATTGGTTTAATTGGAATAAAACCTGTTCAGGTATATCAAGATGTATCAATATTTCAAGCAGTTTCAATGAGTTTTTCTGAGACGGTTAAATGGATTGGTTTGATTTTTGAGAGTTTTGAGATGTTGTTCTCAGGTGATGTTGGTTTGGATGATGTTGCGGGTCCAGTAGGAATTGTTAAAATTACTAGTGATGCAGCAAAAGCAGGAATATACACTCTTATGAATTGGACTGCTATTCTTAGTTTATATCTTGGTATTTTTAATTTACTTCCAATACCAGCGCTAGACGGAAGTCGTTTATTATTTCTTACTGTTGAAGCAATTAGAAGAAAACCTATCGACCCTAAAAAGGAAAGTTTTATCCATTTTATTGGCTTTGCTTTTTTAATGCTATTAATGATATTTATAACAGTTAATGATGTAACAAAGCTATTTAATTAATTAGAATATTTATCAAGGTAGGTGTCGTAGTGTATAAAAGGAATGAGACAAGACCAGTTTATGTTGGAAATGTACAAATTGGAGGTCAAACTGATGTTGTAATTCAATCAATGACTTCAACTGATACAAGAAACATTGAGGCAACAGTGAGACAAATCGAAGCTTTAAAAATGGCTGGCTGTCAAATAGTTAGATTAGCAGTTATAGATATTGAAGCAGCAGAGGCTATTAAGGAAATTAAAAAAAGAACTACGCTTCCATTAGTAGCTGATATACATTTCGATTACAAATTAGCTATAACTGCATTAGAGAATGGCATAGATAAAATTAGAATAAATCCCGGAAATATTGGATCAATTGACAAAGTCCGTAAGGTTGTAGAAGCTTGTAATGATAGAAAAGTTGCAATACGCATTGGAATTAATTCAGGTTCAATTGAAAAGGAAATCCTTCATAAATATGGTCATCCAACTGCGGAGGGTATGGTAGAATCAGCAATGAAACATATTGAAATGTTAGAAGATTTAGATTTTGAAGATATTGTAATATCATTAAAATCCTCTAATGTTTTAATGATGATACAAGCTTATTATTTAATGGCTGAAAAAAGAAACTACCCATTGCACGTTGGTGTTACTGAAGCGGGAACAATTTTTTCAGGAAGTATTAAATCTGCGATAGGCATTGGTTCTATATTATCTGGCGGTATCGGAGATACGATTCGTGTCTCTTTAACAGCTGATCCAGTCGAAGAAATAAAAGTTGCTAAGGAAATATTGAAGGATTTAGATATTAGAAATACAGACCCGCAGATAATTTCTTGCCCAACTTGCGGACGAACCCAGATAAATTTAGAAAAACTAGCAAATAAAGTAGAAAAAGCATTGTTTTTGATTGATAAGCCATTAAAAATTGCGGTCATGGGATGTGCTGTTAATGGTCCTGGTGAAGCAAAAGAGGCTGATGTTGGTGTTGCTGGAGGAAATGGAGAAGGATTGATTTTTCGAAATGGAGAAATTGTTAGAAAAGTAAAAGAAGAGAATCTTTTTGAAGAATTAATGAAAGAAATAGAAGATATTATTGGAAAACCAATTCTAAACAAATTATTATGATTAATATATGCTTTCTCAAAAGGTGATAAAGTGAATAATAATGGTAATTACGTTTTTAATAAATTAGTTGAATCATTTAATATCCCAAGAGATATTTTAGAATATTTCTCCGGTGCCGAAATTGAAAAGGTAGAGTTAACGCGTTTAAATAATGAATTAACAATATATTTTAGTTTTATAGATTTAATACCTAAAAAGATATACGATCAGTTTCAAGAAATTATTAATAATAGACTAGAGGGATACCAGAAAGTAAGTTATTGTATTCGTTTTAAATCTGCAATTTCAAAGGAAATTATTTTAGAGTATTGGCTAAATATTATAGAATCATTCAAGTTAAATCCAAGCACATACAATATGTTAAAAGATGTGAATTTAAAAATAGAGAATCAGTATTTAACTATATTTGTGCCTAGTTTGGCAATTAAAGAATTACTTCAAAGAAAAGAAGTTACCAAATCAATATCGGATATTTTGTCCTTTTGGATAGATGATAAATATACGGTTAATCTAGAGTGTAATGAGTTTGAAGTGAATCAAACAATAAATAATAATGAATTATGTAATTATGATACTGAAGTAATAGATAACGAAATACTTATTGAAAATAATGATAGAGGAAAAAAAACTAGTGAAATTTTAAATAAGGAAAAAATGATCTATGGAAAAAAAATTATTGGTATATCCAAACCAATTGTGGAGATAAATGAAGAAGAGGATAATGTTGTTATAGAGGGAACTCTTTTCTCATTTGAAATAAAAGATACGAAAAATGGTGGTCAGATTGTTATTCTTAATCTGACAGACCTAAAGGACTCTATTCAAGCGAAATTATTTATTAAAAACTCTGATAAAAATAATCAAATAATTAACAATTTAAAGATAGATATGTGTTTGAGAATAAAAGGAAATATAAGAAATGATGCTTTTTCAAATGAATTAGTTTTGCTAGGTACAAGTATAATGCAAATAGATTCGAGAATGAGAGAAGATACAGCTGAGGAAAAAAGAGTTGAGCTTCATTTACATACTAATATGAGTGCGATGGACGGCATTACTTCAATTAATAAATACTTAGAACAAGCTAGCATATGGGGACATAAGGCTATTGCAATAACAGATCACGGAGTAGCACAAAGTTTTCCTGAGGCTTATGAGGCAGGACAAAGATTTGGTATAAAGATTGTGTATGGATTAGAAGCTAATGTTGTTGATGATACTACACCTATCGTTTTTAAAGAACAATCTAGAAGTCTATCGGATGATACATATGTAGTGTTTGATACTGAAACAACTGGTTTGTCTGCAGTATTTAATAAGATAATTGAAATTGGTGCGGTTAAAGTAAAGGAAGGGAAAATAGTAGATAAATTCGAAATGTTTGTCGATCCACAAGAATTAATATCTACTAAAATTACTGAGTTAACAGGAATAACAAATGAAATGGTTAAAGGTGCTTCCCTAATTAATGAAGTTTTATTAAAGTTCAAGGATTTTATTGGAGAATCTATCTTAGTAGCACATAATGCAAAATTTGATCTGAATTTTTTGAATATTAACCTTGGGAAAATTGGGGAAAATGAGTTAGATAATCCATTAATTGATACAGTTGAATTAGCTAGATTTTTGTATCCTAATATGAAAAATTACAAACTCAACACACTTTGCAAACAATTTAATATTGAACTTAAGCATCACCGTGCTTACAATGATGCAGAAGCTACCTCTTTTTTATTATTAGAAATGGTTTTAGAGTTAAAGAAGAAAGGTATAGAAAACTTAAATGATATTAATAAAAATGTTGGGGAAAGGGATTATAAAAAACTGCGGCCCTTTCATTTAACAATATTAGTAAAGAATTATATTGGTTTAAAGAATCTGTATAAAATTATCTCAAAGTCTCATATAGATTTTTTTTATCGTTGTCCAAGAATTCCAAGGAATGTTTTAACAGAATATAGAGAAGGCTTACTTTTCGGTACGGCATGCAATCAGGGAGAATTATTTAATGCAATGATAAGTAAAACACCTAAAGAGATTGAAGAGATTATAAAATTTTATGATTACTTAGAGATTCAACCTATTAAAAATTATAAGCATTTAATTAATAATGGCTTATTAAAACAGACAGAAGATATTATCGATATTCATAATAGAATCATAGAGTTGGGGGAAAAACTTAATATTCCTGTCGTAGCAACTGGAGACGTACATTATTTAAATCCTGAGGAAGAAATAAATAGAAAGATTTTGGTATACAATCAAATAGGTGGATATAGATATCATCAATCTGACGACCTAAGTCCTGCATATTATCATACTACAAATGAAATGTATGAGGAATTTGCACATCTAGATAAAAATATTGCTAAAAAAATAATTGTTGACAATCCAAATAAAATTGTTCAGAAAATTGAGAACATGAAACCTTATCCTGATGGGTTACATTCTCCAATAATTGATGGTGCAGATGATGAAATTCGTCAAATGAGTTATAATACTGCAAAAACTATTTATGGAGACCATCTACCTGAGATAGTTGAGAAAAGACTTGAGAAAGAACTACAAAGTATAATAGAGAATGGTTTTGCTGTAATTTATTTAATATCTCACAAGCTAGTAAATAAATCTTTAGAAGATGGTTTTATTGTAGGATCAAGAGGGTCAGTTGGTTCTTCATTTGTTGCAACGATGACTAAAATTACAGAGGTTAATCCTTTACCGCCACATTATATTTGTGGTGTTTGCAAACATAATGAATTTGTTCTTGATGGTTCATATGGTTCTGGATATGATTTACCAGATAAGGAATGTCCGAATTGTCATAATAAAATGAATAAAGAAGGTCAAGATATTCCTTTTGAAACGTTCATGGGATATAAAGGGGATAAAGTACCTGATATAGACTTGAATTTTTCTGGTAATTATCAGGCGACAATTCATAAATATGCAGAGGAGGTATTTGGTTCTGAGTATGTTTATCGAGCAGGAACGATCTCTACTATTGCAGAAAAGACAGCTTATGGTTATGTAAAAAAGTATTCAGAAGATAATAATCTTAATTTTCGAAATGTTGAAATAAGTCGATTGGTTCTTGGTTGTACGGGTATTAAAAGAACTACTGGACAACATCCTGGAGGGTTAATGATTATACCACAATACAAGGATGTTTATGATTTTACTCCAATACAAAAACCGGCCGATGACATGTCAACTGAAACTGTAACTACACACTTTGATTATCACGCAATAAGTGGTAGATTACTAAAACTTGACATTCTTGGACATGATGATCCAACAGTTATAAGGATGTTAGAAGATCTAACAGGTATTGAACCAAAATCTATACCTATGGATGATTTGAACGTATATGAAATATTTAGAAGTACAAAACCTCTAGGTTTAACTTCGACAAAGATAAGGAATAAAACCGGAACTGTTGGGATACCCGAGTTTGGTACAAAGTTTGTCAGACAAATGCTTGAAGATACTAAACCAACAACTTTTTCTGAGTTAGTTCGTATATCAGGATTGTCACATGGTACGGATGTTTGGTTAAATAATGCTCAAGAATTGATTAAGGACAAAAAGGCAAAATTATCTGAAGTAATATGTACTAGAGACGATATAATGTTATATCTAATTCAAAAGGGTCTAGATACTTCTATTGCTTTTAATATTAGTGAGAATGTTCGTAAGGGAAAGGGGCTAGACTCTAAATATATTGAAGAAATGAGTAAGTTTAATGTTCCGGATTGGTATATTAAATCTTGTCAAAAGATTAAGTATATGTTTCCAAAAGCACATGCAGTAGCTTACGTTCAGATGGCAGTGCGCATTGCATATTTCAAGGTATATTATCCGATTTATTATTATGCTACTTATTTTTCAATCCGTGCAGATGAATTTATTCCATTAATAATGACTTCAAACGTTCAAAATATTAATAATAAAATAGAGGAGATTCTTTCTAAAGGAAATTCCGTAACTCAGAAAGAGAAAAATCTTTTAACCGTTCTTGAGGTAGCATTAGAAATGTTAGAAAGAGGTTTTTATTTTCAAAATGTCGATTTATATAAATCTGATTCTACTAAATTTTTAGTTAATAATAACTTAACGACTCTTATTCCACCTTTTAAATCTATTTCTGGCATAGGTGAAAATGCTGCGAATAACATTATTATGGCTAGAAAACAAGGTGATTTTCTTTCGATAGAAGATTTTCAAACTAGATCAAAGGTATCTAAAACAGTAATAGAAATATTAGAGGAACTTGGCTCTTTAAAAGATTTGCCATCATCGAATCAGTTGTCTCTTTTTTAACAATAATAATAATTGCTTAGAAAGATGATTTTATGATATAATCTTTTTGGCTATAATATTTATAGATTTCGCAAAGAGTGGGGTAACCCACTCTTACATTTTTACATAAGGACTTCTAAATATTTATATTTATAAAGGAGAATAAAGTATGAGTATAAAAGTTACTCAAAAAATAGAAGAAATTGTTTTACCAATTATCAAGGAATTGAATTTGGAACTATTTAACATCGAGTATAAAAGGGAAGGGAATAATTGGTTTCTGAGAATATTTATCGATAAGTCGGATGGGGAAGTTGATATAGATGACTGTGGAAAGGTAAGCGAGAACTTAAGTATTCAACTTGATAAAGTAGATCCTATTCCTAATGCCTATTTTTTAGAAGTATCTTCACCTGGGGCTGAACGACCTTTAAGAAATGAAAAAGATATTTTAAATTCAATTAATAAGAAAATTCACATAACTACAACTGAATTAATAAATAACCAAAAGATATTTGAAGGGATTTTAGAAAATTTCGAGAACAATACGCTTACGGTAAAGTGTGATAAATTAAAAGTTGAGATTTCTTATGATTTAATTGCTAGTATAAGATTAGCAGTAGTTTTTTAAATGGAAAGGAGGAGATAAAATGAATAATGAATTTATGGATGCACTAGCACAACTTGAAAAAGAAAAGGGTATTAGTAAAGAAATATTAATCGAGGCTATTGAAGCTGCACTAATATCTGGATATAAAAGAAATTTTCATTCTGCACAAAATGTTAGGGTTGAAATTAATAGAGAAAGTGGAACTGTAAAGGTTTTAGCTAGAAAAACTGTTTCTGAGGAAGTATTAGATCCTAGACTAGAAATATCATTTGAAGTAGCTAGGCAAATAAATGCTAACTACCAAGTAGATGATATTGTAGAAATAGAAATCACACCAAAAGAATTTGGCAGAATAGCGGCACAAACAGCTAAACAGGTTGTAACACAAAGAATTAGAGAAGCAGAACGTGGTGTTGTTTTCGATATATTTATTGACAAAGAAGAAGATATAGTAACAGGTATCGCACAAAGACAAGATCAACGATACATATATATTGATTTAGGAAAGGCTGAGGCTTTATTGCCTATTAATGAAGTGATGCCTACAGAAAAAGTTAAGCATGGCGACAGATTAAAAGTATTTATTACTAAAGTAGAAAAAACTACAAAAGGACCACAAATATATGTATCAAGAACACACCCGGGGTTATTAAAAAGGTTATTTGAACTTGAAGTACCAGAAATATATGATGGAGTAGTAGAGATAAAATCGGTTGCAAGAGAAGCAGGACATCGTTCAAAGATAGCAGTTCATTCTCATAAAGCAGAAGTTGACTCTGTTGGTTCGTGTGTTGGACCAAAAGGATCTCGTGTTCAAACAATTGTTAATGAACTAAAAGGTGAAAAAATCGATATTGTAAAATGGTCTAATAATGTTGAAACATTTATATCAAATGCTTTAAGTCCATCAAAGGTTCTTAATGTTGATGTAAATGAAGAGGAAAAAACTGCTAAAGTTATTGTTCCTGATTATCAATTATCTTTAGCAATAGGAAAAGAAGGTCAAAACGCACGACTAGCTGCTAAGTTAACGGGATGGAAAATTGATATTAAAAGTGAATCTCAAATAGCTTCAAAACAATAGGGGGTTTCGTAATGAAAAAGATACCCATGAGAAAATGTACTGCATGTCAAGAATTGAAATCTAAAAGAGAATTAATTCGAATTGTTCGTACTCCAGATAAAATAGTAGAAATTGATCTAAAAGGGAAAAAGTCAGGAAGAGGAGCATATATTTGTTATCGATCTGACTGTTTACAATTAGCAAAAAAAAAGAAGTCACTTGAAAAAGCATTAGATGTAAAAATTGAAGAAGAGATTTACAATAAAATACAAACGGAGATTGAAAAGATAAGTGGAACAAATCAAAGCACTTAATTTTTTAGGATTAACGAATAAGGCTGGTAAATTAGTATCTGGGAACGAAAACGTTATAGAGGCAATTCAAAAAAATAGAGTTTATTTAGTATTTATTGCTGTAGATGCTTCAGAGAATACCAAAAAAAAAGCGATTGACAAGTGTATTTATTATAATGTTCCTTATAAGATATGCTTTAACAGTGAACAAATAGGACATTCAATTGGTAAAGAGTCACGAATGTTGGTAGCAATTACTGACAATGGATTTAGTAATAGATTAAAAGATATAGAATAATAAATACGGGGGTGAACCAATGAGTAAATTAAGAGTGCATGAATTAGCAAAAGTTCATGAAGTTCAAAGCAAAGAAATATTAAATGTATTAAAGAAACTGAATTATCCTGTAAACAATCACATGAGTACTGTTGAAGAGGAAATAATAATAAAAGTTGAAGAATACTTTAATTCTTTAAAAACTGGGAAGGTTATTAAGAAGGCAGACGTAAAACCTATATTAAGTGATAGTAAAAATAAGAAGGTTGAAGAACAAATAAATAAATCAGGCGATAAAATTGAACTGAAAGTTGATACAAATAAACTATCAGAAAAACAGTCACAAAAAAAGGTTCTAGATAAAGATGAATTTGAAGTAGATATGACAGATTTACCTGTTGGAATCGATATTCAAAATAGTAAGATTAAATTAAAAGATGATTTAGTAGATAAGAAAAGAACAAAGATTAGTAAGCCTAAATATAATGATAATAAAAATACAAATTATAAAGAAGTACAAAAAAATAATTTAGATAAAAATAAAGGCAATACAAAATTTAAAGATGAAGGAAAACATTTGGAAAAAAAAATTCCTTCAAAAATTATATATACTGGTTTCTTAACTGTAGGGGAATTAGCAAAACTTCTTTGTCTAGAGACATCTGAAATTATTAAAAAATTAATGTCATTAGGAATTATGGCTACGATAAACCAAGAACTAGAAATTGATGTAATTAAAATAGTTGCTGAAGAATATGGGGTAGAAACAGAAGAAAGAATTCAAATTGATGAGAGTCAGTTTGAACTAATAGAGGATATTGACCATGAAGAGGACCTCATCGAAAGGGCTCCTATAGTTACAATTATGGGTCATGTTGATCATGGAAAAACTACTTTGCTGGATGCAATAAGAAATTCGAAAATTACAGCTGGTGAGGCAGGTGGGATTACACAGCACATTGGTGCATATCAAGTTGAAAGCAAAAATAAAAAGATAACCTTTTTAGATACGCCAGGTCATGCTGCTTTTACATCAATGCGTGCACGTGGAGCACAGGTTACTGACATTACTATTCTAGTTGTCGCTGCAGATGATGGAGTAATGCCACAAACAGTTGAAGCTATAAATCACGCGAAAGCTGCCAATGTTCCTATAATTGTTGCAATAAACAAAATTGATAAACCGAACATAAACATAGATCGAATTAAACAAGAATTATCTGAACACGGACTTTTATCAGAAGATTGGGGTGGAAGCACAATCTTTGTACCAGTTTCCGCTCTTCGAAATCAAGGTTTAGATAATTTATTAGAAATGTTGTTATTACTTGCTGAGGTAGAAGAATATAAAGCTAATCCAAAACGTTTAGCAAGGGGAACTATTATTGAATCTCAACTGGACAAAGGTAGAGGTGTAGTTGCTACAGTTTTAATACAAAATGGAACGTTAAATATTGGGGATCCAGTTGTTGCGGGAACTACTTATGGCAGAGTTAGAGCTATGGTTAATGACAAAGGTAAAAGAATAAAGGAAGCAGGACCATCTACTCCTGTAGAAATAACTGGGCTTAACGAGGTTCCACAGGCTGGAGATCAATTTATTGCTTTTTCGGAAGAAAGAAAAGCAAGAACTATAAGTGAAAAAAGGGCTCAAAAACTTCGTCAAGAAGAACTAAATGTTACTTCTCGCGTTACACTTGATGATTTATTTAAACAAATTCAAGAAGGTGAAATTAAAGAGCTAAACGTAATCATTAAAGGTGATGTGCAAGGTTCAGTAGAAGCATTACAAGGTTCTTTAGAAAAAATAGATATTGCAGGTGTAAGAGTAAAAACAATTCACAAGGGCGTTGGGGCAATAACTGAAACAGATGTGACGTTAGCATCAGCATCAAACGCTATTATTATTGGTTTTAATGTTAGGCCAGAACCACAGGCGAGAATTTCAGCCGAAAATGAAAAGGTTGATATTCGTTTACATCGAATTATATATAAAGTTATTGAAGAAATAGATGCTGCACTTAGAGGAATGTTGGACCCTGAATATGAAGAGATTGTTATAGGTCGAGCGGAAGTAAGACAAATTTTCAAGGCTTCTAATATTGGTATCATAGCAGGTTGTTTTGTAATAGATGGTAAAATACAAAGAAATGCTAAGGCTAGAATAATTAGAGATAGTGTAATAATTTTTGATAGTAACATTGAATCACTAAAAAGATTTAAGGAAGATACTAAAGAAGTTGCTCAAGGTTACGAATGTGGTATAACAGTTGAAAGATTTACAGATATTAAAGAAGGCGACATTATTGAAGCTTATAAAATGGATGTAGTAAAGAGTTGAGGTGATCTCACATGAGTAAAGTTCGTGCAGGTAGAGTTGGGGAGCAAATAAAAAAAGAAATTAGTAAAATTATTAATACTGAACTAAAAGATCCTAGGATTGGTTTTGTTACTATTACCGGGGTGGATTTAACTGGTGATTTATCTCAAGCAACAGTGCATATAAGTGTCTATGGTTCAGAGAAAGAGATTAAAGATACTTTAGAAACAATAGAAAAAGCTAAGGGATTCTTAAGAAGTGAAATTGGTAAAAGAATTAGATTTCGCCATATACCAGAGTTGTTTTTTAAATTTGATAGTTCTATTGAATATGGTTACAAAATTGAGAAGTTATTAAAAGAAATTAAGGAAACTGATCAGTTATGATTTCTTATGACCAACAACTTATAGAGGCAGGAAAGTTTATAAATGAAAATGATGATTTTTTAATTGTGTCCCATGTTCATCCCGATGGTGACACAATTTCTTCATCACTAGCAATTGCGTATATTTTAAATATTATGGGAAAATCATATCAACTTATAAATCAAGATAAAATACCAGATAAGTATAATTTTTTAGATATGAGCTATAAGTTTGAAGTGATATCTAGTATTGAAAAGAAGTATACTAATTTAATAACATTAGATATTGCAGAGATTAATAGAGCTGGAAATATCAATGAATTACTTAATAAAAAAGTTCGCATTTTAAATATTGATCACCATTTTACTAATGATAATTTCGGGGAAATTAATATTGTTATGCCATCTGCAGCAGCTACCACGGAAGTAATATACTACTTAATTAATAAGATGGGTATACAATTTGATAAAAATTTAGCAACTTACATTTATACAGGTTTATTGACTGATACGGGCGGTTTTAGATATTCGAATACTAATTCTAATGTTATGAGGATTGCTGCCGAAATGTTAGAATATGACATATCACCAGCAAGCATAGCAGAAATTACACTAGAAACAATAACCAAGAACTATTTGGAAATTTTGAAAAAAGCATTAAGCAACTTAGAAATAGTTGAAGGGTTAAGTATTGCATGGACGACTTTAACATATTCTGATCTAGCTAATTTGGAGGAAGAAACAGAGGGGATAGTTAGTTATGCTAGGAATATTGAAGGGGTAGAGGTTGGTATTTTTTTCAGAGAAACCAGCCCAAATGAATATAAAGTTAGTTTAAGGTCAAGAAATTTTATTAATGTTGGGACTATTGCTCAAGTCTTCGGTGGCGGAGGTCATAATAGAGCAGCTGGTTTCTCATATAGTGGTCTACTTGATTCAATTAAGTCTGAACTATTAGCTGAAATAAAAAAGACAAAAGAATGGAAAGAGTTTAATGAGTCTTAATATTGATGGGATTTTACCAATAAATAAGTCTGCAGGCATGACTTCACACGATGTTGTAGCTAAACTCAGAAGAATATTAGGCATAAAAAAAATAGGACATACAGGAACTTTGGATCCTGATGTAACAGGTGTTTTACCTATTTGTATTGGCAAGGCGACAAGATTGTCTGATTACCTTATGGAAATGCCGAAAACTTATAAATGTCAACTTACTTTTGGAATATCTACAGTTACACAGGATTTTTCAGGTGAGATTACAGAGAATGTTCGTATTAATAACTTTGATATAAAGATATTAGAATCTGTAATACGTAATTTCGTTGGTGAGATTGAACAAGTACCTCCTATGTATTCTTCAGTTAAAGTTGATGGAAAAAAATTATATGAACTTGCTAGAGAAGGCAAGGAAATAACTAGAAAACCAAGGAAAATAACAATATATAGTATTGATATTGAAAAGATAGATATTAGCAAAGATTACCCGGAGATTGATTTTACTGTTAAGTGCTCAAAAGGTACATATATAAGGACATTATGCGTAGATATAGGTTTGAAAATGGGATACCCAGCTCATATGTCAAAACTACAAAGAACTGAGAGTGGTTCTTTTAAAATAGAAAATTCCTATACAATAGAAGATGTCGAAGATTACTTAAAGGGAAATAAGCTAGATGAAATAATTTTTTCAATGGCTGATTCCTTACCTAGTTTTAATGAATTAATATTATCGAATGAAGATATAACAAACAAAATCTTTAATGGTCAAACAATCTTTATAGATGAACTTGAATCGTATGAAGGAACATTTAAAATATTAAACAAAGAAAGAGATTTAATAGCTTTATACGAGAAAGAAAAAAATTATAAATATGCTAAACCACTAAAAGTTTTTAAATGATGACTTTTCATATTTATAGATTAAAAGGCGGAAAAAAATGATTGTTTATAATATTATAGATACGAATATCAAATATAAGCAAAGTCCAAATATTATGGCAATAGGGTATTTTGATGGAGTACATTTAGGTCATCAAAAGGTAATATCTAAGGCGCTCGAAAGAGCAAAGGAAAATAATATAATATGTAGTGTAATGATATTCGAACCGCATCCACATGAAATAATTGGAGTCACAAACAAGGTTGAGAAAATAACACCAATAAACAGTAAAATTAATCAACTTAAAAAACTCGGTGTTAATATATGTTATATAGTTAAATTTACAAAAAACTTCGCAAATACCAGCCCAAGAAACTTTATTGATGAAATTTTAATTCAACTGAATGTTAAAGGGATTGTAGTAGGATATGATTTCACTTTTGGTAAAAACGGTTCTGGAAATCCTGAAACATTAAAAGAATTAAGTAAAAACATTTATACAGTAGATATTATAGAACCTTATTTTTTATCTAATATAAAAATAAGTAGCACTAGAATTAGGGATTGTTTAATTAGTGGTAATATTACTGATGCAAATAAAATGCTCGGTAGAAGTTATTCTTTTAAAGGGAAAGTGGTACATGGGGATGGAAGAGGAAGAGATATAGGATTTCCAACTGTTAATTTAGAGTTAATTGACGACTATAGTAAAATAAAGAATGGTGTTTATACTGTTAATGTTAAATATAATGGTAATAAATTATTAGGTGTTATGAATGTTGGTTACAGACCGACATTTTCACCTGATAATGTAATTAAATACGAAGTATACATAATCGATTTCAATGAAGAAATATATGGACAAGAATTAGAAGTTGAGTTACTTTATTATTTAAGGGAAGAAAAAAAATATAGTAACATAGAGGATTTGAAAAAACAAATAAATATTGATATTGTTAGTGCAGAAGAGTTTAAAGTTGATATAATATAGTTTAGCTTTACTTTTTTTACCTAAATATGCTATAATATAAAATGTTGTTTATATAGAAATATACTATATAAAAATTACTTATTCTAGGATTAGCGATACTCCGACGTTTTTCTTGGTATAAGGATAAAATTTAAAGGAGGAAAAAAATGCTTACACAAGAACGTAAACAGAAATTAATTGAAGATTACAAAATTCATGACACGGACACTGGGTCTCCGGAAATACAGATTGCTATACTTACTGATAAAATCAATTACTTAAATGAACATTTACGTGTTCATAAGAAAGATCATCATTCTCGTCGGGGATTATTGAAGATGGTTGGAAAACGTCGTCATTTATTAACTTATCTAAAAAACAAAGATATTCAACGTTATCGTGAGTTAATTACAAAAGTTGGTTTAAGAAGGTAAATATTATTAACAATTATATTATAAAAAGCGGGCTTATCCCGCTTTTTATAATATATATTTATTATATTTGGTTTATAATGGAGATAATAGTTAATATACATAGAAGCTAAATAATAATCCTTATAAGGAGGGAGTTTTTTTTGGATATGAATAAAAAAATTTATAAGTTCGATTTAGATGGGCGATCTCTAGTTATAGAAACTGGTGAACTGGCTAAACAAGCTAATGCGTCAGTTTTAGTAAGATTTGAAGATACTGTTATACTTGTTGCTGTTACATCATCAAAAGAACCTAAGAATTTAGATTTTTTCCCATTAACAGTTAATTATGAAGAACGTCTCTACGCAGTCGGAAAGATTCCGGGAGGCTTTATAAAGAGAGAGGGCAGACCGAGTGAGAAAGCAATATTAGCTAGTAGACTAATTGATAGACCAATTCGTCCGCTTTTTCCAGATGGTTTTAGAAATGAAGTTCAAATATCCGCAACTGTTCTTTCAGCAGATCAGAATTGTTCTTCAGAGATAGCAGCTATGATTGGAACATCATTGGCGTTATCTATTTCTGATATTCCTTTTAGTGGACCTATTGCAGGAGTGGAAGTTGGTAGAATAGATGGTAAATTTATAATAAACCCAACCATGGAAGAAATGGGAAAAAGTGATATTAATTTAACTGTTGCTGGTACTTTTGAAGCTATAAACATGGTAGAGGCTGGCGCTAAGATGGTATCAGAAGAAATTATGCTTGAGGCTATTATGTTTGGGCATGAAAAGATTAAGGAGTTAATTAGTTTTCAAGAGAAGATTATTAGTGAAATCGGTAAAGAAAAGATAAAAGTAATTCTTCAGCAAGTAGATCCACAAATTGATGAAATTGTTAAAAACTATGCAAAAGTTAAAATAGTTCAAGCTATTCAAATTGAAGAAAAACATGCTAGACAAGAAGAACTTGATAAAATTATTAAAGAAACAATGGAATTCTTCACTAATGAATATGAAGAAAAACTTAAAGATATCGAAGAAGTTCTTAATAAAATTATTAAAGATGAAGTGAGAAGATTAATTTTGGACGAATCTATAAGACCTGATGGTAGAGGTCTTGATGAAATAAGACCTATTTCTACATCTATTGGATTACTTCCAAGACCACACGGTTCTGGATTGTTCACTCGCGGGCAAACACAGGCTTTGAGTGTCTGTACCTTAGGGGCATTGGGAGATATGCAGATCCTAGATGGATTAGATTTAGAAGAATCTAAGAGATTTATGCATCATTACAATTTCCCACCATTTAGTGTTGGTGAGGCAAGACCCCTTAGGGGACCAGGTAGAAGAGAGATTGGACATGGTGCACTTGGAGAAAGAGCTTTGGAGCCAATTATTCCTTCAGAAGAAGATTTCCCTTATACAATTCGATTAGTTGCGGAAGTCCTAGAGTCAAACGGATCATCTTCTCAAGCAAGTATATGCGCTGGTACTTTATCTTTAATGCATGCTGGTGTTCCGATAAAGGCTCCGGTAGCAGGTATAGCAATGGGATTAATTAAAGATGGTGATAAAGTTGCAGTTTTGACTGATATTCAAGGATTGGAAGATCATTTTGGTGATATGGATTTTAAGGTTGCTGGTACAAGTCAGGGAATTACAGCACTACAAATGGATATAAAAATTCTTGGGATTAATAGAGAAATTCTTGAAAAAGCATTGAAACAGGCTAAAGATGGAAGAATGTTTATATTGGGTAAAATGAATGAAACTATATCTGAACCTAATAAAGAGATGTCAAAATACGCACCAAAGATTATTACTTTAAAAATTAATTCTGAAAAAATTAGAGATGTAATTGGTCCAAGTGGCAGGATAATAAATAAAATTATTGAAGACACGGGTGTAAAGATAGATATTGAGCAAGATGGTAGAATTTTCATAGCATCAACTAATACAGAAATGAATGAGAAAGCAAAAAAAATAATTGAGGATTTAGTTAAAGAAGTTGAAATTGGTCAAACATATTTAGGAATAGTAAAAAGAATAGAGAAGTTTGGGGCATTTGTAGAAATTTTTCAAGGAAAAGAAGGACTAGTTCATATCTCGCAATTAGATATAAATCGAGTAGAAAAAGTAGAAGATGTTATAGCAATTGGAGATTCAATAATGGTTAAAGTAACTGAAATTGACAATCAGGGACGTATAAATCTTTCCCGAAAAGCAGCATTAAAAGATAACCAAGTTAGTAGTGAAAATAGTTAATATTTTTGGGAGTCAGATTTATATCTGTCTCTTTTTAATTTAGTTGAGTTAGTAATTTATTTTTGATATATTAAAGTAGTTGTTATTTGGAATAACGGGTAAGGGGGATATTAGTGATACAAAAATTCATATTAACAAATGGTTTAAAGGTTATTATTGAGCCGATACCTACTGTTCGTTCTATTGCTATTGGAATTTGGGTAGGGAATGGATCAAGACATGAAACAGTTAGTAATAATGGTATATCCCATTTCATAGAACATATGTTATTTAAAGGGACAAAAAATAGATCTGCAAGAGAAATTGCTGAGGCATTTGATTCTATAGGTGGAATAATTAATGCTTTTACTTCAAAGGAATATACATGTTATTATACAAAATTATTAGATGAACATGTAGAGATGGGAATATCTTTATTATCGGATATGTTTTTTAATTCTAAGTTTGATCAACAAGAATTAGATATGGAAAAAAACGTTGTTCTTGAGGAAATTAAGATGAATGAGGATGCTCCAGATGATCAAATTCATGATTTAATAGCCAACGTTTCATTTAAAGGTGATTCTTTAGGATTTCCCATTTTAGGAAGCGAAACTGTATTAAATAGTTTAACAAGAGACGATATCGTAAATTTTGTTAAAAATAAATATACGGTTAATAATTCTGTAATTACATTAGCAGGAAACACACCTGATAACATTATTGAACTTATAGAAACTTATTTTGAGCCATTTGGTAATTATGGTCCGGAAAATAATATTGGTAACGTCAATTTTAATTTTGGTGAGATGATTAAAACTAAACAAACTGAACAAGCTCATTTAGCTATTGCATTACCTGGTCTAGCTATTTCAGACCCGAATATTTACTCTTTAATTTTATTGAATAACATAATCGGGGGGACAATGAGTTCAAGACTTTTTCAAGAGATAAGAGAAAAAAGAGGATTGGCTTATTCTGTATTTTCCTACCACTCTAGTTATAGAGATACTGGTCTATTTACGATTTATGCAGGTACTGCACCTAAACAAGTAAATGAAGTTGTTGATATTATTAACAATACTTTATTAGATATTAAGAATTCGGGTATAAATCAAAACGAAATAACGAAAGCAAAAGAGCAATTAAAAGGTAGTTTAATGTTAAGTTTAGAAAGCACTAATAATAGGATGAACAGACTTGGCAAAAATGAATTATTGATTGGAAAGCATTTAACACTTGACGAAATAATTACTAAGATAAATAATGTAAATTATCAATCAATATTAGAAATAACTGATAAATTGTTTTCTTATCCATATTCGTTTTCAATGATAAGTCCGTTAGAACAAACACCTAATTCACTTAGGAGGGATGTCCTTGTTTCAAATTAAGTTAAAGAGACTTTCTGGGAGTGAAGATATTCCATTACCAGAAAGAATGTCTTCGGGTTCTAGTGGTTATGATATTTATGCCGGAGTTACGCAGGATATAATAGTTCCGATAGGAAAAAGGGCTTTAGTACCGACAGGTTTCTCTCTGGAGTTACCACAAGGAATTGAGGCACAAATCAGACCCAGAAGTGGTTTAGCATTAAAGCATGGAGTAACATTATTAAATACACCTGGGACTATAGATGCCGATTATCGTGGTGAAGTAAAAATTATTATTATTAATTTAGGCGAAGAAGATTTTATAATTAAACGTTATGATCGAATAGCTCAATTAGTTTTTGTGGAAATTCCAAGTGTATCACTCAATGAAACTAATGAAATTAGTGAAACAAATAGAGGTATTGGAGGATTTGGGCATACAGGATTAAATTTAAAGGAGCATTAATTATGGATGAGAATGATTTTCTAGATGATATAGAGAACCTCCGCAATAAATTACATGATAAAGTTGGAAATAAGGAAATTAATGATACTGAAATTTTAAAGGATGAAGAATTAATAAAAATTAGTAATAAATTAGATGAACTTATTCTTAAATATATGACACAAAAGTAAACAACGAATTAGAGGGACAAATAAAAGTCCTTTTTTTTATTGTCAAAAAGTAATTTTTCAAAAGAATTAAGCATAAAAAGAAAACAAGAATTTATTATGGAGGTTGTATGGATATGAGGTTTAGTGATCTAAATGGAAAAGAAATAATCGATGTAATCAGTGGAGAACGATTAGGAGTCGTAGGAAATATTGATTTAGTAATAAATCCAAACACAGGAGAAATTGAATCTTTGCTTTTACCACAAGGTTCACTATTTATACTGGGAAAACAAAAAGAAGAAATTTGTATTTCATGGAAATTTATTCGCAAAATAGGTTCTGATATGATACTTGTTGAAAAAAAAGATTAATTAAATCCTACTAAATATATAGTCACCACATTTTGGGCTTAAGAATATTATAATTCTAGAAAAAATGCATTAATTATTGGAAAAATAATTATAAACTTACCTTGCATTTTTGATTTTTTCAAGTAAAATGTTTGGAAAGGGGTAACGTTAAATTGCTGACTGGAATTAGAGTTGGTTTTATAGGTGGTGACGCTCGTCAACTTGAAGTAATTAAAAAAATTTCTAGTATGGATGCTATAGTTACTTTGATAGGTTTTGAAAATATAGAAAATAATTTTAAGGATATTTATTTTGGAGAATTAGATAATGTTGTCATTCAAAACGTTGATGTTCTTATACTTCCAATAATAGGAACTGATGATGAAGGATATATTGAAAGTATTTTTAGTGAAAAAAAAATAATGCTGTCTAAAGATTGTTTGTCAAAATTTCCAAATAACAGTATTTTATTTACTGGTATAGCAAGGCCTTACTTAAAAAATATGTGTGATGAATTAAACATTAATTTAGTTGAATTATTAAATCGTGATGATGTTGCAATTTATAATTCCATTCCTACTGTTGAAGGAGCGTTGATGTTTACTATTCAGAACACTGACTTTACAATACATGGGTCAAAGGCAATTGTATTAGGTTTTGGCAGAACAGGAATTACCTTAGCTAGAGTTTTAGATGCTTTGGGAGCAAGTGTAAGCGTAGGAGTAAGGAAAATAGAATATATGGCAAGGATTTATGAAATGGGGTTGGAATCATTTCATATTGATGATTTAGATAAGAATGTATCAGAAGTAGATTTGTTATTTAATACTATACCACAAATGATTATTACAGAAAAAATAATTGCAAATATGCCTCTGCATGCTTTTATATTTGATTTAGCTTCGAAACCAGGAGGGACAGATTTCCATTATGCAGAAAAAAGAGGTATAAAAGCGATGTTAGCCCCTGGATTACCTGGTATTATAGCTCCGAAGACAGCTGGAAATATAATCGGTGATGTAATTATTAAGTCGATTATAGAGCATTTTGGTGTTTCGGAGGTAGTACAATGAAAGTATATGGTAAAACAATTGGATTTGCTTTAACCGGTTCTCATTGTACTATTTCAAAAGTTATCCCCCAAATAAAAATACTTGTTGATGAGGGAGCTAATGTTATACCAATTATTAGTCATAATTTAATGGTTACCGATACGAGATTTGGAGATACAATTAATTGGCAAAGACAGTTAAAAGAAATAACAGGTAATGAGATTATTACAACAATAGTTGAAGCTGAAAGCATAGGACCTAACAGGTTATTAGATTTGGTTATAATAGCACCAGCTACTGGTAATACAATTAGCAAATTGGCTAACGCAATTACGGATACGGCAGTTTTAATGGCTACCAAAGCACATTTAAGAAACATGAAACCTGTTGTAATAGCTATATCTACTAACGATGGTCTTGGTCTAAACGGTCAAAACATAGGAAAACTATTTTCAACTAAAAATATATTTCTAGTTCCATTCGGACAAGATTCACCTTTTAAAAAGCCGAATTCATTAGTTGCAAAAATGGATATGATTTTAGAAACATGTGAATATGCTTTAGAAAACAAACAGATTCAACCAGTTATTATAGCAAAATTTAATGATTAACAATAATGAATTTTCAGGAGGAAAAATATGAACAAGAAATCAAGCTATAATGTTGCAATTGTTGGAGCTACTGGTGCGGTAGGAAAACAGATATTACGCCTTTTAGAGGAGAGAAAATTTCCGGTAAATAATCTTAAATTGTTATCCTCTAGCCGTTCTAAGGGAACCATTATTAATTTTAAAGGAAATGATTTAGTAGTTGAAGAAGCAACTCCTGAAAGTTTTATTGATATCGATTTTGCACTTTTCAGCGCAGGCGGTAGTGTCAGTAAAGCGTTAGCACATAGTGCAGTTTTAGAAGGAGCAATAGTTATTGATAATACAAATGCTTTTAGAATGGAACAAAGTGTTCCATTAATTGTACCGGAAGTGAATATAGATGCAGCGAAAAATCATAATGGAATTATAGCCAATCCTAACTGTTCAACAATACAAATGGTAACTGCTTTAAAACCATTATATGATAAATACGGTATTGAAAAAATTATAGTTTCAACATATCAGGCTGTTTCAGGGGCGGGTATTAAAGCCATTAATGAGCTAGTTAACCAAACTAAACAATTTATAAATAATGAAGAAGTAACAAAAGAAGTATTACCTGTATCCGCGTTACCTGTTAAAAAACAGATTGCCTTTAATGCAATTCCACAAATAGATGTATTTGAAGAAAATGGATATACACTTGAAGAGATGAAGATGGTTAAGGAAACTAAGAAAATTTTTAATGATCAATCAATTAAAGTAACAGCAACATGTGTAAGGATACCCGTTTTATTTGGACACTCTGAATCAGTATATGTTGAATTAAAAAAAGATTTTGATCTTAATGATGTTAAGAGTCTACTTTCAAACATGTCTGGTGTGGTATTGTTGGATAATCCTAATATACAAGAATATCCGACAGCGGTAGATTCTGCTGGTAAGATTGAAGTTTTTGTTGGAAGGTTAAGGAGAGATCTTGATAATCCGAGAGGACTAAACATGTGGATAGTATCGGATAATCTTTTAAAAGGCGCTGCATGGAATGCTGTTCAAATAGCTGAGAAGATTATTGGATTTGAAAAACATGATTCAAAATAATAATATAATTGTTCAAAAATTCGGTGGTTCTTCTTTAACAGAAAAAGAACACAGAGAAAAAGTTATAAATCATATAAAAGATCAACTTGCCAAAGCAAAGAAAATTGTTGTTGTCGTATCAGCTATGGGGAGAAAAGGAGATCCATATGCTACGGATACTTTAATAAATCATATTAAAGAAAATGGAAATAGTCTACAAAATAGAGAAATGGATTTACTATTAAGCTGTGGCGAAATTATTTCAGCTACTACCTTAAGTAGCATGTTAAGTGAAGTTCAAATAAAAAATATTGTTCTTACAGGTGGTCAAGCTGGTATAATTACGAATAATAATTTTTCAAATGCTCAGATAAAAACGATTAAACCAAAAAGAGTATTAGAAGAACTAGAAAAGGGTTATGTTGTAATTATAACTGGGTTTCAGGGAATAACTGAAACAGGAGATATTACCACTTTAGGACGTGGTGGATCGGATACAACTGCAACCGCAATAGGTGTAGCTTTGCAGGCTGAAATTGTGGATATTTTTACTGATGTTCAAGGTATTATGTCTGCTGACCCTAGAATCGTAAAGGAAGCTGAACAGTTATTAGCAGTATCCTATGAGGAAATATGTAATTTAACAAATCAAGGAGCAAAAGTTATTCATCCTAGGGCAGTAGAAATAGCAATGGGACATAAAATTCCGATTAGAGTAAGATCTACCTTTTCTAACGATGAGGGAACTTTAGTAACTTCTCTTGATAAGCTTAAGCTTCATAAGCAAGAATTAAAAATTAAAGACAGAATTATAACGGGAATTACTCAGGTATCTAATATTGCACAAATCAAAGTTAATGTACAAGAAGACCAGTACGATACCCAATTAAAAGTATTTAAGGCAATGGCAGATGATAATATAAGTGTTGACTTTATTAACGTTAATCAATTTTGTGTAACATTTACTGTTAATGAATCTGTAATTGAAAAAGTTCAAAAAATTCTTAAATCTAAGGGATATGATCCGATAATTACCAGTAACTGTGCAAAAATTTCAATTATTGGCGCTGGAATGGCCGGTGTACCGGGTGTAATGGCCTATATAGTTGAGGCATTAACTAATATTAATGTTCAGATTCTACAATCAGCAGATTCTCATACTACAATATGGGTATTAGTTAAAGAAGAGGAAATGGATATAGCAATTAAAGCATTGCATCACAAATTTTATTAATTATAAGGAGTGGCATGATGAATTTTGGAAGATTAATGACTGCAATGGTATCCCCTTTTGATAATGACTTAGAGATTAACCTAAAAGAGACTGAGAAGTTAGTTAATCATCTAATTAACCAAGGAACCGATACCATAGTTGTAGCAGGAACCACAGGTGAATCCCCAACGCTATCTAATGAAGAAAAAATCTTATTATTTACGAAAGTTGTTGAGTTCGCTAAAGGTAGGGCAAAAGTTATAGCGGGAACTGGAACAAACAATACAAAGACCTCTATAGAATTAACAAAGAGAGCTGAGCAAACTGGAGTAGATGGTATAATGTTAGTAACACCTTACTATAATAAACCTTCTCAAGAGGGCTTATATTATCACTTCAATACAATTGCAAATGAAACTAAATTGCCTGTTATGATTTATAATATTCCTAGTCGCGCAGGGATCAATGTTAGTGCTGAAACAATTATTAAGCTATCCAAAACCTCAAATATTTTTTCAGTTAAAGAGGCTAGTGGAGATATAGTTCAAATGAGTGAAATTATTAAAAATACTGATGATGATTTTCTTCTCTATAGTGGTGATGATAAATTTAATTTACCTGTACTTGCTATTGGTGGCTACGGCAGTGTAAGTGTAGCTAGTCATGTATGTGGATTAGAAATAAAGAACATGATTGAGCACTTTTTTAATGGAGAAACTAAACTTGCATCTCAATTACATTTAAAGCTAATATCAATCTTTGAAGGTATATTTATTACTTCAAATCCATCTCCAATAAAGGAATTGTTAAATCAAATAGGATTAAATGTAGGTTCAGTTAGACCACCACTAATGAAAGTAAGCGACGAACAGGCTTTATTTTTAAGAAATACATACCAAAAATTAAAGTCTAACTAATATTTGAAAATTAAAAACTAAGGAGATTCGGTTAATTATATCGTTTCTTTTTAGTTTTTAATTTTATTTAGTCCTCAAATAGACAATTTTAAGATTTTTAATATAAAATCTTGTCTTTTATATTTTCATTAATGTATAATATATCTCTAGTGATTAGTGCGGTTGTTTGTTAGTTACTATAACTTAATACAAGGAGGCGAAAAATTGTCCAAAGCTAACGACAAATTGAAAGTTTATGCTTTAGGGGGATTAGGTGAGATTGGTAAGAATATGTATGTCTTTGAATATGGAGAGGACATTATTGTTATTGATACAGGGCTTAAATTTCCTGAAGAAGATTTACTAGGTATTGATTTAGTAATTCCTGATTCTAGTTATCTTATAGATAATAAAGATAAGGTAAAAGCTGTTTTGCTTACACATGGTCATGAAGATCATATTGGAGGATTACACTATTTTCTTAAAGAAATTAATGTACCAGTATATGGAACTAAATTAACACTTGGTTTTGTTGAAAGTAAGTTGAAGGAAGCACAAATTCTAAATCAATCAAAATTAGTCCTGATAAATAGTGACTCTATCTTGAATATTGGAGTATTTAAGGTATCATTTTTTAGGACTAATCACAGTGTTCCAGATTCAGTGGGTATAGCATTAGAAACTCCCGAAGGAGTAATTGTTCATTCAGGCGATTTTAAGTTTGATTTTACTCCAGTAGATAATCAACTTCCTGAAATTAATAAATTAGCTGAGATTGGTAAAAAGGGAGTTTTGCTATTACTTTCTGATAGCACAAATGCTGAAAGAGAAGGATATACTCATTCTGAACGTTCAGTAAGAGAGTCTTTAAATGAAGTTTTCAGGAAGGCGAATCAAAGAATAATTGTTGCAACTTTTGCATCAAATATTCATCGTATTCAACAAATAGTTGATGCGGCAATAGAGCATGAAAGAAAAATTGCAATCGTAGGTCGGAGTATGGTTAATGTTGTTAATATTGGTACGGATTTAGGATATTTACATATACCTAATAATATGATTATAGAAGTGGAAGACATAAAAAAAATACCCGCTGAAAAAGTAGTGATTCTATGTACTGGTAGCCAGGGTGAACCGATGTCAGCATTAACTAGAATGGCAAGATCAAATCATCGTCAAATAGAAATATTATCAGGTGATACTGTGATATTAGCAGCAACTCCAATTCCTGGTAATGAGAAAAATGTTTCCAGAACGGTTGACCAATTATTTAGAATTGGTGCCAAAGTTATTTATGGACCTAATTCTTTATCGAAAGTACATGTATCAGGACATGCTAGCCAAGAAGAATTAAAACTAATGTTAACCTTATTAAAACCAAGATATTTTATTCCCATTCATGGAGAATATCGAATGTTAAAATTACATTCCGATTTAGCTGAAACTATGGGTGTATTAAAAGAAAATATTTTTGTTATGGACAATGGAGACACTGTCGAAATTAGTGACGGAATAGCAAGATTAGGTCCAAAAGTACCAGTTGGTATTGTTTTAATAGATGGGTTAGGTGTTGGTGATGTTGGAAACATAGTTTTAAGGGACCGCAGACTATTATCACAAGATGGAATACTTGTTGTTGTTGTAACATTGAGTAAGCAAAGTCCTAAGATTTTAGCTGGACCTGACATTATATCAAGAGGATTTGTATACGTTAGAGAATCAGAAGAATTATTAGATGAAGCAAACCGCATAGTAACCGCAACGCTACAGAAATTAATGGGCGAAAATATTAATGAGTGGTCTTCGTTAAAAACAGGTGTAAGAGAAGCGCTAGGAAAATTCTTATATGAAAAGACACGAAGAAGACCAATGATTTTACCTATTATAATGGAAGCATAATAATTTATATAAAGCAGCCACATTTGGCTGCTTTTATTTATTGTATTTTTTTAATAGTTATAGAGGATAATAAATAAAATAAAGGAGGAATTAAAATGAACGAGAACGTTAATTCTGTTATTGAATCAGACCCAGAAGTACCGGATGCCGAGGGTACTGAAAATCCAAAGAAAAGTATAGCTGACAATATTCAAGCGCTTGGTCAAACAAATATTCCGGCATTTGATAGTAATGTTTTTACCTTAAATATTATTGGTCAAGTAGAGGGACATCTAGTTCTACCTCCACAAAATAAAACGACTAAATACGAACATATAATTCCTCAACTTGTCGCTGCTGAGCAAAACCCAAAAATAGAAGGAATATTAGTTATTTTAAATACAGTTGGTGGGGATGTAGAGGCAGGATTAGCTATTTCAGAAATGATAGCATCTTCTTCTAAGCCAACAGTGACAGTTGTTTTAGGTGGTGGACACTCTATTGGAGTACCAATAGCTGTTTCTTCTGATTATTCTTTTATTTGTGAAAGTGCAACTATGACAATTCATCCAGTGCGATTATCTGGAATAGTAATTGGCGTACCGCAAACGTTTGAATATTTAGATAAGATGCAAGATAGGGTAGTGAAATTTGTAACACTTCATTCTGATATTTCCGAAGAAAAATTTAAGGAGTTAATGTTTAAAACTGGCGATCTAGCTAGAGACATAGGTACAAACGTAATTGGTTCTGATGCAGTCAAGTATGGTCTGATTAACAAAGTTGGAGGTATAGGCGACGCAATAAAGGAATTAAACAAGAGAATAAAAGAAAATAGATTAACTCAAGATAATGAAGGTATAATCCAATGATTATGTACAGCACTGTGCCTATTGAAGTAATATTCGAAAATTATGATAAAATGAAATTAAATTATCGTGAAATTCAATTTGGTCATATTAATATGGTTGTTGAACAATTATCAGGGTCAGAAGGGAAGATTGTGAGACTGATAAGTCCAATAGCCCAGGATTATCTCTTGCCACAGTATCAACCTGGCAATATAATTAGGTTTAATCCAACATTATAATTTAATTAAAAATAAAATAAATAAAACCATTCCTTTGTAAACACAAGTTAGTTATTATTAAAAAGGAATGGTTTTTGAATGTTTCTAAAATATCTTAAATTATTAGCGTATGTTGTTTATTTTTTACACATGTTATAATTATTAATAAGTAAAATATTATTTATTTTTACAAATTTATTAATATTTTAGATGATTGAGAGTGGAGAGAATTATGGCTAGAAGAAAATCAAAAAAAAGAACAGAAAAGTTAAAAAGAAACCTAAAGTTTGAATTTTTTGGTATCATCTTAATAACTTTTATGCTTATTGAATTATCAAATTTAGGTGAAGTAGGTCATATTTTTAATGCTTTTTTTAGAATGTTAATAGGAACATGGGATTTTATTCTTAGTTTGTTTGGAATATATATAGCTTTGTATATGATGGTTAAGAGAAATTTTCCTTACTATTTTACCATGAGAAAAGTTGGAGTAGTTTTAATTTTACTCTCAATAGTATTGTTTAATCATATTAACTTTGTAGCTGGATTACAGAACAATGGAAATTACACCGATGTAAATATTATTTCTGCTACATGGCAGGCTTTAGCTGAAGAAAGGGCAGGCATAGAAGGCATTGAAATAGGTGGAGGAATGCTGGGTGCCTTTATTTTTATAGCATTTGACTATTTGTTTAATGAACTCGGTACTAAAATTATAGTTATAACCTTAGCATTAGTAGGCTTTTTGTTAACTTTTAATTTTTCCTATGTTGAATTATTTAAAAAAATAAAACTAATTTTTAAAAAGATATACACTAGAATTTTTAAAAAAATTAAAAAAAAATTTCATTTACTACTAGATAAAAGGAGAAAAAATAAAATTTCAATTGATAAGAACGAAGTTAAGCATGATGTAATATTAGATACGAAGATTGTAAAAGATGAAGTGCCAGTCATCCACGATTTTATGAATCGAAAAGAATATTATAAAGAAGATCATAATGATTTAAACAAAGAGACAATAGATACACTAAATAAAAAAACTGTTCAAAATGAAGATTCACATGAAATAGAATTAAAGGGAGTTAGTTTAAACAAAATAAAAGAAGAAGAAGAAAACTATTTATTGCCCCCTTTTCAGTTATTGGATTTACCTAATATTAATGACCAAAAAGATCAATTCAAAGATATTAGTTTGAATGCAAAAAAACTTGAAAGCACACTTAATAGTTTTGGGGTAAAAGTAAAAGTAACACAAATACATAGGGGGCCAGCAGTAACTAGATATGAAGTTCAACCTGATATTGGAGTTAAAGTAAGTCGTATCGTTAATCTATCCGATGATATTGCGCTATCGCTCGCTGCAAAAGATATTCGGATAGAGGCGCCCATTCCAGGAAAAGCCGCAATTGGAATCGAAGTTCCAAATTCGAAGATTTCAATTGTATCACTTAGGGAAGTATTAGAAAGTAAAACATTTTTCGAATCTAAATCCAAACTTAGTATTGCTTTAGGAAGAGACGTTTCTGGTGAGCCAATTATTGCTGATTTAACTAAAATGCCTCACCTTTTAGTTGCTGGAACTACGGGATCAGGAAAAAGTGTTTGTATTAATGCGATGATAACCAGTATATTATTTAAGGCAAAACCTAGTGAAGTAAAATTGATGATGATAGACCCCAAGGTAGTTGAATTGAATGTATATAATGGTATTCCACACTTATTGGCCCCTGTTGTAACTAATCCTAAAAAAGCTTCTAAGTCACTAAAGATGATAGTAAACGAAATGGAAAATAGATATGAAAAATTTTCAGAAAAAGGTGCTAGGGATATTGAAAGGTATAATGAACTAGTAAAAATTGAAAGTATTGAGAGAAATACAGAAGAACAAATATTACCATATATCGTTATTATAATTGATGAGTTAGCAGATTTAATGATGGTAGCACCAAATGATGTTGAGGAATCAGTAA
This sequence comes from Vulcanibacillus sp., assembly GCA_050175155.1. Taxonomy (GTDB): domain Bacteria; phylum Bacillota; class Bacilli; order Tepidibacillales; family Tepidibacillaceae; genus JBFXJF01. Next base: position 120,085 of record JBFXJF010000003.1, read on the forward strand.
TACGTATTGCGCAAAAGGCTAGGGCTGCTGGGATACATTTAATAGTGGCTACACAGCGTCCAACTGTAGATGTCATTACTGGGTTAATTAAGGCCAATATTCCTTCAAGGATTGCCTTTGGAGTATCTTCACAGGTAGACTCTAGAACAATTATTGATATAGGTGGTGCTGAGAAACTTTTAGGTAGGGGTGACATGCTATATCTGCCTGTCGGGAATTCAAAACCTTTACGTATTCAAGGTGCATATATTTCAGATGTTGAGGTAGAGCAGATAGTGACATTTATTAAGGATCAACAAAGTGTTAATTACCAAAATGAGATGGTAACTAGTTTAGATAAGACTAATGAAGAGGAAAATATTGAGGATGAACTTTTTACAGAAGCAATACAATTAGTATTTGAAACAAATCAAGCTTCAGTATCATTACTTCAAAGGAGATTAAGAATTGGATATACAAGAGCGGCCAGAATAATAGATGAAATGGAAAGACAAGGTCTAATTGGCATGTATGAGGGAACTAAACCTAGAAAAGTTCTTATTAATGAGGATACATTTAATAAATTTTCAGTATAAGTAAGATATATTAGATAACAAAATTATGTATATTCCTTAAAATTAAAGATAAATGAGATGTATAAATTTTAAATTTTATCAAAAATTAAACTTAGGTAGAATTTTTAATAAAAAAAATTGTTGATTTTAGTAATTAAAAGAAGGAAAATAGACGTATGACGTCGTACAAGTAAATTAGATGACTATTTAAAAATTACATATAAAATTAATGAGGAAAATCAAACTATGTCAATAAAAATATATAACAAACCTTTATATCTTTTAGTTATTAGTAAAATTAAAAAAGATATTGAAGCAGGAATTTTAGAACCAGGGAACAAATTACCATCAGAATCAGACTTAGCAAAAGAACTAGGCATTAGTAGAGCAACATTGCGTGAAGCTTTAAGAATTTTGGAAGAAGAAAATGTTATAACACGTAAACATGGAATTGGAACTTTTATAAATGCTAAGCCTATTTTCAAAAGTGGTATTGAAGAATTGTATAGTATTACTAAAATGATTGAAAATAATAAACAAATTCCTGGTACCATATATGTCAATATCGATTCGGTGCTAACCACAGACTCGGATATAAAAGACTTTAGATTAAGAAAAGAAGAGAAAATTATAAAATTAGAACGAATACGAACTGGCGATGGAGAACCTCTAATCTTTTGTATTGATAAAATACCTGAAAGTATTTTAACTCCAGATTTTAATTTTCAAAAAGAAGGTTCTCTGTTTAAGACACTTGAAGAACAGGCGAATATATACATAACGCATGCTATTTCTGAGATTTTACCAATTGGATTTCATGACAAGATTTCACCTTTACTACATTCGTCACCTGAATCATCTCTGCTAATTTTAAAACAAATTCATTATGATAAAACAGATCGTCCTGTTTTGATTTCTGCGAATTATTTTAGGGCAGATAAGTTTAGGTTTCGTGTATTAAGAAAAAGGTAAATGTTTTGCATATAAGGAGGTGGGAAAAGGAAGTATATTAATAATTAATAACTGAATTATTACCTGATTTAATAAAACTAGGGGGGCTTTTATTTATGAAAAAGTTTTTAACATTAATGCTTATTTTTACTCTTACTATCTCAATGGGTTTAGTAGGTTGCGGTAGTAGCGATGAACCAGCACCTGAACCAACACCAGCACCTGAAACTCAAGGACCAACAACAGATATTAAGGTTGGTATGGTTACAGATGTTGGCGGGGTAAATGATAATTCATTTAACCAAAGTGCATGGGAAGGATTACAAAAGGTTAGCAAAGATACTGGTGCAGAAGTTGACTTTGCGCAAAGTACTGGAGATGTAGATTATAATCCAAACTTAAATGACTTTGTAAAAAATGGTTGGGATTTAACTTGGGGTATTGGATTTATGATGGCTGATGCTGTTAAAGATGTAGCTCTTCAAAACCCAGAATCAAATTTAGCAATTATTGATGGCTATGTTGACGCTCCAAACGTTGTTTCTGTTTCATTTAAGGAACATGAGGGTTCATTCTTAGTAGGTGTAGTTGCTGGATTAACAACAAAAACTAATAAAATCGGTTTTGTTGGTGGAATGGATATTCCAGTAATTGTGAAATTCGAAGAAGGTTTTAAAGCTGGTGTAAAAGCGGTTAATCCTGATGCAGAAGTTTTAGTAAACTATACAGGGGCTTTTGACAAATCAGAACTTGGAAAAGCTGCTGCAGCTACTATGTATGATAATGGTGCAGATATTATATTCCACGCTGCTGGATCAACAGGTGATGGAGTATTTACAGAAGCAATATCAAGAAAAAATGCCGGACAAGATGTTTGGGTAATAGGTGTTGACAAAGACCAATCTTTAACATTTGGTAATGATGTAACACTAACATCAATGATGAAGCGTGTTGATGTAGCTGTATACGATATATCAAAAAGCTTAATTGATGGAAAATTTGAAGCAGGAACTGCTGTTGAACTAGGTTTAGTTGAAAATGGTGTAGGTTTACCAGAAAATAACCCTAATGTTTCTGAAGAAATTTTACTTAAGGTAAAAGAGTATAAAGATAAAATAATTAACGGTGAGATAATAGTTCCTTCTGAAAAAGCTGAATAGATTATTATGTTATAGGCTAGTTATACCAAACTAGCCTATAACAAATTTTTATTTATAGAATATTATCCCAACGAAGGGTGAATCTAAATGAAAGATATAGAGTATGTTGTAGAAATGAGAAATATAACTAAAACATTTCCAGGTATCGTAGCCAATGATAATATTTCATTTAAGGTAAGAAAAGGGGAAATTCATTCTTTACTTGGAGAAAATGGTGCTGGGAAATCCACATTGATGAATATATTATTTGGACTTTATAAACCTGAAAAAGGAAAAATATTTATTAACGAAAAGGAAGTTAATATAACAAATCCAAATGTTGCCCATGATTTAGGAATAGGTATGGTTCATCAACATTTTATGCTTGTAGAAAATTTTACTGTTACGGAAAATATAATACTAGGGTTCGAGCCCAGGAATAAATTAAGAATTGATTATGAACTTGCACGAAAAGAAGTATTAGAATTGTCAAACAAATATGGATTAAAGGTTGATCCTGATGCCAATATAGATGATATTTCAGTAGGAATGCAACAAAGAGTGGAAATATTAAAAACTTTGTATCGTGGAGCAGAAATAATTATCTTCGACGAACCTACTGCAGTATTAATACCGCAGGAAATTGAAGAATTGGTGGAAATAATGCGTAATTTAGTTAAAGAAGGGAAATCCATCATTCTTATTACTCATAAATTAAAAGAAATAATGGCTATTGCCAATACAGTAACAATAATACGTAGAGGCAAGGTAATTGATAGTTTAGCTGTAAATGAGACAAACCCAAGCGATTTAGCAGCAAAGATGGTAGGTCGTGAAGTATCTTTTAGAGTAGAGAAAAAACCTGCTAATTTAAAAGAAACAGCACTAAAAGTTGAAAATATTTTTGCAAAAGACAATAGAGGTTTACAGGCATTAAATAATATTTCTTTCTCAGTTAAAAAAGGAGAAATACTTGGTATTGCTGGTGTCGACGGTAATGGACAAAGTGAATTAATAGAAGTAATAACCGGTTTGCGTAAAGCGGAATCTGGACATATATATTTAGGTGATAATGAAATAACCAATAAGCAAATTAGATCAATATCCGAGTCAGGGATTTCTCATATTCCAGAAGATAGACAAAAAAGAGGATTAGTATTGGACTTTACGATTGGCGAAAACATGGTTCTTGAAACTTATTTTCGTCAAGAATTTAGTACATTCAAAAGGTTTGGATTCATAGATTATAAAAAAATTAATAATTACGCGCAAAAGCTAATTGAAGAATTTGATGTTAGAACACCTAGTGTTAATACTTTAGCTAGGTCGTTGTCTGGTGGTAATCAACAAAAAGCTATTGTAGCAAGAGAAGTAGATAGAAATCCAGATTTACTAATTGCGGCTCAACCAACAAGGGGATTAGATGTTGGAGCTGTTGAATTTATTCATAAAAGGTTGGTAGAACAACGAGATAAAGGAAAAGCTGTACTTTTATTATCTTTAGAATTAGATGAGATTCTATCCCTTTCTGATAGGATTGCAGTCATCTATGAAGGAGAGATAGTAGGTGTGGTGGATCCTAGCAAAACGAGCGAACAAGAACTTGGGTTAATGATGGCTGGAGCAATGGTTAAAGGAGGCAGCATAAAATGATAAATAAATTTATCAAGATATTCACAAAAGACTCTTTTATTATTCCTCTAATGGCTGTTGTTCTTGGTCTTATTTTTGGAGCTTTAATAATGTTAATTGGCGGTTATAATCCATTAGTCGCTTACTCAGCACTTTTAAACAAAGTATTTGGTAGTACATATAATTTTGGAGAAACAATAAGACAAATAACCCCACTTATTTTTACTGGTTTATCAGTGGCGTTTGCCTTTAGGACAGGTTTATTCAATATTGGAGCTGAGGGACAATTCGTAATGGGTTCTTTAGGTGCAGTAATCATTGGAACTCAATTTTCACTACCGTTTTATATTCATGCTCCTCTTGCTATTATTGTTGGGGCATTGTTTGGAGGTATATGGGGACTTATAGCCGGTTATTTAAAAGCAAAACGTGGAGTTCACGAAGTTATCTCAACAATTATGTTGAATTATATTGCGTTATATTTAACTAATTATATAGTATCTAATTTTTTAAGAAGTCCCGGACAACAACGCTCGGATTACGTCTATGATTCAGCACTAATAACTATGCAATGGTTACGTCCGCTTTTTGATAATGCAAGGATACATTGGGGTACCGTTATTGGTCTTTTTGCTGTTATTATATTTTATTTTATATTATGGAAAACAAAGCAAGGATATGAATTAAGATCAGTTGGATTTAATCCTCATGCTTCAGAATATGCTGGTATCAATGTTAAAGCTAATATAGTTAAAGCAATGTTTATTAGTGGGATTTTTGCTGGATTAGGCGGTGCAGTGGAAGTCTTGGGTGTATTTAAATATCAGGCTATTCAAGCATCTCTCCCTGGATATGGTTTTGACGGAATCGCTGTTGCACTAATTGGTGGAAATACGGCTATTGGAGTACTTATTGCGGCAATATTGTTTGGTATGCTTAAATTCGGAGCTGCGGGGATGAAATATGCGGCCGGTGTTCCTATTGAAGTTGTTGAGATAGTGATAGCTTCTGTTATCTTTTTTGTAGCAGCTAGTGGAATAGTTAAATTTCTCGTTAAACCTTTTAAAAAAGATAATAAAAAGGAGTTGCCGTAGAATATGAATATTCTTTTAATAATGAGTGATTTACTTCATAACACATTAGTATTTTCAACAGCTTTAATATTTGCGGCATTAGGAGGGTTCTTTTCAGAAAGGTCTGGTATTGTAAATATTGCTCTTGAAGGACTAATGATTATGGGAGCATTCACTGCAGCTGTTGTTACCTTTTTTACGGAATCTCCTTTAATCGGATTTACCGTTGCCATTATTGTGGGTATACTATTTTCATTATTACATGCTATTGCTTCTATAAATTTTAATGCTGACCAAGTAGTTAGTGGTGTAGCCCTGAATTTCTTAGCAGCTGGCTTGTCAGTTTACTTAGTTAAGATAATATTTGATGGTGCTGGACAAACACAAACACTAACTAGTATGTTAAATAAATGGGAGGTTCCATTTCTTTCCGATATACCATATATAGGTAAAGGATTATTCACAGCTTATCCTACAACATATTTTGCTATATTATTAGTTATTATTTCATATTTAGTAGTTTATAAAACCCCTTTTGGTTTAAGATTAAGATCGTGTGGAGAAAATCCAGAGGCTGCCGATGCAATGGGAATTAACGTTTATAAAATGAGATATATTGGTGTAATGTTAAGTGGTGCTTTAGCCGCAATGGGTGGTGCTACACTAATATTAACTACTACAAGTAATTTTTCTCACAATACTATTTCAGGTCAAGGTTTTATTGCTCTTGCTGTTTTAATATTTGGTAAATGGAAACCTTTTGGAATTTTAGGAGCAGCATTATTTTTTGGAATGACTCAAGCGGTGAATCCAGTCTTACAAATTTATAATATAACTGATTATATTCCTGTTGATTTCATATATATGTTACCGTATATTATGACTATTCTTGTTTTAGCTGGATTAATAGGCAAATCTGTTGGTCCAAAAGCAGCAGGTAGATTATTTATTAAAGATACAAGATAACAAAAATATATTTCTTAACAACCTGCCAGACTTTTTCAACAGTCTGTAAAAATGCTAGCCCACGATGGGCTAGCATTTTTTAATTATAGTTTTTAGGAAAATAAAATTTAATAAAATAGGGAACTATAACTAAATCAATAGAACTTTTCAATAGTGGATAATAATTGCTAAATAATTTGAAAGAGGAGTCTATATGTATAAACGAATATTATTAATTTTACTTTCGATTACTTTTATCTTATCTATGGTTCATATTTCTTATCACAATTATATTCAACCAGATATTGAAACTTTCGGTCAAGAGATATTAGTACAAGGAAAAACTGGTGGAGATGTTTATGAGCTTCAAGGTAGACTAAAATATCTTGGATATTACAAGAGTAATATAGATGGTATATTTGGTACTCAGACCTATTGGGCAGTTCGTAATTTTCAATATAAATTCGGAATGAAAGTTGACGGAATCGTAGGAGCAAAAACAAAACTAATGCTTTGGGAGGCAACAAAAGATTGGAAACCAACAACTTCCACTAGAACATACTCATCAAGTCAATTTACAGTTAATGAAACAAATTTAATGGCTAATGCAGTTTACGGAGAAGCAAGGGGAGAGCCATATACTGGGCAAGTAGCTGTAGCCGCAGTTATATTAAATCGAGTCAAAAATCCTGCATTTCCAAATAGTCCATCTTCTGTAATTTATGAACCTGGGGCTTTCACAGCAGTATCTGATGGACAGATAATGCTTACCCCAAATGATACTGCTAAGAAAGCAGTACAAGATGCGATAGCCGGATGGGATCCATCGGGAGGTGCTATTTATTATTTTAATCCAAATACCGCGACAAATGCATGGATATGGTCAAGACCTCAAATAAAGCAGATTGGTAAGCATATTTTTTGTAAGTAAAACTTAAAGTAAACACTTTGATTGTATTATTAAATTATGGAAAAAGTGATGAATAAGTGAAACGTGACATATATTTAACAAACAATAAAATAATTTTACAAGTAAACGGTAAATTTAATTCCAACCACCGTCTATATTAATTATCTGTCCAGTAATATAAGCTGAATTATGATGTAGTAAATGTAAAACACTTTCAGCTATTTCTATAGGTTTAGCAAATCGATTCATTGGTATCTCTGTTTTTAATTCTTCTATCTCTTCTAAAGTAAAATGTGACATCATTTTTGACATAACAATTCCAGGTGCAATTGCATTTACAGTAATACCAGAAGGAGCAAGTTCCTTTGCTAAAGCTTTTGTAAAACTATTAATTGCACCTTTTGACATTGAATATAAAACTTCATTTGCTGCTCCGTTTTCACCCCAAATGGAGGATATATTTATTATCCTACCGTAATTTTGCTTTAACATCTCGGGTAGAGCTTTTTGAGTGCAAAAATATGTACCCATTAAATGTAGATCTATTAGCCCTTTCCAATCCGAATAACTAACATCTTGGATTAGTCCATAATTCGAAATACCTGCTGAGTTAATAACAACATTAGGGTTCATATTTATATCGTTTATAAATTTAAATATGTTACAAATATCATCATATTTGCTTAAATCAGCTTGTTTAATAACTACATTAACGCCATATTCTTTACAACCTTCTTGAAGAGTTTTTATCTTTTCATAATTTGAAAAAAAGTGAAGAATTAAATCAAAATTATTTTTTGCTAACATCAATGAAACCTCTGATCCTATTTCACCAGATGCTCCTGTAATTAAAGCTGTTTTTCTTCTTTGATTATCAATTTTATACATAATTATTTAATCAACTCTTTTTTATATTAATATTAAAACATAATTTAACCAAAGTCTACTTAACCTAACACATACCTATTGTAGTTTCTCCTAACCTATTAGTATTAATGTTAGTCACGTTAACACAATATAAATAGTATTTACTATAAAATATGATTTAAGAGCATTTTTGCTTATATATCAACAATCTTATTGTTTAGCACCTAACTTTAACACTGTGACAATAGAACATACCCTATAAAAGTCTGACTAATTAGTGAATTAATCTAAAATTACTACAATTCCGGCTCGAATATGGTAATCTGAATTTAGTATTATTCTGTATTAATTCTAAAATTTGTACATTATTTTACTATAAATAATAATTATTTAACAAGTTATTAAAATTATAAAAACAATGTTTTAACACATTGTATTTTATAATATTTATATTTATCTTTTAAGTAGATGAGGAGGAGTATATGGGGATGAAAGAGAAAGAAAAAAGCATTTATGAATCTGCTCTTGCTAGGGGAGTTTCACGTCGTGACTTTTTGAAAATGTGTACTGCTTTAACAGCTGCGATGGGTTTAGAGTTTTCGCAGACTGATAAAGTAGTAAAAGCGATGGAAACAAATAAGCGCGTACCTGTAATTTGGTTAGAAATGCAAGATTGTACTGGGTGTTCTGAATCTTTTATAAGATCTTATAACCCGAATATTGAAAGCGTTTTACTTGATTTAATTTCACTAGAGTATAGTGAGGTATTAACAGCTGCTGCTGGTCATCAGGCTGAAAAATCTCTTCAAGATGTTATGAAGGATTACAAAGGTCAGTATGTTCTTGCAGTTGAGGGAAGTATCCCGGAAAACGCAGACTACTTAAGTATCGGAGGGAAATCTGCCTATAAGCTATTACAAGAAGTAGCAGCTGATGCTTTTGCTGTAATTGCTTATGGTAGTTGTTCATCTTATGGAGGATTACCTGGAGCTAGCCCTAATCCAACTGGAGCACTTTCAGTAAGGGATATCGTTAAGGATAAGCCAATTATTAATGTACCTGGATGTCCTCCGATTGCAGAAGTAATGACTGGCGTTGTTGCTCACGTATTAACTTTTGGTGCAATACCAGAGTTAGATAAGCAATTAAGACCTAAAACATTTTATCGTCATAAGATTCATGATAAATGTAATCGTCGTGCATTTTTTGATGCTGGTCTGTTTGTTGAATCATTTGATGACGAAGGTTCTAAAAATGGATATTGTTTATATAAAATGGGTTGTAAAGGACCTACTACATTTAGTTCATGCGCAGAAATGCGTTGGAATGGCGGAGTAAGTTTTCCTATTATGGCTGGATTTCCATGTATTGGTTGTACAGAAGAGAATTTTTGGGATAATGGACCTTTTTATGAGAACACTGCCACACTTCCTGGAACACAAATTACAATGAACCCTGAAAAAGTAGGTCTTGCTGCAGCTGGTGTAACCGTTGCTGGTATTGCCGCTCACGCTGCTATTACAGGGGTTAAAGCAAATAAAGATAAAAATGATGATAAAAGAGGTGAATAATAGTGGAACGTATTGTAGTTGATCCGGTTACCCGTATTGAAGGTCATTTACGTGTTGAGGTTGATGTTAATAATGGAGTAATAGAAGAGGCTTTAAGCTCTGGAACTGCAGTAAGAGGTATTGAGCTTATTGTTCAAAACAGAGATCCTCGTGATATTTGGGCTTATGTTCAACGTATCTGTGGAGTTTGTACAACTGTTCATGCATTAACATCTATTCGTACAGTAGAAGATGCTTTAAAAATAGAAATACCTAAAAATGCAAATTTAATTCGTAATATTATGGAGGGTGCACAATATGTTCATGATCATATTGTCCATTTCTATCATTTACATGCTTTAGACTGGGTAGATGTAGTTAGTGCATTAAGTGCTGATCCAAAAGCTACAAGTGAGATTGCACAGTCTATATCTAAATGGCCTAAATCTTCAGTTGGTTATTTTACTGATGTACAGAATAAAGTTAAGAGATTAGTTGAAAGTGGACAGCTTGGAATATTTGCAAATGCTTATTGGGGACATCAATCATACAAACTTCCTGCTGAAGTTAACTTATTAGCTACTGCTCATTATTTAGAAGCACTAGATTTCCAAAGAGAAATTGTTAAGATTCATACAATATTAGGAGGTAAAAATCCACATCCATTCTATACTGTTGGTGGTATGGCTACTCCTATTGATATTAACAATGATAATGCAATTAACATTAAACATTTAGTTGAGTTACAACGTATTATTAAAGCAGCTAAAGAATTTGTAGAACAAGTTTATATTCCTGACTTAAAAGCAATTGGTTCTTTTTACACTGATTGTACTTACGGTGGAGGTTTAAGTAACTACTTAGTAATGGGTGATTTCCCAACAACAAGTATTAACGATCCTTCTTCATTCAGATTCCCTCGCGGAATAATTATGAATGGTAATTTAAGCGAAATTCTTCCTGTTGATTTAAATGATTCAGAACAAGTTCAAGAGTATATTGATCGTTCTTGGTATAGTTATGACGGTAAACCTGATGGAGGTAAACATCCATATGATGGTGAAACAACATTAAATTATACAGGTCCAAAAACTCCTTACAAGAATTTAGATATTAATGATAAATATAGTTGGTTAAAAGCACCTCGATGGAAAGGTCAACCAATGGAAGTTGGTCCATTAGCTCGTATGTTAGTTGGATATGCTTCTGGAAAAGATGAATTTGTTAATATTGTTAATGACACACTTTCAGAGCTGAAATTAGATGTTCCAATACTATTCTCAGTATTAGGACGTACAGTTGCTCGTGGATTAGAAACAGTATTAGTAGCTAATTGGTTAGAAAATGATATGAATGAATTAATCGCTAATATTAAAAGTGGGGATCAAAAAACTTTCGATAAGACTAAATGGGAACCAAGTACATGGCCTAAAAATGCTAAAGGTGTTGGATTTAGTGAAGCTCCACGTGGATCATTGGCTCATTGGATCGAAATCGAAAACGGTAAATCCAAAAACTATCAATGTGTTGTTCCAACAACATGGAATGCTTCTCCAAGAGATAATAATGGTTTAATTGGCGCTTATGAAGCTGCTCTAAGAGGAACGCCTATGGTAAATTCGGAGCAACCATTAGAAATCTTACGTGTTATTCACTCATTTGACCCATGTATGGCTTGTGCGGTTCATATGACTGATACGGAAAATAAAAACCAAACCGAAATAAAAATAGGTTAGGAGGGATAACTATGTCCATTCCTGCAGATCCAAAACTAGCGAATATTAGTACAAAAAGTAACATTAAGAAATTTTATGTATGGGAATTACCGATAAGGATATTCCACTGGGTAAATGCGATTACTGGTACAATTTTATTTCTTACTGGTTTATACTTTGCAATACCATTTTTAGGTGCATCTAGTGAACATGCTGACGGTTTTTTAATGGGTTGGATGCGATATGTTCATTTCTATGCTGCTTTTATATTCACAATAAATTTAGTATATCGTCTATACTGGTCAATTAAAGGTAATAGATATGCGAAATCAAATCCTTTTACCAAGAGATTTTGGAAAGATGTATGGAAATTTACTAAATACTATTTGTTCATAGGTAAGATTGAAGAAGAGCATGTAGGACATAATGCTTTAGCTCAATTAACTTATTGGATATTTGTTGGAATAGGTTCCGTGTTAATGGTAATGACTGGGTATTATCTACTATTTGAAATTCAAATACAGTCATCATTAGGATCCTTGTTCGCTTGGGTACCAGAGTTTTTTGGTGGAACAAGTCGCGATGTACGCTCTTGGCATAGCATTGTTGCTTGGTTGTTAGTAATATTCTTTTTAATACATTTATATATGGCTTCTAGAGATAGTTTTTTAAGTAAAAATGAAACGTTGACTTCAATTTTTACAGGTTATAAAAAAGTATCAAAAGATTTTAAAGGAGACCATAAATAATGTTTAATACACCTCAAGAAGAAATTGCAAAAAATATTAAAATAATTGGAATCGGCAACACCCTCTTTTCAGATGAGGGTGTTGGTGTCCATTTACTAAGTTATATTAGAGATCTTATCCCGGAAACTGAACATCTAGAAATTATAGAGGGTGCAACTGACGGTATAAAACTTCTTCAACCTGTTGAAGAATCTGATTACCTAATCATATTGGATGCGATAAATTCAGGAAAAGAACCAGGTACTGTGATTACACTTCAAGCAGAAGAGATTCCAAAGTATTTTGGGCTTAAGGTATCAGTTCATCAACTTGGTTTTCATGATGTGTTGAATGCTGCTTTAATACGGGATAGTTTACCTGAGAAAATAATTATGTTTGGTGTTCAGCCGGAATCATTAGAATTAGGATTAGAAGTAACTGATAGTGTTAAGAAAAGTATGCCAACAATAGTTGATTTAGTCGTAAATCAGGTGAAACTATGGACAGAAAACCAATAAGTCGCTTTGAATTTTTTAAAGAAATTAAAGATGATTTAAAACAAACTGCCAAGGAATTTCTTATTCCGATTATTGAAGACGATATTGATAAAGTTGATCAAGTATTTGATGATATAATCGGAATAAAATGGCATGAAATAGGTAAGATTGAACCTGAATACTTGAACGGTATAAAAGACTACTATATTGATAATCAAAATATAGCAGTTTTTTGTACTGATAATAAGTTGATGGCAATTAATAATGTTTGCCCTGATTGTCAAAATTTATTAAATTGGATATCTTATGATAAAAAATTTAAATGTTTTCAGTGTGAAGGTGAATTTTTTATTGAGAACGAAAAAGATAATCCTAGATTAGATTACTATACTTTAAAAGAAGAAAATGATATTTGGTTAGTTGCTTTAACAAAAACAATAATATAATTAAGGATAGTGAAAATATGCATGAGATTGCATTAATGGGAGACATTCTTAATCTAATAAAAGAAGATATAAAAGATTCTGATATAAAAAAAGTAACAAAAATAGAATTAATAGTTGGAGATTTAAGTAATGCTTTACCGGATGCCTTAGTTATGGCTCTAGATATTTACAAAACACAGGGAATCGATTTTCTTGATAAAGAGACTGAATTAGTTATTATTCGTGAGAAAGCAAAAGCATTATGTACATTATGTAATCTAGAGTATGATGTAGACTACAAAATTTCTATCTGCCCACAATGTGATATGCCAAGTGGAAAAATAGTTAAAGGTGAAACATTCAAAATAAGTTCTTATAATTGTGAATAGTAAAGATCTTAAAATAATATATAAGGGATGAACTATTTCTATTAAAGTTTATTCTTAAAGAAGGCGTGAATATGAAAATAAAACTTGAAAAAGATGTCTTAACAGACAACAATAAAAGTGCTGAAGATAATCGCGAAATATTTACAACTAGTAAAACTTTAGTTGTAAATATAATGAGTTCTCCTGGTGCTGGTAAAACAACATTATTAGAAAAAACCATTGAAGGACTTGTAAACGAGTTTAGCATCGGTGTAATCGAAGGAGATCTTGCAACTGAGAAGGATGCAGATCGAATACGTGCTATCGGGGCAAAAGCAATACAAATCAATACAAATGGTGGTTGCCATCTTGATGCTCGAATGATAGCAAAAACATTACCTAATTTTGAGTTAGATAAAATTGATATTTTGTTTATCGAAAATGTTGGTAACTTGGTTTGTCCGTCTGGTTATGACCTTGGACAAAATCATAAAATTGCTGTTCTTAGCTTACCAGAAGGAAACGATAAAATTCCTAAATATCCAACTATGTTTAATAGAACAGAATTAGTTTTATTGAATAAAATCGATTTATTACCATATTTGGATTTCAATGTTCAAGAAGCAATAGATGATTTAAAAGCTATTAATCCGGATTCAAAGTTAATTAAAGTATCAGCTAAAACTAAAGAAGGATTAGATGAGTGGTTTGATTGGCTGAGGGGTGCTTATAAGAGATGTATAAATCAGTAAAAATAATTGTTAATGGACGAGTTCAGGGAGTGGGATTTCGTCCTTTTATTTTCAGTCTAGCGAATAAATATGATATTAATGGCACTGTCCAGAATAATATGGATGGAGTTTTTATAAACGCAGAAAGTGAAACTGAAAATATAGAAGGATTAATTAATGAAATTAAAAATTCTCCACCAAGATTAGCTAGAGTGGATAAAGTATTAGTTGAGTATGTTGATCCTACTAATTTTAAAAATTTTAAAATAATTCCTAGCGATAGAACAGGTAAATCATCCTTAATAATTCCTGTTGATTCAGCTGTTTGTGAAGACTGTATCTCAGAAATGAAAGACCCGAAAAATTTTCGGTACCTCTATCCGTTTATAAATTGTACCCAATGTGGTCCTAGATATACAATAATTGAACAATTACCTTATGATCGACAATTTACTGCAATGAGTAATTTTAATATGTGCGAAGAATGCTTAGAAGAATATCAAGATCCAAATAATCGGCGCCATCACGCTCAACCTATTGCATGTGACAGATGTGGTCCTGAAGTGAATTTATATAAGATTGATGGAACATTAGTAGCTACTAAAAACGAAGCAATAGAAGAAGTTAAGAATTTATTAGAAAAGAATTTTATTGTAGCAATTAAAGGTCTTGGTGGATATCATCTAGCTTGTAATGCTAATAATGAATTAATAATAGCGGAATTAAGAAAACGTAAAAAAAGACCAAACAGACCACTCGCCGTAATGGCAGCATCTATAGATGTGGTGAATGAATTATGCGAAGTTTCATTGGAAGAAAGAGATATTTTATCATCACCAGAGGCTCCAATTGTTGTCTTAAAACAGAAAAATAATAATTTACCTAAGTCTATAGCCCCTGGAATGAAAACATTAGGGTGTATGTTACCATACACCCCAATTCATCATTTGTTATTTTCAGAGTCAAGTCTTAGCTTATTGATTATGACTAGCGCAAATCCTTCTGGTTTACCAATTTTATTTAATGATGAACAAGCTTTTTCGTATCTTGACGGTATAAGTGATTATGTGCTAACAACCAATAGGAATATATCGCATCCTTTGGATGATTCCGTTCTTCAATTAAATGATAATTCTATTTCTTTTTTTAGAAGGTCTAGGGGATATGTTCCTGACCCAATTACAACTAAAACAAAGGTACATGAAGTTGTTGCATTGGGTGGTCAACAAAAGAACGTCTTTGCAATTGGTAGACATCAGCAAATATTTTTAGGACCACATATTGGAGATATGGACAGTGAAGAGGTAATTGATTTCTTTAAATCAGAATACAATCACTTAATGAAATGGATGAGCATCCAGAATAAAATAATTGCGATAGATAAACATCCTCTATATGCCACAAGAGAGTTAGCTTACAAAATGGAAGGAGATATAATTGAGGTTCAACATCATCATGCACATCATGTATCTTGCATGGAGGATAATAATTTAACCGATCCATGTTTCGGCATAATTTTGGATGGAACTGGCTATGGAGAGGATGGTAACATTTGGGGTTTTGAATTATTTTATGCGGATGCTTTAGATTATAAAAGATTAGCGCACTTAAAATATACCCCATTACCTGGAAGTGATAAAGCTATTAAGGAACCATGGAGAAATGCTGTTGGTATGCTTATTGGATATTATGCCGATGAGGGTAAAGAAATCTCAAAAAAAATATTTAGTGAAAAAGCTTATGAGATTGATATAATAGATAATATGATAAGAAATAAAATCAATTCCCCTTTAGCTGGAACGTGTGGAAGATTGTTTGATGCTGTTAGTTCGATATTAGGTGTCTGTTCTGTATCTACTTACGATGGTGAAGCTGCAATATTATTATCCGAAATGATTTATGATTTAGAGCCAAATGATATTCAATATAACTATTCTATAGATAGTAAAGATAATCAATTAGAATTTAATTTTTCAGATACAATAATTGAGATAATTAAAGACTTTAATTTAGGAAAAGAAAAACATAAGATAGTACAAGCATTTCATCAGACGATTATTTCTGCTTGTACTGACGCAATATCTCTTGAATATAGTAAAAACCCATTACTCAGTAAGAATGTAGTACTATCTGGTGGGAGCTTTTATAATAAGTATTTAACAGATGGCATTGTTAATAAGTTAGCAAAATTGGGGTTTAATGCTTATACTCATAGCAGAGTTCCTTGTGGAGATGGTGGAATAGCATTCGGTCAAATAATTATAGCTAGTAAAAAAAGAAATTTTTGTTAATATATATATAAATTAAATAATAGAGGTGAGAGAAATGTGCGTTGGAGTTCCAGGTAGGGTAATAGAAGTTGATGAGTTTTCAGCTATTGTTGATATTATGGGTTCAAAAATGAAAGTTGGGATTTTATTTGTTCCTGAAATTAAGGTGGAGGATTACGTTATAATTCACGCTGGGCAAGCTATGTCAATAATTGATGAAGAGTATGCCAAGTTAAGTATCGAAGAGTGGAGGAAGATTGCTGATGCTAGAGAAAATGAAAGTAACGTCGAATCCGGAAATAGGTAAAAAGTTAATAAAAAAAGTAATCAGCATTTCCTCTGAATATAAAGAAAAGTATGGTAGAGAACCAGCTATTATGGAGGTATGTGGAAGTCATACTATGGCTTTAGCACGTACTGGTCTTAAAAGAATTTTAAAAGGTCATGTTAATTTGATTTCAGGACCAGGTTGTCCTGTTTGTGTAACCGATCAAATTTCGATTGATGCAATGATTGAACTCGCAGATGACAATAGTAGAATTGTTTGTACTTTTGGGGATATGATGAGGGTTCCAGGCACAAAAAGATCATTAATGGAAGCAAAAACAGAAGGCAAGGATATAAGGGTTGTTTACTCTCCAACAGATGCGGTTGAAATTGCAGAAAAAAATCCGAATAAAGAGGTTGTCTTTTTAGGTATTGGGTTTGAAACAACTATTCCTGTATTAGCAGTAGCTTTAAAACTTGCTGACGAAAAGGGTATAAAGAATTTTTCAATGTGGTTAAACACTAAATTAGTAGAGCCGGTTTTAAGAGTATTACTCGATACTAAAATGGTAAAGATAGATGGATTTCTACTACCAGGGCATGTTTCGATAGTGCTTGGTAAAGATAGTTATGATTTTTTGGTTAATGAATACAATGTTCCTGGCATAATATCTGGTTTTGAATCAGTAGAAATGTTAAGCGGTATTTATAAGTTAATTGAAATGCTATTAAATGAGAATATAACAATAATTAATGATCATAAAAAAATCGTTACTAATGAAGGTAATATCTATGCACAGGCACTAATGGCGAAATATTTAGAGCCTTGTGACGAAGCTTGGCGAGGAATAGGAATTATTGAAAAAAGCGGGCTTGATTTAAGAGAAGAATACGGCTTTTTAAATGCTAAAAATAGGTTTGATATAAAAGTAAGTGAACCTAAGAAAACAAAATGTCGTTGTGGGGAAATAATTAGTGGTTTAATAGCTCCAGACGAATGCTCATTGTTTGGTAATGCTTGTAATCCAGTTAATCCAATTGGACCATGTATGGTTTCCACAGAAGGAAGTTGTGCTGCTTTTTACCAGTACATGAGGGAGGATTAAAATATGAATGATTATATTAGCTTAGCCCACGGTGATGGGGGAGAATTAGCACACAATTTAATTCAAGAAGTATTTGTTAATGCATTTGGACATCATGAAGAATCTAAATTAGACTCTGCAATAGTAAATTTAGATGGTAATCAAGTGGCAATATCTACAGATAGTTTTGTGGTTAAACCTATTTTTTTCCCAGGTGGTAATATTGGAAAATTAGCTGTCGCTGGAACTGTAAATGATATTGCTGTAAGTGGTGCGATTCCAAAATACTTAACAGCAGGATTTATTATAGAAGAGGGTTTTTCTGTAGCTGATTTAAAAAAAATAGTAACATCAATGGCTGATGAAGCAAAAAAAGCAAGTGTTTTAATTATTGCAGGTGATACAAAAGTGGTAGAACGGGGAAGTGCTGACGGGATTTATATAAATACCACTGGATTCGGTATAGTTAAAAGTAAAATTAACCCTGCAAGTATTGAAATTGGAGACTCTGTAATAGTAAGTGGAA
The DNA here is from genome assembly GCA_050175155.1 of Vulcanibacillus sp. Classification (GTDB taxonomy): domain Bacteria; phylum Bacillota; class Bacilli; order Tepidibacillales; family Tepidibacillaceae; genus JBFXJF01. The sequence goes on from JBFXJF010000003.1 coordinate 138,318, forward strand.
CCTTAGGAGATCATGGAATAGCAATATTGTCAGCACGTGGCGATTTAGGAATTATGACTGATACTATTAGTGATTGCGCTTCATTAAATGGCATGATTAATTCAGTTTTAGAGAGCACAAATAGTGTTAGAATAATGAGGGATCCTACACGTGGTGGTTTGGCTACAACATTAGTTGAGATTTGTGAAGATTTTAAGGTAACGATAGAAATCGACGAAACAAAACTTCCTATCAGAGATGAAGTAAAAGGTGCTTGTGACATATTAGGGTACGAGCCAATTTACTTAGCAAATGAGGGAAAGGTTATATTTATTGTCGGCAGTGGTGAAGAAGAAAAAGTTTTACAGATATTAAAAGAAAATGATATTGGATTAAATGCTAAAGTAATAGGTATTGTAACAAGTAAAGAAAAAGGAAAGTTATTTCTAAAAACCTCATTAGATACTACTCGTAGGTTAAATAGGTTATCTGGCATGTTGTTACCAAGAATATGTTAGATTTATCATATGAAAGATAAAAATAAAAAACAGTTCAATTTAATTGACTGTTTTTTATTTTTTATATGAATAAAAAGTTGGTAAAAAAACCATATTACATATGATAGTATTATAAATTTAGGAGGTAAGATAAATGTCAACATTAGATAATTTTCATGATTGGAAGGAATTTTTAAATGAAAGAGTTGATCAAGCTAACAAACTAGGAATAAATAATGAGACTATTTCAAATCTTGCTTATCAGATAGGTGATTACTTAGCTGAAAACGTTGATCCAAAAAATGCTGAAAATAGATTATTGAAAGATCTATGGGAATCAAGCGATGAGCAACAACAAAAAGTACTTGCGCAAATAATGGTTAATTATGTAGATAGATAGCTAAAATTTAATTTCTAAACTGCTCTAGAATTAGTACACCAAGAGTCTGATATTCAAACTTAATGTCCCTTTAAGGGACATTAAGTTTGAATATCAATAAAAATATTAATTAAAATATGTTAATATAGTAACATATATATAAATATTATATATTATTTTGAATATAATGTTTTAATTGAGTTTATCTTGCTAAAAAATATTAAAATTATTAATATAATAGTTAAAGGTGGTTATTATATAAATTTTATACCTATTAATGTCAATATACATATAAGTTATGTTATCATGTATATTATAGTATTGTGACTTATTTTAAATAGTTGATTGGAGGTGAAAATATGGACTATATCGGTTCACAATTAAAAGAATTAAGATTAATCAAAGGATTATCTATTGAAGATATTCAGGATATAACAAAAATTCGGACAAGGTATATACAAGCAATTGAGGAAGGAACTCTTGAAAAACTTCCAGGCAAATTTTATGAAAAAGCTTTTATCAAATCTTACGCTGAAGTAATCAATCTAGATTCAACTATCCTAAATGAATATTTGGAATCATTAACTACTGAAGATACAGGAGATTTACCAATTGTAGATAATTATTACAGTAAAGAAAATTTCTTCTCAAAAGTTATAAAATGGTTTTCAAAATCTTTAGTGTACATATTTATTATTTTTGTTATTTTTATAATATATATATTAGTAGTTTTTTACTCCAATAATAACGAAAATACACAAGAGGATATTATTGGAAATACAAGACCAGACTATCAGATTGAAGAGAATGATACCCCTCCAATTGATGAAATACCTGATAATAATGATGAGGAGATAGTTGAGCAGTTAGTAATATCTGAACCTGATATTTCTACTTATGGGGATCATATTTTAGAAAAATATGTCATTACATATAAAAATAATACTGAGATTGAGATGAACATAAAAGCTACTGGTCCATGTTGGCTTTCAATAAAAGAAGAAGGTCCAAACGGAAAAGAAATTTTTACAAGAACTCTTAAGAACACTGAGGAGACTGGTACTTTAAAATTGGATAAATCAATGTGGATACATATTGGAAATGCTTCAAGTGTTGATATTCATCTTAATGATAAGGTAATTGACTTAGGGAATGCTCCAAGTGTTAAGTATATCTTACTTGAATTAAAGATTACTGATTAGTTTTTTACAACTTTAACAGTCTGGCAGGTTATTGGCTTTCACAACAACCTGCCAGACTTCTTTTATGAAATCTTTTATTAAATATTGAGCTTTGACACTTAAAATTTCTTATAATATACTTGTTTTGAGTAATTGATATATGTGATGGAGGATATATGAAACAACAACGTTTGAAAGTGGCTATTGTTTCCCTTGGATGTGATAAAAATCTTGTAGATTCGGAAATTATGCTTGGTCTATTAGATAAAGATAAATTTAAGATAGTAATTGATTTAGAAGATTCTGATATAATAATTATTAATACTTGTGGTTTCATTGCTGATTCAAAAGAGGAGTCTATTAATGCAATATTGGATATTGCAGAATATAAAAAAACTGCACATTTAAAAAGTTTATTAGTTACTGGTTGTTTAAGTCAAAGATACAAAGAAGAATTAATAACTGAAATTCCTGAGATTGATGGTTTAATTGGTACAAATGAATACGATATAATTAACGAAATAATCAGTAAATCTTTAAAAGGAGAAAAACCAATTCTAATAAGCAACTCTCTTTTTTCATATGAAAAAGTTTTTCCAAGAGTTAGGTTAACTCCTTCTCATTATAGGTATATCAAAATAGCAGAAGGTTGTAATAATTTTTGTACATTTTGTGTAATACCATCTATTAGAGGTAGTTATAGAAGTAGAAGTATAGAGTCTATATTAATTGAAGTGGTTAATTTTGTAGAGCAAGGGTCAAAAGAGATAATATTAATTGCTCAAGATACCTCATGTTATGGTGAAGATATCTATGGAAAGTTAATGTTACCAGAATTAATTAATCAACTATCAAAAATAGATGGCTTAGAATGGATAAGAGTTCATTATCTTTATCCCGGAAATATTTCTGAAGAGCTAATAAATACATTTGCCACTAATAATAAAATATGCAAATATATAGATATGCCTCTTCAACATAGTCAAGAGAAAATATTAAAAAATATGCTTAGACCTCAATTTCAAAAAGATATAAAAAAATTGATTGCAAAAATTAGAAGTGAAGTTCCTAATGTTGCTTTTAGAACTTCATTAATTGTTGGTTTTCCTGGAGAAACTGAAGAAGACTTTAGTAATTTGGTAAAATTCATTAAGGAGATTGAGTTTGATCGCTTAGGTGTTTTTACATATTCAGATGAGGAGGGAGCTTCCGCATCAAATCTTCCAAATAAAGTTTCAGATGAAATTAAAGAAAAAAGGGCACAAATAATAATGAATGTTCAAAACGAAATTTCAAAAATGAAAAATTCATATCTTATTGGAAAAGAAGTTGAAGTGTTATTAGATAGCTATGATGAACTAAGTAATACTTTTATAGGTAGAACAAAATATGATGCACCTGATGTTGACGGGGAAGTATATATAAATAATATTGAAGCAAATGTTGGGGATATATGTACAGTAAAAATAACACATTCTTATGATTACGACTTAGTAGGGGAGGGCATTAGAAAGTGAATCTTCCAAACAAAATAACACTTGCAAGAATTTTTTTAGTACCACTTGTAATGTTTTTTCTTTTAATAAATTTTGAATTTGGACAAATAACTATAGTAGGACAAACATTAACCTATAGTGAAATAATTGCAGCAATTATATTTATAATTGCTGCTTCAACAGATGGAATTGATGGTTACATAGCAAGAAAAAGAAAATTAGTTACTAATCTCGGAAAATTCTTAGATCCATTAGCAGACAAATTATTAGTTACCGCTGCACTAATTTCATTAGTAGAAATGGATCGTTTAGCTGCTTGGATAGTGATAATTATTATAAGTCGAGAATTTGCTGTAACTGGTCTAAGATTAGTTGCTTCAGCAGAAGGAAACGTAATATCTGCTAGTAACCTTGGAAAATTTAAAACAATTTCTCAAATAATTGCTATAGTATTATTAATGTTAAATAATTTTCCTTTTTCATATTTTCATATACCTTTAGACCAAGTATTTGTTTACATAGCGGTCATAATGACAATCTTATCAGGAATAGATTATTTTGTAAAAAACCTTCATATAATTAATATTATAAAATCTAGTAAAAATTAATTATTAATAAGGCTTGTTTTTATTTACTTTATAACTAGGAGGAATTGTTTTGCTTAAAGGAGAAATAATTTCCGTTGGTACAGAACTATTGTTAGGGCAGATAACCAATACTAATTCTCAATACATTTCAAAGAGAATGTCCGAAATAGGATGTTCTCTTTATTTTCAAGTAAATGTAGGAGATAATCCTGAAAGATTAACAGAGGTTATACTCCAAGCACAACGTCGTTCTAATTTAATAATATTTATTGGTGGCTTAGGTCCAACCATGGATGATATTACTAAAGAGGTTTTTTCAAAAATTATTAAAAGAAACTTAGTTCTTGACAAATATACATATGAAAAATTGTTAAAATACTTTCATCAAAGAAATATTGAAATGACAGGCAATAACATTAAGCAAGCAATGATAATAGAGGGAAGCACTGTTTTACCTAACGATTTTGGTTTAGCTGTTGGAATAAGAATAAAAGTAGGTAGTATTCATTATGTTTTTTTACCTGGTCCGCCATCTGAAATGAAACCAATGGTTGACAACTATCTTGTTCCCTGGCTAAAAACATTAAATATAAGTTCTACCTTTTTCTCTACAGTAATGAGGTTTGCTGGAATTAACGAATCAGCAGTTGAAGAAAAAATCATTGATATAATTAGAAAGCAAAAAAATCCGACAATAGCTTCACTTGTTGACGAAGGAGAAGTATTAATAAGACTTACTGCTAAAACCGAGAACGAACAAGAGGCCTTGAAAATTATTAAACCTATAGAAATTGAGATAGATAAGAGATTGAAAGAGTATCACTTTGGAAATGGAAATGAGAGACTAGAACTCAAAGTAATAAAATTACTTAAAACATCTAATCTAACTATTTCCGTTTCTGAAAGTTGTACCGGTGGTCTTGTTGGTGAATCAATAACAAGATATTCAGGTAGTTCTTCGGTATATTCTGGTGGAGTTATTTGTTATAACAATGAAATAAAAAATAAAATTTTAAACGTACCACTACCAACATTAGCTAGTAAAGGTAGCGTAAGTCCGGATGTTGCTATAATATTAGCTGAAAATACCTTGAAATTATTTAATACAGATTTTGGAGTTTCAATTACAGGAATAGCAGGTCCAACTACAATAGAAGATAAACCAATTGGTTTAATATATATTGCTATTGCTGAAAAGGGTAGAAATACAGAAGTATATGAAATTAACCTTGCTGGAAATAGAAGAACTATTCAAAATAATGCGGCAAAATATGTTTATTATTACTTATGGTGTAAATTATATAAAAATTTTACAAATAATTATTAAATAAGGGAATAAATGTTCGCAAAAACTATTGTACATTATCCAAATATAGTATAAAATACATTTATAATAATTGATAGTGTTTAAAAAGGAGAGAAAACTATGAGTGATCGCAAGGCTGCTTTAGATATGGCATTACGACAAATTGAAAAACAATTTGGAAAAGGTTCAATAATGAAATTAGGGGAAAACTATGCAGCTATGAATGTAGATGTGTCGCCAAGTGGTTCTTTGGCTTTAGACATTGCTCTTGGAATAGGTGGATACCCAAAGGGAAGAATAGTTGAAATATATGGGCCAGAATCTTCCGGTAAAACTACAGTTGCATTGCACGCAATTGCTGAGGTTCAAAAGAAGGGTGGTCAAGCTGCATTTATAGATGCAGAGCACGCCTTAGACCCCCAATATGCTAGAAAACTAGGTGTTAATATTGACGAACTATTATTATCACAACCTGACACTGGTGAACAGGCGTTGGAAATTGCTGAGGCTTTAGTCCGTAGTGGGGCGGTTGATATTATTGTAATTGACTCGGTTGCAGCTTTGGTTCCAAAAGCGGAAATAGATGGTGAGATGGGAGATTCCCATATAGGATTACAAGCAAGATTAATGTCTCAAGCATTAAGAAAGTTATCTGGAGCTATAAGTAAGTCTAAGACAATAGCAATTTTTATTAACCAGATAAGAGAAAAAGTTGGAGTTATGTTTGGTAATCCTGAAGTAACTCCAGGGGGTAGAGCGCTTAAATTTTATAGTAGTATTCGTTTAGAGGTTAGAAGAGCTGAAACTATTAAACTAGGTAATGACATGGTAGGTAATAGAACAAAAATTAAAGTAGTTAAAAATAAGGTTGCTCCACCATTTAAACAAGCTGAAGTAGATATTATGTATGGTGAAGGGATTTCTAGAGAAGGAAGTATATTAGATATAGGTTCTGATTTAGATATAATTTCAAAAAGTGGAGCTTGGTATTCATATAAGGATGAAAGACTAGGACAAGGCAGAGAGAATTCTAAACAGTATTTAAAAGAACATCCTGAAATAACAGAAAAAGTCGAGAGTGATGTCAGAGATCATCATGATTTAAAATATATTGTTAGTAAAAGTGTTGAAGAAGACGTAGAAGCTGATAATTTTTAAATAGGTGGTTAAAATGTCAGAAAGTTTTGTAATAACTAAAATAGAGAAGCAAAAAAGTAGAAGACGATATAATCTTTATCTTAACAATGAATATTTTGCCTCAATAGATGAAAATGTACTGATTTCGCTTAGATTACTCAAGGGTAAAGAAATTGATAAAGATACTCTCAATGAAATAATAACTAAAGAAGATCAAAGTAAAGCATGGAATAGCTCTTTACGATATTTAAGCTATAGGAATAGAAGCGAAGCGGAAATAATTAAATATTTAACTAGAAAAGATTATACAAAAAAAATTATTGATTTTGTATTGATAAGATTAAAAGATAATAATTATATAAATGACAGTCTATATGCTAGAAGTATGGTAAATAATCGAATATCTTCAAAACCTATGGGGAAAAATCTATTATCCTATGAATTAAGAAATAAAGGTATATCTGAAATGGATATCGAAGAGGCATTAAAATGTATAGATACTGAAATAGAGTATAGTATGGCAATTAAATTAGCAGATAAGAAGATTAATGAATACAAGCTATTAGATTGGGAATGTTTTAAGAATAAAATGGGTAATTACTTACAAAGAAAAGGTTTCTCATATAGTCTGATTTTAAAGGTCTTACACAATTATAGAAACAATTTTGATGGTGAAAATTAATCAATATGATTTCATCTAAACGGCTTATCAGCATTTTAACTTTTGAAATGCTGCTAAGCTGTTATACTATTTCTACCATAATTTATAAGTTATTCTAATAATAAGAGTAGATTGTCTTGACAAGCTATACAATGAATAATAAAATTTAGTTGTGTATTTATTGATGTTGCATATTATTTTAAATTGGTGTTAAAGTGGATACTAGCAAACTTTTAATAATGAATAATAAACGTGTTCCTTTTTATGTTTTATTTATAATAAGCAAAGGGAGGTGATTGTATGGATATTAATATCCCTCTTTTGCTTGTGTCAAGTGTTATAGCAATTAGTATTGGTTATTTTGTTCGAAAATCCGTTGCTGAAGCAAAAATTTCAAGTGCTGAAGAAGAAGCCAAAAAAATAATTGAAAGCACATTTAGGGAAGCAGAAGCACAGAAAAAGGAAATAATCCTCGAAGCAAAGGATGAAGCTTACCGAATAAAAAACGATGCAGATAAAGATTATAGAGAACGTCAATATGAAACGCAACGTCTTGAAAGAAGGCTATTACAAAAGGAAGAAATGCTTGAAAAGAAGATGGATACATTAGAGCGTAAAGAAGAATCTCTTAATCAAAAAGAAAAAGCTATATCTGAGACGCGGGCAAAAGTTGATGAATTATTACAAGAACAAGTTTTAGAGTTGGAAAGAATATCTTGTTTAACAATGGATGGTGCAAAAAAAATAATCTTAGAAAATGTTGAACGAGAAGTAAGACATGAAACGGCAATGATGATAAAAGATCTTGAACAAAAAGCGCGTGAAGAAGCAGATAAAAGAGCTAAAGAGATTGTTACAACTGCAATTCATCGTTGTGCTGCTGATCATGTTGCTGAAACCACAGTTTCAGTTATAACCCTTCCAAATGATGAAATGAAGGGTCGAATTATTGGTAGAGAAGGAAGAAATATAAGGACTTTAGAAACTTTAACAGGAATTGATTTAATTATTGATGATACTCCAGAAGCGGTTATTTTATCAGGATTTGATCCAATTAGAAGAGAAATAGCAAAAAACGCTTTAGAAAAACTTGTTGCTGATGGAAGGATACATCCTGCAAGAATTGAAGAAAGTGTTATAAAGGCTCGAAAAGAAGTAGATGAAATGATTAGGGATTATGGAGAACAAGCAACATTTGAAGTAGGAATACACAATTTACATCCTGATTTAATTAAAATTTTAGGACGACTTAGATTTAGGACTAGTTATGGTCAAAATGTATTAATACACTCTAAAGAGGTCGCCCATTTGGCTGGGTTAATGGCAGCAGAATTGGGTCAAGATATTACACTTGCAAAACGTGCTGGGTTACTTCATGATATAGGCAAAGCGATTGATCATGAAGTTGAAGGCTCACATGTAGAAATAGGTATTGAATTAGCGAAAAAATATAATGAAAATGCAATCGTTGTTAATTCAATAGCTTCTCATCATGGGGATACAGAAGCAAATTCTATTATTTCAGTTATAGTTGGTGCAGCTGATGCATTATCAGCCGCTAGACCAGGAGCTAGACGTGAAACATTGGAGAATTATATTAAACGACTTGAAAAGCTAGAAGAAATATGTAATTCATTTGATGGTGTTGATAAATCTTACGCTATTCAAGCTGGAAGAGAAGTAAGAATTATGGTTAACCCAGAAGACATTAATGATGCTGATTCTATATTCTTAGCACGAAACATAACAAAGCGTATTGAAAATGAACTTGATTATCCTGGTAATATTAAAGTAACAGTTATTAGAGAAACTAGAGCAGTTGAATATGCAAAATAAAGTGGTGTATCCACTTTATTTTTTTGTAAAATGATATTATTTTAATAAAAAGGATATAACAGTAGTATTGGAGTGTGAAAAGATGAGGATCTTATTTATTGGAGATATTGTTGGAACGATGGGAAGAGATATATTAGAAAATAATATTAGTAAAATTAAAAACCACTATCAACCTCATATAATAATTGCAAACGGTGAAAATTCTGCCAGTGGAAGAGGTATAAATGAAAAAATAATTAAACAATTCTTTACACTTGGCATTAATGTAATTACGATGGGTAATCATGTTTGGGACCGAATTGAAATCTTTGATTATATTGATAATTATAAAAATTTAGTTCGACCAGCTAATTATCCGGAGGGTACACCAGGCAATACATATTGTATAATCGGTTTTAATTCCTATAAACTAGCTGTTATAAATCTTCAAGGACGTACATTTTTACCTACACTAGACTGTCCATTTAGAACGGTAGATAAATTAATTGAAAAAATAAGTAAGGAAACAAAGAATATTGTTATTGATTTTCATGCGGAGGCAACTTCAGAAAAAATCGCTATGGGGTGGCATCTTGATGGAAAAGTATCTTTTATAGCTGGTACTCATACACATGTTCAGACAGCTGATGAAAGAATTTTACCAGATGGTACCGCCTATATTACAGATGTTGGAATGGTAGGTCCCTATGATGGGATATTAGGTATGCAAAAAGAAAATATTATTAAAAAATTTATTACTCAACTACCACAGAAATTTGACGTAGAAGAAACAGGAAGGATACAATTCAACGGTGTTATAGTCGACATAGATCCTGCTACAGGTAAAGCGTATTATATTGAAAGGATTAGGCATAATTCTGACAATTTAATTTTTTAAAGATTTTATAAAAATAGTAATAATTTTTATTTTATAAGAAGGAATTATTTTATTATTTAAAGAATATATCTGTATAGTAATTCCAATTTAATTTCGATATTCGATCTAATTAAACAAGGGGGTTTCAATCCATGGATGTATTAAAAGTTTCAGCAAAATCTAGCCCTAACTCTGTTGCAGGTGCGCTTGCTGGTGTACTACGCGAACGTGGTACCGCTGAGATTCAAGCTATAGGCGCTGGTGCACTTAACCAAGCTGTTAAAGCAGTAGCCATTGCTAGAGGGTTTGTTGCACCAAGTGGTGTTGACCTTATTTGTATTCCGGCCTTTACTGATATTATTATTGATGGAGAAGAACGTACGGCCATCAAATTAATTGTAGAGCCTAGATAAATAAGAAAAAACTGTTTTCAAAAAGAGGACAGTTTTTTTTTTGAAAAATACCTAATATACAATTACTTTATAAATTATTCTAAAAGGGGTCTTAATAATGATTGTTGATGCTCATACAGATGTTCTAGCTAAGTGCTTAAAAAACAATTCATTAGATTTTTACAGTGAAGGTGTAGACCTTTGTGTTAATTACCCAAACATGATAAAAAGTGGACTTGATGTTCAAATTTTCGCAATTTTTGTTTCAAATTATCAATTAAAATACCATTATGCTTTAAGATCAATTGATGATTTTTATGAAAAAATAATTAAATTATCCGATAAAATTACGTTGGCCAAAAACTACAAAGATATAGAATTTGGTCTTAAAGATAATAAGAAAATAGCCCTTTTATCCTTAGAAGGGGCTGATGCAATAGAAAATGATTTAGGTAGACTTAGGAATTTATATAGACTTGGCGTTAGAGCAATGGGACTAACATGGAATAATTCAAATATGGTTGCAGAAGGTATATCGGATCGTACTGGAACTGGATTAACTGAATTTGGTGAAGAAGTTGTAATGGAGATGAATAAATTAGGAATGATGATTGATGTGTCACATTTATCCGAACAAAGTTTTTGGGATGTTATAAATATTAGCAAATTCCCAATTATGGCTTCACATTCTAATGCTCGAAGTATTTGTAATCATCAAAGAAATCTAACTGATAGTCAAATAAAAGCGATCATTAAGAATGATGGTATGATTGGAGTTACTTTTGTAAAAGATTTTACGAGTATTGAAAATTCTAACATTGATAGTTTGTTACTACATATTGATTATATTTCTTCCTTTAACGGGGTAAACAATATAGGACTGGGATCTGATTTTGATGGAGCTGAGATGTTAACAGGCTTGGATGATTTGAGTAAGCTATATAATTTAACTAATGCATTATATAAAAGATACTCTAAAGATCAGGTTGATCTAATATTAGGTGTCAATTGGCTTAACTATTTTAAAAAAATATTGTAAAATGAATTATTAATAAATTTTAATTATATTAATAAGCTGAATTCGTTTAAAAAATTTTCTAAAAAAGGTGATAATTTGACTAGTAATAATAATAAATACTCAATACCAAACATAAGCAAAGCTAAAAAAAGAGAAAGCTCTGAAGTAAAAACTATAAACTTTGAGATAACTGATGAGCTAAAAAAAATTGGAGAAAACAAATTCTATTTAGTTAAAACATACGGTTGCCAAATGAATACTTATGACACAGAAACAATAGTCGGTATTTTAGAACTAATGAAATTTAAAGAGACAAAAGATGAAAATAATGCAGATGTTATAATAATAAACACATGTGCTATAAGAGAAAGCGCAGAGGATAAAGTTTTTGGTGAAATTGGTCGATTAAAACATCTAAAATTTGAAAAACCTGATTTAGTAATAGGAATTGCAGGGTGTATGTCACAAGAAGAAAATGTAATTAATAAAATTTTAAAATCTTATTCTAATGTTGATTTGATTTTTGGAACTCACAATATACATCGTTTGCCTTTTCTCTTAAAAGATGTTATATCTAAAAAAGAGACTACTATTGAGGTTTGGTCTAAAGAAGGCGATATAATAGAACAACTGCCAAAATATAGAAAAGACGGTCTTAAAGCTTGGGTAAATATTATGTATGGTTGTGATAAATTTTGCACATATTGTATAGTTCCTTATACAAGGGGCATGGAACGAAGCAGAAGACCAAAAGATATAATTATGGAAGTAACAGAATTAGCAGAGCAAGGTTATATGGAAGTAACGCTGTTAGGACAAAATGTTAATGCCTACGGAAAAGATTTAAAACTTAACTATGATTTTGGAGATCTATTAAATGATCTAAGAAAAATACATATTCCAAGGATTAGGTTCACAACCAGTCACCCAAGCGATTTTGATGATCATCTTATAGAAGTTTTATCTAAAAAGGGTAATTTAGTAGAGCATATACACTTACCTATTCAATCAGGCAATACTGAAATACTTAAAAAAATGGCGAGAAAATATACAAGAGAACATTACCTGAATTTGGTATCCAAAATAAAGACTGCTATTCCAGATGTTGTTTTAACAACAGATATTATTGTAGGTTTCCCAGGAGAGACAGAAGAACAATTTCTTGACACTTTAAGTATAATAAAAAATGTACAATTTGATTTTGCTTACACTTTTATTTATTCTCCTCGAGAAGGAACACCAGCTGCCAAAATGATTGATGATATTTCGGAAAAAGTAAAAAAAGAACGATTACAATGTCTAATGGATTTGCAAAATGAAATAAGCCGAAGTATAAATGAAAAGTTAATAGGAACTGTATACGAAGTACTTGTTGAAGGCGTAAGCAAAAAAAATCCCTATTTTTTAACTGGTAGGACAAGAACAAATAAGTCAGTTAATTTTGCAGGAAACAAAGATCTAATCGGGAAACTTGTAGATGTAAGAATAACGGAAGGATTAACATGGAGTCTAAACGGAGAAATAGTTTAAGAAAAACCTACATTTTTTTTGTAGGTTTTTTAAGTTTTTTTCACAATAGACATTCGCCTTGCATAATATTAATTGAGAACTAATGAGGAGGGTATGATATGTTCCACATAGATAAAGACCTGCAGTGTAGAGAAATCATTACAAAAGCTATCTGCGGTAAGGGACGGAAATATTCTAAAGCAATTCATACTATTTCTTTGCCCAATAAACCATCTAATATTTTAGGAAGTTGGGCAATTAATCACAATTATGATGCAGAAAAAGTTGGGGAATTAATAGAAGTCGTTGGAAGTTATGATATTAACACATGGTATTCCTATGCTGGTAATACAAAAACAACCGTGGCAACAGAAACTATTTCATACGTAGAACAAATACCATTAGCATATCTAGATACCAAATGCACAAAAGATAATTTAGATGTATTAGTTACTGTTACCGAAGCCCCAATATGTATAAATGCAAAAGTGGTATCATCTAATGATACCGTTGTAGTAGAGGTAGAAAAAGAGTTTGCTGTAGAAGTAATAGGTGAAACAAAAGTGTGTGTTGTTGTAGGTCCCGATAGCTATGATGATGATAAAGAATTATTATTAGAAGATGAAGACATTGATGTAGAAGAAACAGAAGATTTAGATCCATCTTTCATCATCGATGATCTAAATTAAATTTAAGTGAAAAAAGAGAAGGATACCCCTTGCTCTTTTTTCACTTAAATTCATGTTTTCGAATATTATATTCTGAAATTTTGATATATTTATCTTAAAATTTCAAAATAAATAAATCCCTAAGATTGGGGGAGAAAACATGGAAAACAATGAAAATTATAATAACTTTAAATTAATACTTAATAAGAACGCTAAAGAAATACTTGATGCTAGCCAATTGACTGAACAGTTGTTTCAATTAACTATTCATGGTATATATACTCCATTAAATATAATAACAGGAAAGTTTAAAAAACTTATATACAAAAGAATTTACTATATCCCAGTCTTTCAACAACAGACACTTGCAAACTATGTTATTTCTAATGATAAATCCAATAAAAATTGGGTAAATTCATCTATTGTAAAAAACAAGGATAATGTAACCTTATATGAAATTAATAATTTTAGAAGCCTAAGAGAAGAACGCAGAGTTAAAAACATTGCCATAAGAGCAGTATATGCACTTAATTTAGACTACGGAATAGTAAAAATAGGTGTTACCTCTGGGGAAAAACCTTGGGTTTTATATGTTAACCCGAATTTAGAAAGTAACCAAAAGATGGAGTCCTTATTTGAAAGTGCAATAAAAAGATTTTTAGTTAATTGGGACAAAAATCTAATAAGCGCAAATAAAAAAATATTAATAGGATGTGATCCTGAATTTATTTTACAAGATAGTTATGGAAAAATGGTATTAGCTTCAACGTACCTACCAGAGAAGGGTCAAGCTGGATGTGATAGGATTTGGATTAATCATGATAGGTATCAACTTCCATTAGCAGAAATAAGACCAATTCCAGCAAATGAGCCTAGACAATTAGTCTTGAACTTATATACCAGTTTATTAATATGTAGTAAGAAAATTACTGATAAAAAATTAAAATGGTTAGCAGGATCAATGCCTATTAAAAATTATCCATTAGGAGGACATATTCATCTGAGTAATATATCTGTGAATTCATTCTTATTAAGAGCTCTTGATAATTATCTTACACTTGTAATTACATTATTTGAAGATGAAAACGGAATAGGGAGAAGACCAAAGTATGGATTCCTTGGAGATTATCGAATAAAATACCACGGAGGTTTTGAATATAGAACTTTGCCTAGTTGGCTAGTATCACCTACTATTACAAAAGGGGTATTTGCGCTTACAAAACTTATTGCTGACAACTATTTATATTTATATCAAAACCCATTAGAAAATATTAATGTTCAAAAAGCTTATTATGAAGGTAATAAAACTCAACTAAAACCAATTGTCTTAAATTTATGGAACGAACTAAAAGAATTAGGAGATTATAAATTATATGAAAAATATTTGGTTCCATTAGAAAAGTATATAAATACTGATTTTAGGTGGAATGAAAAAATTGATTTTAGAGAAGTCTGGTTTCTACCGCCATATCATAAAAATATCCAAAAAAATATAGATTCTAAAGGTCACCCTCCAAGATAACAACCTGTTTCTAAAGTAAGATATATGTTATAATTATCTAGCATAATTTATTTTTTGGAGGAAAGAGTAATGGCTAATTATACTCCTATGATTCAGCAATATATCGCAATAAAGGCAGAGTATAATGATGCCTTTTTATTTTTTCGCCTAGGTGATTTTTATGAGATGTTTTTTGATGATGCTAAAACAGCAGCGCATATTTTAGGAATTACACTAACAGGTAGAGATGGAGGAGTTAAAGAAAAGATCCCCATGTGTGGGGTTCCTTATCACTCAGCCGATACATATATTTCTAAATTAATTGAACAAGGTTATAAGGTCGCTATTTGTGAACAAGTGGAAAATCCTAAACTAGCAATTGGTATTGTTAAAAGAGAAGTTGTTCGCGTAATTACACCTGGGACGGTTATCGAAGGTCAAAAAATGGAAGAAAAGAAGAACAACTATATTTGTTCAATTGTTAAAGAAAATGGTTTAATAGGGTTTTCCGCTTCTGATGTTTCTACTGGTGAATTTTACGCAACCGAATTTTTTGACGAAACTGACAACATAATAAATGAATTGTATCAATATAATCCTTCTGAGATTCTAATAAACAATGAAATGTTAGATTTTAGTGAAATTGACTTATCACAAATGAATTTATCCATATCTGTTGTAAAAATTAAAGATCAAGATACATATATACATCTTATAGAAGAACAATTTAAGAATATTAATCTGAATACTTTATCTAACGAAATAATTAGAAGCATTGGCCAATTGCTTAGTTATATTATGGAAAATCAAAAGAAAAAACTTATACATTTAAATGAACTAATTATTTATGATACTAAGCAATTTATGTTATTAGATCAACATTCAAAAAGAAATTTAGAACTTATTAGAACATACAGAGAGCAATCAAAATCTGGTTCACTACTTTGGCTATTGGATCAAACACGGACAGCGATGGGATCTCGATTATTAAAAAGATGGTTAGACAAGCCATTATTATCAGAAAAAAATATCAAAGAAAGATTAAATATTGTTGAGGACATATATAATGATCCTATATTATCTAACGAACTATTTAATAAATTCTCAAAGATTTCTGATATGGAACGTTTAATAGCAAAAATATCATCTGGCATTGTAAACCCAAGAGAATTATATAATCTTAAAACAAGTTTAGAGAAAGTAGAAGATATATATAATCTAATCCATGAAAGTAATGCTGAATTTTTGAAAGTTTTAGTATCTAAGATAGACTTATGCAATGATATTAAATACCTAATAGAAAAATCTATTCAAGAAGACCCTCCTATAACCTCAAAAGATGGTGATGTAATTAAAAGGGGATATAACAAACTATTAGATGATTATTATATATTAAGCACCGAGGGTAAAGACTGGCTTAAAGATTTAGAGTTGAAAGAAAGAGATTTAACTGGAATAAAATCACTAAAAGTCAGTTTTAATAGGGTTTTTGGTTATTATATCGAAATTACAAAATCTAACATTAGTCAAATTCCAGAAAATAGATATATAAGAAAACAAACTTTAGCTAACGCGGAAAGATATATAACCGAAGAGTTAAAAATTAAAGAATTAGCTATTTTAGAAGCTGAAGATAAAATGTTGGAATTAGAATATCAAATATTTACACAAGTAAGAGAAGAAATTGCGTTACAAAGTTATAGGTTATTAAAAACGGCTAATATTTTAGCTATAATCGATGTCCTTCTATCATTCTCTGTAATTAGTAGAAAAAACGGATATGTAAAACCCATTTTTAATCAAAACGGGAAAATTACCATACAAGATGGAAGACATCCAGTAATAGAAGCATTAAAAACTGAAGACAACTTCTTTCCAAACAACACAATTTTAAATCAGGAAAGCGATCAAATTCTAATTATTACAGGACCTAATATGTCTGGAAAAAGTACATTTATGCGACAGATTGCTTTAATTATTATTATGGCTCAAATAGGATGCTTTGTATCTGCCAAAACTGCTGACCTATCAATAATTGATCGAATATTTACTAGAATAGGAGCAGGCGACGATTTAACAGGTGGACAAAGTACCTTTATGGTTGAAATGTTAGAAACTAAACAAGCTATTACACAAGCAACTCCTAATAGTCTTATTCTACTTGATGAAATTGGTAGAGGAACTTCAACATATGATGGAATGGCTTTAGCACAGGCAACTATTCAATATATCCATGAAAATGTTAACGCAAAAACACTTTTTTCCACTCATTACCATGAATTAACAAGTCTAGAGAAATTATATCCGCGCATTAAAAACATTCATGTAAGTGTAATTGAGAAAGATGGAAAGGTAATATTTTTACATAAAATAAAAGAAGGAAAATCTGATAAAAGTTATGGAATATACGTAGCAGAATTAGCTGAAATGCCTCTAGAACTTATAGCTAATGCAAAGATAATTTTAAAAGATATAGAATCCAAAAATAATTATACTAGCCAAACTACAGGTCAAATAGAGTTAGATTTAACTATTTGTGATGATAATGTTCATTACGCAGAAATTATTAATGAAATAAGGTTAATTGATTTTATAAATATAACGCCAATGGAAGGTTTTAAAATTCTACATGATATTTATGTACGATTGGGGAAGAAAATAGATGAGTAAAATACATCTTCTTAATGATACAATAGCTAATAAAATAGCAGCAGGTGAAGTAATAGAACGTCCGGCATCAATTATTAAGGAATTAGTAGAAAATAGTATAGATGCAGGCAGTACAAAAATTGATATTCTGATAAAAGAATCTGGTCTAGATTATATTATTGTTAAAGATAATGGAGAAGGAATATTAAAAGAAGATATTGAAAAGGCTTTTTTAAGACACGCTACAAGCAAAATTAAAGACGAAAAAGATTTATTTAAAATTAGAACATTAGGTTTTAGAGGAGAAGCTTTACCCAGTATAGCGGTAATTTCCAAATTAATATTAAAAACTTCAACAAATAATGATGGCAATGGAACAGAAATATACATAGAAGGCGGAGAAATTAAGAATAAGAGTGAGATTGCTTTTACTAGAGGCACTGAAATATCAGTAAAAAATATTTTCTACAATACACCAGTAAGACTTAAGTATCTTAAATCAATGCAAACCGAATTATCTCATATAATTGACTATGTTAATAAGTTAAGTTTAGCACACACTGATATTTCTTTTACATTGATACATAATGAACGAATTATCCTATCTACATATGGTAACAATAATCTTATTCATGTAATATCCACTATATATAGTGCAAGTATTGCAAAGAAGATGATTCCTATTAATATTGAAAATATAGATTTTAAAATAACTGGAGCTATTTCTAAGCCAGAGATAACAAGAACAAATAGAAATCATATTATAATCTTTGTTAATAAGCGATATATAAAGAATTATCTCTTAACACAAGCAGTAATTAAAGGTTATAAGAACTTACTAATGGTTAATAGATATCCCATATCAGTATTAAATATAGATATGGATCCAACTATATTAGACGTAAACGTACATCCAGCGAAACTAGAGGCTAAATTTAGTAAAGAAAAAGAGATGAATAAATTAGTTGAGGAAGTTATCTATAAAGCATTAACAGAACATACTCTTATCCCTGAACCTTTAAAAAAAATAGTAGATTTAAAATATACAAATAGTCTCCAAACAAGTTTTGATTTAACTCTTAAACCCGATAAAGACAATTCAAGCTTTATTTTTGAAAAAAATGATATTGAGATAAAACAGTCAAATAAATTACCTTTTTTAGAACCGATTGCCCAATTTCATGGTACCTATATTATTGCACAAAGTATAGAAGGTATTTACCTAATCGATCAACATGCAGCCCATGAAAGAGTTAATTATGAAAAAAACATAAGGTTGATTAATCTTGAAAAGATCGAATATCAAGACTTAACTGTACCTATAACATTAAATTACTCAAAATCGGAAATAGAACATATATTTTATAAAATTGAAGAGTTAAAAAGGGTCGGTATAGAGATTGAATTGTTTGGAAAGCAGTCTATCATTATTCGCTCAATTCCAATATGGATTCCTAAGGGGCAAGAAATATATTTTATTGAAAAAGCATTGCAAGAAATACTTTCTAATAAAGAGATAAATATGATAGATATGAATAAAGACTTAGTTGCTGCAGAATCTTGTAAATCATCAATAAAAGCAAATAGATATTTAACAAAAAACGAAATGGAAGAACTTCTTGAACAGCTAAGAAGAACAGAAAACCCTTATACTTGTCCGCATGGAAGACCAGTAATAGTTTATTTTTCAAAATATGATATTGAAAAAATGTTTAAAAGAGTGACTTGATATGATAATTACTACGTCTCATAAATCAAATATAAATATAATGAAAAGGGTAGCTGAATTTTCGAAACATCTCAATAGTGTCTATATTGAAAGGGATAAAAAATCTATACTTGAGCTGATGGATAAACACCATACTAACGAATTAATAGTTATTGAAGATAAACACGCAAAATTTTATAACAGAAGTGACATAAACACTCCTTTTTTCTTTCACCCCAGCATGGCAGCATTACGTATAAATCGTCTTAAACTAGGTGATAATGATTTAATGATTCAACTTGCTGAATTGAAGACTGGCGATACATTTCTAGACTGCACTTTAGGATTAGCCTCTGACTCAATAGTTGCTTCATATGTGGTAGGATCAGAGGGAAAGGTTGTTGGATTAGAAAGCGAGAATGTTCTAGCAACAATAGTAAAGGATGGCTTAATAAATAGTATATATGAAGACAAAGACCTAACCCAAGCTATGAGGAATATAGAAGTTATTAATATTAATCATTTACACAAATTAAGATCTTTACCTGAAAATAGTTTTGACGTTGTCTACATGGATCCAATGTTTCGTATAAAGATTAATAATTCAACACCGATTAGTCCGTTGAGAACTTTAGCAAATCAAAACTCCTTATTAGTTGAAACAATAACAGAGGCAAGAAGAGTAGCAAAAAGAAAAGTAATTTTAAAAGAGACAACTAAAAGTAACGAATTTGAAAGATTAGGATTTAAAAAAGTTATTCGCTCTTCATCTGTTACTTACGGTGTAATTACAATAGGGGAAATTATAATATGAAAGATAATTTATTAGTTATCGTAGGGCCAACTGCGGTTGGGAAAACTGGATTAAGTTTAGATATTGCCACCCGCTTTAATGGTGAAATTATATCAGGAGATTCTATGCAGGTTTATAAAGGGTTAGACATAGGAACAGCAAAAATCAGTCCTGAAGAGATGAGAGGTGTAAAACACCACTTAATTAATTGTTACGAACCTGATTATGATTTTTCAGTTGCCGAATTTCAAGATATTGTTCAAAAAAGTATAGTTGAGATTAATCGAAAAAATAAATTACCAATCTTAGTTGGAGGCACTGGGCTATATATTAAGTCGGTTACCAATAAGTATAACTTCTCCCAAGTAAAAAGAGATAACGATTATCGTGAGCACTTAAGTCAATATAATAATGATATTTTATATACCAAACTGAATGAAGTAGATCCTTTAACCGCAAGTAAAATACACATTAATGATACTAAAAGGATTCTTCGAGCACTTGAAGTCTATCATCTGTCAGGAAAGCCAGCTAGTGAGTTACTAGTTGACCAAGATAGAGAAATCCCGTATAATTTACTAATTATTGGCTTAATTAGAAATAGAGCTGAATTATATAATCAGATAAATTTGCGAGTCGACAATATGATAAATCAAGGCCTTGTTGAAGAAGTGAAATCTTTATTAGCTTCTGGTTATAATGAGAAATATAATTCTATGCAGGGTCTTGGATATAAAGAAATAAACAAATATTTAAAGGGGGAGATTTCATTAGAACATGCTATATTTTTAATTAAACAAGGAACGAGACGATATGCAAAAAGACAATTAAGTTGGTTTCGTCAGATAGAAGAAATCCACTGGTTTGATTTAACAGACTCTCGTGATAATAACAAGGAAAAAAATATAAATAATATTTTTGATTTGATTGCAGGAAAGTTTTAATATTTGAAGAAATATCTATAGATGTACTTTTGTTTATGCAAATAGGAGGTAGTTAAACATGAAACAAGGAATTAATATTCAAGATACTTTTTTAAACTTAGCTCGCAAAGATAATTTGCCTGTTACGATTTTTTTGACTAATGGTTTCCAATTAAGAGGTTTGATTAAAGGTTTCGATAATTATATTGTAATACTCGAAACTGAAGGTAAACAGCAAATGGTATATAAACATGCAATTTCAACATTTGTGCCTGCGAAAAATATTAATTTAACTCAAGAGGCAAAAGAAGATTAATTAAAATTAATTTTTATGCTTTACATAGTTATAATTGACAATCTAAATTTATATAATTAATAAAAAAAGCATTCTTTTGTTATTTTAAAGAATGCTTTTTTATTAAAAAAAATTTATAAAG
The DNA here is from genome assembly GCA_050175155.1 of Vulcanibacillus sp. Taxonomy (GTDB): domain Bacteria; phylum Bacillota; class Bacilli; order Tepidibacillales; family Tepidibacillaceae; genus JBFXJF01. The sequence goes on from JBFXJF010000003.1 coordinate 159,831, forward strand.
GATCTGATTAATTATGGAATATAAAATTGTTAAACAAGAGGAAGCACCATTAGAAGTAAATAAATGGTTAGAAGAAAATAGGACTTTAAAGGCCCAAAATATTATTGCAATAAATGATATGACGTATGTTTTACTTACAATGGGAAAGAAAAAAACAGGTGGATATGAAATAGATGTTGATTGTAAAGAATCTGAAGATAAGGTTGAAATATTCATTAAATATCTTGAACCAAAAAGCGATCAAATAGTTATACAAGCTATAACTTACCCTATGCAAATAATTAGCTTTAAAGAAACAACAAAAGAAATATTAGTAATTCAGATAGAGTCTTAGTATAACTAAGACTTAAGTTTTTTATAAAGACTAGACATAACTTCTAAATTAATGAGGTGGATAACTTTGGATATTGAGAATCTAACCACAAATACCAAATCACATAAAATTCAAATTGTCATAGACCAGAACAAAAAAGTAGTTAAAATAAAAGATAATTTCGAAAAAAATGATAAGAACTTATTAGTTTATAATAAATTCAATCTTATTATTGAAGATTTGAATAAACTTATTGGCTTAGAGGAAATAAAAAAATTAATATTTGAAATATTCGCTTTGATTCAAATAAATCAACAAAGGACTATTAACGGATTAAAAAATGAACCTCAAGTTTTTCATATGTTATTTAAGGGAAACCCTGGCACTGGAAAAACAACTGTAGCTAGATTAATGGCAAAAATGTTTTTTGAAATGGGAATTATATCAAAAGGTCATTTGGTTGAGGTAGAAAGAGCTGATCTTGTTGGTGAATACATTGGACACACTGCACAAAAAACAAGAGAACAAGTAAACAAATCTTTGGGAGGTATACTCTTTATCGATGAGGCCTATTCCTTGTACAGAGGTGGAGAGAAAGATTTCGGAAGAGAAAGTATAGATACACTTGTAAAAGCAATGGAAGATCACAAGAATGATTTTATTTTGGTTCTTGCTGGTTATTCATCTGAAATGGAGTTTTTTATTAGATCTAATCCAGGTCTCTACTCAAGATTTCCTATTCAGCTACATTTTGATGATTATTCCCTAACTGAATTAATGAATATTTCGAACGTAATGCTAGGTGATAGAGAATATATACTTTCTCCATCAGCAAAACTAAAACTTAAACAAATTATATTAGAAGAAAAACAAAATCCCCTGTTCAATTTTAGTAATGCTAGATTGGTTCGTAATTTAATTGAAAAGTCAATTAGAAATCAAGCAGTTAGGCTACTTAACGATAATATTATATCAAGCTCCAAACAAGAACTAATGACTTTGCAACCAGAGGATTTTTTACTTAATAGAAATTCACTTGAAAAGTGGTTTAAGTAAAATATATTTTCTTTAATATCGTAACTTATTTTCTATTTTGATATACTATATATAATATTTGTCCAGACTTTAATTAATAAAAGAATATTGTTTATCTAACGAAAGGAATAATAGAATTTGATAAAAGAAAAAGTAGTTATAGTCGGGGTTAATCTTAATAAATCAGAAAAGATAAATCAGTATTCTATTGAAGAATTAAAAAGTTTAGTTGAAACAGTAGACGCAGAGCTACAGATGGTTATTATGCAGAATAGATCAAAAATTGATTCCTCTTGGTATATTGGTTTAGGAAAAGTCGAAGAAATAGCAAAAGTAACAGAAGAATTAGCTACAGATATAGTTATTTTCAATTGTGAATTAACCCCTTCACAAGTAAGAAATATAGAAGGTAAAATTAACTGTAAGGTTATTGACCGTACCCAATTAATTTTAGATATTTTTGCAAAAAGAGCGGATTCAATGGAAGGTAAAATACAAGTTGAACTTGCACAACTAAGCTATATATTGCCAAGACTCACTGGTAAAGGTATTAGCATGTCCAAATTAGCAGGAGGTATTGGTACAAGGGGTCCTGGTGAATCAAAATTAGAAACAGATCGAAGACATATAAGAAGAAAGATAATTTATCTAAAAACCAAATTAAAAGAAATCAACAATCATCGAAAATTGTACAGAGCAAGAAGAGAGAAAAATAATATTTTTCAGATTGCTCTTATAGGTTATACTAATGCGGGCAAGTCAACGTTATTAAACCAACTTACCAACTCAAATGTATTAACAGAAGATAAATTGTTTGCTACATTAGATCCCACTTCCAAAAAGTTAAAAACTGTATCAGGTAAGGAGATCATCCTAACCGATACTGTAGGGTTTATTCAAGACTTACCCCATGCCCTGATAGCAGCATTTAGGTCTACCTTAGAAGAGGCGTCCGAAGCAGATTTATTATTGCATGTAGTTGATTCAAGCCATCCTAACAGAGAGAAACATATGGAAGTAGTAGATAAACTTTTAATTGAAATTAAAGCTGATTCAATCCCACGAATCGTTGTTTATAACAAAAAGGATTTAACTAATGACATTATAATTGATGATATTAATAATTATATAATTATTTCAAGTTACGATAATGACGACCTGCAAAATCTATTAGATATGATATCAATAAAAACTACTGAAAGTTGGACAAGATATTCCTTTACTATACCAGCAAGTAGGGCTGATTTAATATCATATCTGCGTAAGAGTGGTACGATTATAGGTGAAATAGTATGGGACGAAGGCATTCAGTGTTGGAAAATAGATGTATTATTAGATAATATCCATATTAATACTGATTTATTAAGTTTCAATTCAGTCAATGAATAAATTGGAGTTGATTTTATGTATAATTTTTTTAATTTTGATTCTAATATGATTAAAATTATAGAAGAAACAGAAAAAAAAATAGAAGATAAAGTTAGAGAAATCGATAAAATAGTTGAATATAATCAAGGAAAAGTATTGAAAGCCTTTCAAAAATATCAGGTTTCCGATTTTCATTTGCATTCATCTACTGGTTATGGATATAACGATGTAGGAAGGGATGTATTAGATAATATATATGCAGAAGTATTTGGTGCTGAATCCGGTCTAGTTCGTCCACATATTGTATCTGGAACCCATGCACTTACAATTGGTTTTTTTGGTCTATTACGCCCTGGGGATGAATTATTATATATTACAGGCGACCCATATGATACTTTAGAAGAAGTAATTGGAATTCATGGTAATGGTATGGGGTCCTTAAAAGAGTGGGGAATTAATTACAACAGTATACCACTAGATGATAGTGGTGGGGTTAATCTTGATCTACTCAAAAAAATGATTTCTAAGCAAACAAAAGTAATTGCAATCCAAAGATCAAAGGGTTATTCATGGAGAGCCTCTTTTAGTATAAAAGAGATTGAAAAGATGGTGCTTTATGTAAAGGGGATAAACCCAGATATAATAATTGTTGTTGATAATTGTTATGGAGAATTTACTGATACTCTTGAACCTACAGATATTGGTGCTGATGTAATAATAGGTTCACTTATAAAAAATCCTGGTGGTGGATTGGCTAAGTCTGGTGCATATATTGTAGGGAAAGAAAAATATATCGAAAAAATCTCCTATCGTCTAACCGCACCGGGTATTGGTAGAGAGATAGGTGCCACACATGGATATATGTCCGATTTTTACCAAGGTTTCTTTTTAGCACCTCACTTTGTTGGGGAAGCATTAAAAGGTGCCATTTTTACTGCCGCATTATTGGAGAACTTAGGGTTTGAGACAAGCCCAAAGTGGCATGAAGATAGAAATGATATTATTCAAGCTGTTAAATTTAATAATCCATTGAGATTAACAACCTTCCTTAAGGGTATTCAAAAAGGATCACCTATTGATTCTCATGTTGTACCAGAATCTTCAAATATACCAGGTTATCAAAACAGAGTAATTATGGCTGCAGGGGTATTCGTTCAGGGAGCTAGTCTAGAACTATCAGGTGATGCTCCAATCGTTGAACCATATATAGGGTATGTACAAGGCGGACTTACTTACCAACACGTTAAATGGGGTATTCTAACAGCTATAGATGTTATGCTTCAAAACAACCTAATTGATTAAATTATTGCATGTTAGATTAACTAACAAACTATTGACATGAAAATTAACATAGAATATAATTTAAATATAAATAAGTTTGGAGGATTACGATGAATGATTTAGAAAGAAGAAATCGACCTCTTTTTCCAATGAGCATCATCATGGAGTTAACTGATTTATCCGCTAGACAGATTAGATATTATGAAGAAAATGATTTAATTATACCAGCAAGAACCAACGGAGGACATAGATTATTTTCATTTTCGGATATTGATCGTTTACTCGAAATTAAAGATTTATTAGAGAAAAAAGTTAACTTAGCAGGTATAAAAGAAATTTTTAATATTAGAGATAGTGAACAAATTAAGCACAATGTAATAAAAAATAAAATCGAGAGTATTCCGGTTACAGATACTTATCTAAGAAAAAAGATTGCACAAGAGCTACTACATCAAAAACCAAATCAAATCAATACATTAATACAAGGAGATTTATCACGTTTTTTTCATTAAGAATGCTTATAATCTAATATATAAGCACTTATATATTACACATTAAGGAGAGATTTATGTGGCAAAATTTACAAAAAAAGATATTTTAGAAGTAGTTAAAAAAGAAAACGTCCGCTTTATTCGACTTATGTTTACTGATTTATTAGGTGTTATAAAAAATGTTGAGGTTCCCGTTAGCCAGTTAGAAAAAGCATTAGACAATAAAATGATGTTTGATGGTTCTTCTATTGAAGGTTTTGTAAGAATCGAAGAATCAGACATGTATTTATATCCCGATTTGGATACTTGGGTAATCTTTCCATGGGAATCGAATGAAGGTGGTAAGGTAGCGCGTTTAATTTGTGATATCTATATGCCTGATGGTAGTCCTTTCTTGGGTGATCCACGTGGTGCTTTAAAAAGGCAGCTTAAAGAAGCTGAGGCAATGGGCTATACATCATTTAATGTAGGTCCTGAACCAGAATTTTTCCTCTTTAAGACTAATGATAATGGAGACCCTACGCTAAACTTAAATGATCATGGAGCATATTTTGACTTAGCTCCAATTGATTTAGGTGAGAATTGTCGTCGTGACATTGTATTAACACTAGATAATATGGGTTATGAAGTAGAAGCATCTCATCATGAAGTAGCTCCAGGACAACATGAGATTGATTTCAAATATGCAAACGCAGTTGAAACTGCTGACAATATACAAACATTTAAGTTAGTTGTTAAAACAATAGCAAGAAAACATGGTTTACATGCTACTTTTATGCCTAAACCAATGTATGGGATGAATGGCTCCGGAATGCACAATCATTTATCCTTATTTATAGGTGATACTAATACTTTTTATGACGAAAATGATTCTTTAGGATTATCAGAAACAGCAAGATATTTTACTGCTGGTATATTAAAACATGCTCGTTCATTAGTAGCAATTACAAACCCAACAGTTAACTCTTACAAAAGACTTGTTCCAGGATATGAAGCACCTGTCTATGTTGCTTGGTCTCCTAGAAACCGTAGTCCATTAGTTAGGATTCCAGCTGCTAGAGGATTAAGTACGAGAATTGAAGTGCGACATCCAGATCCGTCAGCTAATCCATATTTAGCTTTAACAGTATTATTAAAAGCGGGATTAGATGGAATAAAAAATAAGATGAAACTAGCTCCACCTGTTGATAGTAATATTTATATTATGACTGAAGAAGAAAGAGAAAAACTCGGTATTGCTAATTTACCTGGCAGTCTAGATGAGGCGTTACAGGAGTTAGTTCTAAACGACGTAATTACATCCTCACTAGGAGAGCATATCCTTAATAATTTTATTGAAACTAAAAAAATAGAGTGGGATATGTATAGAGTACAAGTTCACCCATGGGAAAGAGAACAATATATCAAATTATACTAATATAATTTTTTTAATAATAAAAACCTCTAAACAGCTAATGAACTGCCCCTTGTCAAGTAGACAAGTAATTAATTAAAGTTTATGCAATATTAAGTGCTTGGTTTCGATATTCTATCGGAGCTAAGCACTTTAGTCTTTTTTGAAACCTTTTTTCGTTATAGAAG